>CAJAVE010000123.1 GCA_903945325.1 uncultured beta proteobacterium | reverse complement strand
GAACCCCCCGCACTGGGTGGCTAAGGCTGCACCCGTTTTGCAAGGAAACCCAAAATGTCAATGAATGTAGGAAGTTCCGGTGATGGCTCCGGCGATCCAGAAGTCATGATGGACATCAACACGACGCCGCTGATCGACGTGATGTTGGTGTTATTGGTGATGTTGATCATCACCATTCCCATCCAGCTGCACGCCGTCAACCTCGATATGCCGGTGGGCACCCCGCCCACCAACAACATCAAGCCCGAGAAAATCCAGATCGACATCGATGACCGCAGCGTCGTGTATTGGCAAGGTCTGCCCGTATCCGCGCAGGAACTCGAAGCCAATATGGACGTCGTTGGACAGCAGGCTTCGCAGCCTGAAGTCCACATCCGGCCCAACAAGGCGTCGCAGTACGCGGTGTTTGCCAATGTCTTGTCCACGTCCAAGCGCAAGGGCCTGACCAAGATGGCAGTGATCGGAAGCGAGCAGTTCGTCCAATGAACAATACGATGAGCCTCTACCCGGTCTACAGGCCAAAAGACCCCTCGCGGCGTTACAAGGGCATTGCCGTTGTTGTCGTGTTGCACTTGTTCATTGGCTGGGCCATTGTGTCCGGCACTGCTCGCAACGCACTGGTGATGCTGAAGAAGCCACTCGAAGCGGTGGTGATTCAGGAAGTCATCATTCCACCGCCGCCACCGCCACCGCCCAAGGAAATCAAACCTCCAGAGGCCATGAAGGTGGACGCACCACCGCCACCGTTTGTGCCACCGCCGGACGTGGCCCCGCAGGCGACTTCCAATGCGCCGTCGATCACCTCAGTGGCGACACCACCGCCCACACCGGCCGTGATTGCGCCCCCACCGGTTGTGGCCCCTCCCCGGCCCGCGCCCAACCGACAGGACTTGCGTGTGGCCTGCCCCACCCAGGTACCACCTGAAATGCCCCGCAAGGCGATTCAGGATGGCTCGGAAGGGGTGGTCAAGGCTCAGGCCCTGGTGAAAAATGGTGCCGTGCAGGAAGTGACGATTCTGTCTGGACCCCGTGTATTCCATGCTGCCGTCAAGGCCGCCATGATGCAGTACAAGTGCACGGCTGATGCCACTGAGGTTGTGGCAACCCAGGAGTTTGTGTTCAAGATCGAGTAGATTTTTCAGGTCATTGTTGCTGTTTATGGCGACAGACTGATCCCAAAAGTCGCCCTGGTTTGTCCTCGGCGACTTTTTTCATTTGTAGCGGGAATGCCTGTTTCTGGTGCATGGACCGGCGATTGATTGACACAAGGAGTGCATCGGTCAGGTCCAAAATGAAGCGTGGATTTTGATGTGTTTCAATTTGATGTATCTATGCAACATATTGTTACTAAATCGTTACAAGCAGGGTAGACACCGCTGCCAACATGTCAGTTTGTAAGTAAAGTGGCAGATCGTTTATCAAATTCTTGGAGTTAAATTTCTATGAGCAAATATTTGCCTAAGTCTCCCCTGTGGAGGCGTACCGCGGTCGCGGCAGCAGCGGGTCTGCTGCTTGCTACCGGTGCGGCATACGCACAACAGAGCGCTGGCTCGATCAATGTTCGCGCGTCCAAGGGCGCATCGATCATGATTGAGAACAAGTCGATTGGCGTTACGCGCCAAGTCAAGGCAAATGATGATGGATCTGCGCAAGTGTCACAGCTGCCATCCGGTGAGTACATCGTTACCGTAGTCAATGCCAATGGCTCCAAAGACAGCAAAACAGTCAACGTGCTGGCTGGTCAGGGTTCTGACGCTTATTTCAGCACGTTGCAGACCGTTGTGGTGACTGGCGCTGCGATTCGTTCATTGGACGTCAAGTCAACCGAATCCAACCAGACGCTGACCAAGGCAACGATTGACCGCATCCCCGTGATCAAGGACGTGACAGCAGTGACTCTCTTGGCACCTGGCGCGGTTGAAGGCGACGGCCGTATCGGACAGACTGGTTCACGCGGCGGCAACGTGCCTTCGATCGGCGGTGCTTCGCCCGCCGAGAATGCGTATTACATCAACGGCTTCAACGTCACCAACATCGTCAACGGTGTCGCGTTTAACCAGATTCCGTTCGAAGCGATCGCCGAGCACCAGGTCAAAACCGGTGGTTACGGCGCCGAGTTCGGTCGCTCGCTGGGTGGCGTGATCAGCGTGAACACCAAGCGTGGTACCAATGATTTTCATGGTGGCGTGAGCGCAAGCTACTCCCCAGACAACTGGTCGGGTCCTTCGGTGTACTCCGAGAAGAATGCCGCTACGGGACAGTGGGATCTGAAAGAGCGCGCTGGCGGTGCGACCTCTACCAAGCTTAATGTTTGGGGTAGCGGTGCCCTTATCAAGGACGAATTGTTCTTCTTCGGTATTCTCGAAGGCAACAACAAGTCGTCGAAAGGCTATGGCGTTGATCGTCAGACGGAACTGGCCAACACTTCGCCCAACTACCTGGTCAAGCTGGATTGGAACATCAACAAGAGCAACCTGCTGGAGTTGACTGCCTTCAGCGACAAGACGACCGATACCATCAATACCTGGAAGTCGCCACTGAAGTACAACACCACCAAAGGTGACTATGTGGGGTCCGAAGAGTATACGTATGGCGGACAAAACACCGTCCTGAAGTGGACGAGCTGGATCACCGATGATTTCAACATTTCTGCCATGTTTGGTAAGGGTGAGTACTCCCGTTCGTCGAATATTTCGTCTGCAAATTGCCCGTTCGTCCGTGATGACCGCGTGTCACCGCGCATTTCTTATGGCTGCTGGACTGCAACCAGCATTTCCCTCCCTACTGCCAATGACAAGCGCGAAGCATTCCGTTTGGATGCAGAGTACACACTGGGTAGCCATCAGATCCGTGCCGGTTTGGATACCGAAAAATATACGACGGTTGACGGTACCAAGTACCCTGGCGACACGCGTTACCAGATTAAGAAGCTGAACAACGGATCCAAACTTTCTAATGGGTACGTCAACAATACTGGTGCTGCGATCGACTATGTTGAAGCACGTACTTTCACGAACGGCGGCTCTTTCCTGACCAAGAATTCTGCTTGGTACATCGAAGACAACTACCAGGTTACCAAGAATGTTTTGATCAACGCGGGTATCCGTAACGAGCAATTCACGAACAACAACGCCGATGGCGTGCCGTTCATCGACATCAAGAACACTTGGGCTCCACGCTTTGGCGCATCTTGGGACGTATCGGGCAACGGCGACTTGAAGGTTTACGGTAACCTGGGACGCTATTTCATTCCTGTGTATGCGAACACCAACGTTCGTTTGGCTGGTTCCGAGTCTGATTATCGCGAGTTCTACACGTATTCGGGCTCTGTCGGCGCTTTGCCAAAGCAAGTGCCGAATATGGGAGGCATGCTGGGTACCCGTCTGGTTTCTAGCACGGGTGTTACACCAAACCCCCTCTCCGTGGTGGATCCAGATATCAAGCCCATGCACCAGGATGAGTTCATTCTGGGCTTCCAGAAAGCATTGGCTGCCAACTGGTCGTTCGGCATGAAGTACACGCACCGCAAGTTGCGTGATGCCATGGACGACATCTGCAACGACGAAGGTCCCGCAGCATGGGCTGTGAAGAATGGCTACACACAAGCACAAGCCGATGCAATCGGTGGCGCCATTGGCCACTGCTTCCTGTACAACGCTGGCCGTGACTTGAAGGCCAATATTGACTTGGACGGCACAGGGAAGCTGACACCGGTCATGATTCCCGCGTCTGCCCTGCAAATGCCAGAGCCAGAGCGTTTGTATGATGCAATTGAAATTACTTTCGAGCGCGCATGGGACAAGAAGTGGAGCTTCCAGGGTTCATATGTGTTCGCACGTAGCCGTGGCAACACCGAAGGCTATGTCAAGTCCGATATCGGACAAGACGATGCCGGTATCAGCCAGGACTTCGACTACCCTGGTCTGATGGAAGGCGCTTACGGCGACCTGCCAAATGACCGTCAGCACACCATCAAGATGTTTGGCTCTTACGCGCTGAACAACGAATGGCGCATTGGCGGTAGTCTGGTTGCCAAGAGCGGTCGTCCAAAGAACTGCTTCGGTTACTACAACGGCACGACAGACACCGTGTCTATCCAGTATGGTTCGTCTTCGTTCTACTGCAATGGTGTACCCACACCACGCGGTTCACAAGGTCGCCTGGACTGGACCAAGGAAGTCAACCTGCAAGCTACCTATACACCAGGCTGGCAGAAGGGTCTGACGTTCACTGTCGATGCGTTGAATATTTTCAACGAGCGTGGTGTCCGTGGTGTCAACGAACAAGGCGAAGCCGCTCTGCGTTCACCTGATCCAGCCTACGGCCAGCCGATTGCCGACAGCATCCAGAAGGCACGTAGCGTTCGTTTGTCTGCTGCTTACGAATTCTGATCGGATCATTTCCATTCAGAAAAAAAACCGCCTTCGGGCGGTTTTTTTTCGTCAACGATTTTCGTCAACGAAAGGCTTTAGCTTCCAGATTCGTCAACGATGCAGGCGCTTTGAGTCAAAGGGCCAACTGAGCGCAAATCAGGTACTGAGACTGCACACTGCGCCACCGCCTTGGGGCAGCGTGTGCGAAACACACAACCCGACGGCGGGTTGATCGGCGATGGTAAATCCCCTTGCAACAGTTGCAGCGTCTTGGCACGCTCGACCCGTGGGTCCGGCACCGGAATGGCAGACAACAGTGCCTGGGTGTAGGGGTGGCGTGGCGTGTCATACAGCGCGTGTTTGCTGGCCAGTTCCATGGCCCGCCCTAAATACATCACCATCACGCGCTGACTGATGTGCTTGACCACGGCCAGATCATGGGCAATGAACACCAGCGCCAGTCCCATTTCGGCCTGCAACTCCTTGAGCAGGTTGATGATCTGGGCTTGAATGGACACGTCCAGTGCCGAGACGGGCTCGTCACAGATCACCACTTGGGGCTTCAGAATCAGGGCCCTGGCAATGCCGATGCGCTGGCACTGGCCGCCTGAAAACTCATGCGGGTAGCGGTTGATTTGTTGCGCGGTCAGCCCCACGCGCAGCATCATGGCCAGCACGCGCTCGTTGGTTTGGTCGGCGGTTAACCCGGGGCAGTGGGTGCGCAGGGGCTCACCAATGATTTGGGCTACCGTCATGCGCGGGTCGAGCGAGGCCAGCGGGTCCTGAAAAATCATCTGCACCGCTTTGCGCTTGGCTTGCCAGGCCTGCGCACTGGCGCCGCGCATTTCGTCACCATGCCACTTCACGCTGCCATCGGTGATGGGCACCAGATTGAGCAACGCGCGGGCCAGGGTGGACTTGCCACAGCCCGACTCACCCACAATGCCCAGGGTTTCACCTGCGTGCAGGTCAAACGACACGCCGTCTACCGCTTTGAGTGCGCGCGTGGGGGTCCATGGCCAGGGGCTTTCGCTGCGAATGGCGAAGTGCACGCGCAGGTCTTTGACGGACAGCAATAACTCGCGGGAAGAGGATGGGCCGGTCATGCTGCGGCTCCCTGTTCGGCCTTCAGGCGTTGCAGGTTTTGTGTCACCGTTTCGATGTTGAGGTGGCAGGCACGCAGTACCTGACCGTCGTGGGCGGCCGGTGTCAGGGCCGGGCGCACGCTTGGGCACTGCGGCAAGGCCATGACGCAGCGCTCGGTAAACGGGCAGCCCGCTGGCAGTTTGGCCATATTGGGCGGCGCACCGGGGATAGCCAGCATGGGCGCGTCGCCTCCCTCCAGGCGGGGCACCGCAGCCAGCAAGCCTGCGGTGTAGGGATGTGACGGCTTGTAGAAAATCGCCTCGGCACTGCCCTGCTCCATGACCTGGCCGCCGTACAGCACCATGACTTCGTCGCACAGGCCTGCCACCACACCCAGGTCGTGGGTGATCATGATGATGGCGGTGCCAAAGTCACGTTGCAACTCGCGCATCAGAATCAGAATTTGCGCCTGCACGGTGACATCCAGTGCCGTCGTGGGCTCATCGGCAATCAGCACGTCGGGCTCGCACAACAGCGCCATGGCAATCATCACCCGCTGGCGCATACCACCTGAAAATTCATGCGGGTACATCATGATGCGCTTGGCCGCCTCGGGCATCTTGACCGCGTCCAGCGCCTGCAGCGCCTTGGCGCGCGCCTCTTTGCGGCCCATGCCCTTGTGCAATTCCAGCACCTCGGTCATCTGCCGCTCCACCGTCAGATACGGGTTCAACGATGTCATGGGGTCCTGAAAAATCATCGCCACCCGGTTGCCCCGAATGCGATTCAAGTCTTCCACAGGCATGTTGAGCAGGTCTTTGCCGTTGTACAGCACCTGGCCCGTGGCGCGGCCATTGATGGCGAGCAGGCCCATGATGGCCAGAACCGACTGGCTCTTGCCCGAGCCGCTCTCACCCACAATGCCCAGGGTCTTGCCCCGTTCCAACGTAAAGCCAATGCCGTTGACCGCGCTGACCACACCATCGGGCGTTTGAAACTGCACCCCCAGTTGTTTTACTTCCATCAAATGCATGGTCTTGTCACCGTTCCTTGGGGTCCAGCGCATCACGCAAGCCATCGCCAATGTAGTTAAAGCAATAGAGGGTGGTGGACAACAAAGCCGCTGGAAACAACAGAATCCAGGGCGTCGCCTCCATGGTCTTGGCCCCATCCTGAATCAACACCCCCCAACTGGTCATGGGCTCCTGGATACCCAAGCCCAGAAAGGACAGCACCGATTCGGTCAGAATCACGCCCGGCACCGTCACCGTGGTGTAAATCACCACCACGCCCAGCAGGTTGGGCACGATGTGCCGAAAGATCATGCGCGGTGTGGAAACGCCAATCGCCCGCGCCGCTTCCACATATTCCATGGACCGCAGCGACAAGGTTTGCCCACGCACCACGCGTGCCATGTCCATCCACGAAAAAACGGTAATGGTCAACACTACCAGATAAAACTCGCGCCCCAGAATGGTCACCAGCAAAATGGCAATCAGGAGGTAGGGAATGGCATACATCATGTCGACGATGCGCATCATGAAGGCATCCACCTTGCCTCCAACGAAGCCAGCGGTTGCGCCCCACACAATGCCCAGCGTCACCGATGACAGGGTGGCCAGCAGCCCCACGGTAAGCGAGATGCGCCCGCCAATCAGGCAGCGCACCAGCAGGTCACGCCCCGCGTCGTCCGTGCCCCAAAAGTGAGAGTTTGCGAAGCTGGGCGGTGCGCTCATGGATTCCCAGTCGGCACTGTCAAAGGCATGGGGCAAGACCCACGGGCCGATGACGCAGGCCAGGCAGATCAGCGACAGCAGGCACAGGCTGACGAGGGCCGCCCGGTTGCGCAGAAAGCGCCTGCGGGCATCCGACCACAGGCTGCGCGGCGGCGCGACCAGATTGGGAAGTTGATCCAGAATGCTATTCATTTAGTAGCTGCTTACGCAATGGTTACCGGGGCTGGAGGCACTTTTAATACCTAATTTTGGGGTCAAGCCAGGCATAGGCCAGGTCCACCAGCAGATTCAGGGTGACGGTCAGCATCGTGATCAGAACGACCAACCCCAACACCAGGGTGTAGTCGCGGTTACCGGCCCCGTTGACGATCAGTTTGCCCAGTCCCGGCAGCGAAAAAACGGTCTCGGTCACCAGGGCAGACGTAATGGACGAAATGGCCAACGGCCCCAACAGCGACACCACGGGTAGCAAGGCGGGTTTGAGCGCGTGGCGCATCACGACAACACGGGTTGGCAAACCCTTGGCGCGCGCGGTGCGGATGAAGTTGCTGTGCATGACCTCGATCAGGCTGCCGCGCATCACCCGGCCGATGGTTGAGACGTTGATAATGGTCAGCAGCGCAATTGGCAGCACCATGAAGCGCAATTCAAAGTCATGCCAGCCACCCGCCGGCAGCCACTTCAGCAGGATCGCAAACACGATGATCATGACCGGTCCCAGCACGAAGCTGGGCACCGCGCTACCCACGTTGCCCAGCAGCATGACAAAGTAGTCGACCACGCTGTTTTGCCGCAGCGCCGCCACAATGCCCAGCGTGACGCCAATCACGGCTGCGAGCAGCATCGCGGTGCCGCCAATGGCCAGCGATACCGGCAGGGCGCTGGCGACCAGGTCATTGACCGACCAGTCGGCATAGCGAAACGAGGCGCCCAGGTCACCTTGGGCCAAACCCTTCAGGTAGAGCAGGTACTGCTGCCACAGGGGCAGGTCCAGGTGGTATTTGGCCTGCAGGTTGGCCAGCACGGCAGCGGACACTTTGCGGTCACTGTCAAACGGGCCGCCTGGCGTGGCGTGCAGCAACAGGTAGCAGACGGTGATGACGACCAGCACGGTCGGAATCGCCGCCAGAACGCGGCGCAGGGTGTAGGACCACATCGCCCGGCCCTCAGTGCTTGATGATGTAGAAGTCTTTGCTGCGGTAGTGGTCCTGCGGGTTCAGCTCGGAATAGCCACCCACGTAGGACTTGATCAGACGGGGCAAGGAGTACTGCACCAGGGGGATGACAGGGTAGTCATCCAGGATCATCTTGGATGCCTGGGTCAAAAACTCCTTGCGCTTGGCAGCGTCGGTCGACTGCGTACCCTTTTTGATCAGGGTTTCCGCCTCGCGGTTGCAATGGAAGTTGGTATTCTGATCCGAATCGCAACGGATCAGGGCCAGGAAGGTCGTGGCATCGTTGTAGTCGGCGAGCCAGCCATTGCGGGCAATCTGGAAGGCGCCATCGTGGCGCTTCTTGGCCAGCACCTTGAACTCCATGGTCTCGGTTTCCATGATGATGCCGAGCTTGGTTTTCCACTCAGACGCCACAAACACCGCCATCTTCTTGTGGTATTCGCTGGTGTTGTAGGAGAAGCTGTACTTGGTGCCCGGCTTGACGCCGGCTTGCTCCAGCAGCTTCTTGGCCTCGGCCACTTTTTTGTCCATCGGCCAGTTCGCCCACTCGTAGGGCGTTGGGTCGGCACCCACGGTTCCTGCAACAATCATGCTGTAGGCCGGCGGCTGCCCGTCCGCGGTGACGCGCTTGGACAGGATGTCGCGGTCAATCACCATCGACAAGGCCTTGCGTACGCGAACATCTTTGAATGCCGGGTCTTTGGTCTGGTAGTCGTAATAGCGCACGCCAATGATGGCCTGGTTGCGCAGTTCCTTGGGGTACTGCGCCTTGTACTTGTCAAACACGCCCGGCGGCATCTGGTAGACGTAATCGGTCTCGCCGGACTCCCACAGCTTGATGTCGGCAAACTGGTCTTCAATGGGCAAATACGTCACCTGGGTCAAAGGCGCATTGGCGGCATCCCAGTAGTTCGGGTTTTTCTCGACCACGATGCGGTTGTTGACTTTCCACTCCTTCAGTTTGTAGGCGCCATTGCCGACCATGTTGCCGGGTTTGACCCACTCTTTACCCCACTTCTCGACTGTGGCCTTGTGCACCGGCCCCAGCTGTGTGTTGCTGACCAGCTCCGCCATGAAGGGTATTGGGTCCTGCGTCTTGATTTCCAGCGTGTGCTTGTCCAGCGCCTTGACACCCAGTTCACTGGTGGGTTTCTTGCCCTGGGCTATTTCCAGCCCGTTGTGCAGGAACACGCCAAAGGTGGCCGCGTAGGGCGATGCCGTCTTGGGATCGACAAACCGGCGGATGCCATACACAAAGTCTTCAGCAGTGATGGGTTCGCCATTGGAGAATTTGGCATTGGTGCGCAGCTTGAAGACCCACGTCGTCGGATTGGTCTGCTTCCAGCTTTCGGCGACGCCAGGCACGGTTTTACCGGTGGTGTCGGTGGCAGTCAGGCCCTCAAACAGGTCGCGCAGAATCTGGTTGGCCGGCACCGTTTCGGCAACCGCCGGGTCCATGCTTTCGGGCTCCGACCCGTTGGATCGGACCAGGGTTTGTGTGGGGTGCAACTGGGTTCCCGCCGGAATGGTTGCGGCTGGCACGGGGGCGGACAGGACAAATGTCAGGGCCGCAATAGCTGTCAGTTTGAAAGGCGAGTGCATGGTGTTCCAATTCTATTGTTGGGGCAGTTTGCTGGTGTCAATGTCGACATAGCGCCAGAACGCGCGCGACGTGGGGTGACGCCGGTAGCCAACCAGCCACGGCTGAATGACGTCCGTGCGGATGCGGTGGGTGTTGAACTTGTAGGGCATATAGGCCACCAGTATCTTGACCATTCTCTGCATCAGCGCCAGCCGCTCGGGGCCGTCCGGCATCACGACCTGCTGGCGGTACAGCTTGTCGTATTCATCGTTCTGGAAGGCTGCCAGGTTGCCCTCGTACCGTTGTGGGCCATAGCCAAAGTCCAGAAAACTGCCGCCGTCGGGCGAGGAGGCCGAGTTGCCAAGCCCCCAGATCATGAGTTTGCCAGCCCGCGCGGCCTTCAGGTTTTCGGGCCACTTGGCGGTTTTGAACACGATCTTGATGCGCGCCGCCGTCATGCTCTTTTTCCATACTTCGTTCAGTTCGCGGTCCGCAGCCGACGGGGTGGTCGAGTATTCCAGCAACAGCGGCTTGCCGTCCGGCATGTCGCGCCAACCGTCGCCATCCTTGTCCACGTAGCCAAACAGGTCCAGCAGCGCACTGGCGCGGGCCGGGTTGTAGTCGCTCATCTCGGATTTGAACTTGGGGTCGTAGCCCCAGGTGTTGGGCGGAATGACGCCTTGCGCCGCGATGGCCTGGTTGCGCCGGGGCAGGCGAATTTCTTCCTCCGTGTTGTAGGCCAGTGCAATGGCACGGCGCAACGCTACCTTGTCCGCGGAATTGCCACCCACGGTGGCGTTTTCCATGTTGAAGTAGGAGAAGGTCAATTCGGGCGGTGAATAGCGCTCGATGCGGATGCCCTTCTTGGCCAGGTGCGGGGCCAGCTTGTTGTTGGGAATCGCCTGGTTGGCAAATTGCTGGGGCAGATACATCAGAAAGTCGTGCTCATTGCCCAGGAATGAGAGCCAGCGCGGCTGCACTTCATCAATGATGGAAATCTCGACCTTGTCCACGATGGGAATGCGCTTGCCCTTCATTTGGCGGTAGATCTCTTGCGACAGCGCGTCGTTGGCCGGTGGCTCGGCTTCGTAATACTCCTCCCGGAAATTGGGGTTCCTGACGAAGGTGATCTTGGAGGAACGCGTCCACTGGTCGAGCTTGAAAGGCCCGGTGCCGACCGGGTGCTCCATGATCTTGTCGCCATACTTTTCAACCACTTCACGGGCTACTGCGCCCAGCACGCTGGCTTCGGTCAACCGGTAAATGAAGCGGGGCTGGCTGTCCTGCATCTTGAACTGGAGGGTGTAGCGGTCCAGTGTGCGCAGGCCCTCTACCTCGGTGTCGTAGTTGAAGAGGGCGCCCGGCTTCTCGGCGGCACGGCGAAGGGCGTCCATGCCCAGCAGCTTGAGCTCTTCCACATCGGAATAGATCTGGCTCTTGGTCTTGGGGTCAAAAATCCGCTTGAAGGTGTAGACGAAGTCCTGTGCAGTTAACTCACGCTTTTTGCCACCAAATGCCGGATCGTCGGAAAAATAGATACCGGGCTTGACCTTGACGGTAAAGGTTTTGAAGTCATCGGCGATAACCGGCATGCCGTCCGCGACGCTGGGCACGACCTTGGCAGGCCGCGCCAGGTAGTCGTAGCGGTACAGCGCGTCAAACATGTTCTCGGTAGCAGTGCGCGAGTAATAATCCGTGATTTGCGCCGGGTCGAATCCGGTCTCCGCAATTTCAAATGCGTAGCGCAATACCTTTTCGGCCTGAGTCTTGCTTGAAGTCTCCGCACCCGCGCCCAGACCCCAGCACAACAATGCCAAAGTTACCCCTGTTTTTCCTAAACCCATAGTCACCCTCATACAAACACCAATGCCTAAAGCAAAACGGACAAGCATAATCCGCGCCTTGTCCCAATGCATCAGCATTTAACCCTAGTATCCCCAATATATGCTTTCTTACATCCTGCGGCGCATCTGGCAAATGCTTCCCACCCTGCTGGGGGTGATTTTGCTGATCTTTTTCCTGTTCAAGTTTTTTGGCGGCGACCCGGTCGAAATCATGGCCGGCATGAAGGCTTCGCCCGAACGATTGGCCTCGCTGAGGGCGCAATTGGGGCTGGACAAGTCGGTCATGGAGCAGCTGTGGGTCTTTGTGCAGCAGGTCTTTACCTTTAACTGGGGCAGGAGCTGGACGACCAACGAGGCTATTTCGGACATTTTTTCAACCCGTCTGCCGGCCACGCTGACCATCATGGTGCCTATATTGCTGCTGGAAGTGGTGCTGGCCATCGTGGCGGGCCTGGCCGTGGCCTATGTGCGCGGCAGTCTGACCGACCGGGCCATCATGGTGCTGAGCACCGTGGCCTTGTCCATCAGTTTTCTGGTTTACATCGTGGTGGGCCAGTATGTGTTTGGTTTCTTGCTGGGCTGGTTCCCGGTGCAGGGCTGGAGCAACAGCCTCTGGAAAAATCTGGTCACCTACGCGCCGCTGCCCGTTTTTCTGGCGGTTCTGGTGAGCCTGGCGCCGCAAACCCGCCTGTACCGCAGCTTCTTTCTGGATGAAATCGGCCAGGACTATGTGCGCACCGCTCGCGCAAAGGGTGTGACGGAGAACGCCATTCTGTTCAAGCATGTGCTGCGCAACGCCATGATCCCGATTCTGACCAATGTGGCGACCGGCTTGCCGGGTGTGTTCATTGGGTCCTTCCTGATCGAGGTGTTTTTCTCCATCCCAGGCTTGGGGCGCGAGATTCTGGTGGCGGTGAATCGCAGTGACTACCCCGTCATCCAGGCGGCCACGGTGTATCTGGCAGCGCTGACCATGGTGATCAACCTGATCACCGACGTGCTGTACAAGTTTGTTGATCCAAGGGTGACGCTGAAATGACTACCGATATTGTGCAAGCCCTACCCCAGTCACCCGGTGTGTGGAAGCAGGCTTGGCTGCGCCTGAAGACCGATCGTGTCGGCATGGTGTCGCTTTACGTGACGATGGCCTTCATCGCGCTCGTGCTGGCGGCCCTATTTGGTCTGGTAGCCAAAGACTGGAATAAGGAAGTGGGCGTGCCATTTGCCGCGCCAACCATCATGGGAAAAATTGCCGATGGCACCCAGAACGCGATCGTGGAGACTGTGGTCGGTCCTAATGTAGACATCAGTGATGTGGATCCGCTGGCTTCGCGCTACAAGGAGTGGAATGAGCGCGCCGCCCAGTTCAAGACGGAAGTGACGGTGAAGGCCGACACGCTACCGTTTGGTGCCGATCAGCAGGGCCGCGACGTGTTTGCCAAGGTCATCAAGGGCGCACAGATGTCTATTACCGTGGGCCTCGTTGCAGCCCTGTTTGCCACGCTGATCGGAACCGTGCTGGGCGCCATCGGGGGCTATTTCGGCGGGCGTATTGGCGATTTTCTGGAGTGGGTGTACAACGTGTTCACCGCCATACCTTACATCTTGCTGGTGTTTGCACTGGCGGCGGTGCTGAAGTCAGGGCCCTTGGCGAACTCCTTGGGTAGCGGTGTCTGGACGGTGGTCATCATTCTGAGTCTGGTGGGCTGGACCGGCATCTACCGTCTGGTACGCGCCGAGTACATGAAGCACCGTTCGCGCGAATATGTGATGGCGGCCGAGGCCATTGGGGCTTCCAACGCCTCACGGATGTTCACCCACATTCTTCCCAATATCAGCCATGTGGTGCTGGTCCAGCTGAGCTTGCATGTGGTGAGCTTTATCAAGGCGGAGGTGATCCTGTCTTACCTGGGACTGGGCGTGCCGATTGACATGGTGAGCTGGGGCACCATCCTGGCCGAAGCCCAAACCGAACTCGTGCAAGGCAAGTGGTGGCAGTTGGCCACCGCGACCCTGTTTATGGCGACCTTCGTCACGGCGTTTGCCCTGTTGACCGATGCGCTGCGCGATGCGCTTGACCCCAAACTGCGTTAACACCATGAATAATTTGATTAGCGTACAGGACCTGAAGGTCTCATTCAAACTGAGCAAAACCGCGGTTGGCCAGGCCGTCAAAGGCGTGAGTTTTGACATTCCCGTCAACAGCACCGTGGCCCTGGTGGGCGAATCCGGCAGCGGCAAGAGCGTCAGCGCCATGAGCATCGTGCGCCTGCTTCCCGAAAACGCCATCGTCGACGCCAACAGCAAAATTCTGTACAACGGCAAAGACCTGTTGCAAGCGCCGATCGAAGACCTGCGGGCCTTGCGCGGCAAGGATATTTCGGTGGTGTTTCAGGAGCCCATGAGCTCGCTCAACCCGGTGTTCACTGTGGGTGACCAGATTGCCGAGGTGCTGCGCATCCACCTGAAGCTCAACCGCAAACAGTCGCTGGACCGCGCCCTCGATTTGATGACCGAGGTGGGCATTCCCAATCCGAAGGAACGGCTGAATGCCTTCCCGCACCAGCTATCGGGCGGCCAGCAGCAGCGCGTGATGATTGCCATTGCCATTGCCTGCGAGCCCAAGTTGCTGATTGCCGACGAGCCCACCACGGCGCTGGATGTGACGGTGCAACGCCAGATTGTGGAGTTGCTGGCACGACTGCAGCAGCGCCAGAAGATGAGCATGCTGTTCATCAGCCACGACCTGGGTCTGGTGGGCGAAATTTCCGACCGCGTGGTGGTGATGCGCAATGGCGTGGTGCGCGAAGCGGGCGACGCGTCGGCCATCTTCACCGCGCCGCAAGACAGCTACACCCAAGCCCTGCTGGCCTGCCGCCCGCGCCTGGACGCCCGCCCGCGCCGCCTGGCTGTGATTGAAGACTTCATGAACAAGCGCCCGGCCATCACTGAGGAGCGCGTCAGCACGCCCGCCGATGGCCCGGCGTTGATTGAAGTCAAGGGTCTGCAAAAGGACTATCCGCTCAAGACTGGCTTGTTCAAGCGCAGCGTGTTCAGCGCCGTCAAGAGCGCGAACTTTTCCCTGCACAAGGGGCGTACCCTGGGTGTGGTGGGTGAGTCCGGCTCCGGTAAAACCACAGTGGGCATGATGCTCACGCGTCTGACGGATGCCACCGCCGGTAGTATTTTGTTTGAAGGCATTGACCTGGCCACGCTGAATGCCGCCCAGATGCGCCCCTACCGCAGCCGCATCCAGATCATTTTCCAGAACCCCTATGCCAGTCTGAACCCGCGCTTCACCATCGGCCAGATTTTGATGGAGCCCATGCGCATCCACAGTATCGGCAAGGACGACGGCGAGCGCGCCCTGCGCGCCGTGGCCCTGATCGAAAAAGTGGGTTTGCCAGGCGATGCTTTTGGCAAATACCCGCACGAGTTTTCTGGGGGCCAGCGTCAGCGCATTGCGATTGCCCGTTGCCTGACCATGAAGCCCGAGATCATCGTCTGCGACGAAAGCGTCAGCGCGCTGGACGTGAGCGTGCAGGCCACCGTGCTTAACTTGCTGCTGGACCTGCAGGAAGAGTTCGGCCTGACCTATGTCTTCATCAGCCACGACCTGGCCGTGGTGAAGTACATGGCCGATGACATTCTGGTGATGAACCAGGGCGAAATTGTAGAGCGCGGCAGCTCGGACGATATCTACAACCGGCCCCAGCATGCCTACACGCAGCAGTTGCTGGGTGCCATTCCCCGGGGGCTGGAAGGGCACGTGGCGCGTGGCGCGTAAATGAAATGCGTCACAATATTGGCCCTAACGCGTAATTTCAATAATCGACCTGATGCCAAGCCAGCCTTCGTCTGAAACGTCCTCTCCTGACAGTAAGCAACTGCGCAAACCGCGCAAACCGGGTTGGCGGGTGGTCCTTGGTCGGGCCGCTTGGGCCAGGCACACGCATGAGCGCTCCGATGGGGACGAGCTGAAGCTGCTTGGCAGCGTGAGCAAGGGCGCGCAGGTTGGTGCGCTGGCCATGACGGCTGAAGGTGAGTATGTGCAGGTCGTTGGCGACTATGTGGTGCCTCTGAAAACCAAAGAGGTAGCGAAGGCTGTCGCAAATGCACCGAAGGAATCGAACCTGGAGTGTTCAGGAGAGAAGCCTCACTGGCTGGTGGCGCGCAAGGAGTCCCCTGAACCCGTGGTGATCCGCAAGAAGCGGCGATTCGCGGTGATGCCGTAGAGGGAAAGTGCTTCGGTCGACTTGATCGCAGCTGGTTTGGAGCGGCGTGCAGGCCAGTTCTGGACCCGATTTTCAAGCGAAATACGGCGCTAGACCATGTGTAGTCTGCGCAACCAGCTATCAAATAGATAGCATCATCGATTCATCCTTTTTGGCCTTTTCGCCCTATTCCTCTTGCGCAGGTTGCTTGTAGCGGGCATAGGACCACAAATATTGGCCCGGTGCACGCTCAATCAGCCGCTCCATACCGGCATTGACGGCTGCGGCGGCTGCCTCGGGCGTGGCATTGGCGTCCCCCAGTTCTGGCGCGTCCAGCGGCTCGAAGTGCATCACATAGCCCTTGCCCGCCGACAGGCGCTCACACCAGCACAGCAGTACCCGTGCACCGCTTTGCTGCGCCAGGCGCGACAGCAACGTCATGGTGTAGGCCGGCCGTCCAAAAAACGGCGCCCACACCCCCTGCCCCAGCGGCGGCACCTGGTCGGGCAGAATGGCGGTGTAGCCGCCACCCCGCAGCACGCGGATCAGGCTGCGTACGCCAGCGACGCTGGTCGGCACGGCCTTCAGGCCCGGGCGGTCGCGCGAACTCGCCACCAGCGGTGCCAGCCAGGCCTTGCGCGCGGGTCGGTACAAGGCCACCAGCGGGCCACGCGTGGGCCCATACCGCTCGGCCAGGGATTGGCCAATCATCTCCCAGCAGCCCAGGTGCGGCAGCGCCAGGATGACGCCTTTGCCGGCATCCAGTGCAGACTCGAAGTGCGCAAGCCCGTCCCACTGCACCAGGTGCAGCACACCCTGGTCGGCCGGGCGCAGCCACAACCAGGGCAACTCTGCCACCATGGTGCCGATGGCGGCCCGTGCCGGCCGGTACTGCGCAGGGCTGAAGCCCGCGCCGGCCGCCTGTTCTTCAAACCGCTGACGGTAGCCGCCCGACAGCCGCCAGACCAGCCAGCCCAGCAGAGCACCCAAGCGCTGTAGCAACGACAGCGGCAAGCGGCCCAACAGACGGAACAGCCTGACCATAAACATGGTTACATCGCCTTGAACAAGCCCGTATAACTGCGGCTCACTTCCAGTTTCTCTGTCAGGCCGCGCACGCTGACCAGTTGGCGCCCGCGCTCGTCGCGGCTGACCCCGGCAATGGCCTTGATGTTGACCAGTGTGGAGCGGTGGATTTGCCAGAACAGGTTCATGTCAATTTCTTCTACCAGTTCCTTGATGGGCTTGCGGATCAATGCCTCCACCGTGGCGGTTTGTACCCGGGTGTATTTTTCGTCGGATATGAAGAACAGCACGTCTTCCACCGGAATCATCTGGATGGCCTGGCGCACCGTGGCCTGAATCCACTGCAGCTTGGCAGGACTCTGTGGATTGAGCTGCCCAGCCAGCCGCTGCAACAGCTGCTGCATCTCGGGCGTATGGGTTGCCAGCGGCGTGTTCACGTCTTCGGGTTCGGATTTGGCCCGCTCAGCCATGCGCTGGCGGATGCGCTGTACGGTCACCTGCAGACGCTCCCGCTCGGCGGGTTTGAGCACGTAGTCCACCACGCCTTGCTCAAACGCCTGCACCGCGTATTGGTCATAGGCGGTGATGAACACAATCTCGCAGCCCGCCCAGCCCAAGGCCTCGTCAAAGGTGGGCAGTTGGGCAATCTGGCGCGCGGCGTCGACCCCGGTGAGCCCGGGCATGCGAATGTCCAGAAAAACAATATCCGGCTGGTGCTGTTCGGTCAGCGCAACGGCCTCCATGCCGTTCTTGGCCTCCGCGACGATCTCCAACTCGGGCCACACCTCGGTCAGTCGGGCGCGAAGCTGCTCGCGCATCAGGCGTTCGTCATCAGCAATCAGGGCACGGGTCATCTGCAAACTCCATCCAAAAGAAGCGTGAGGTCGTCTATTGTGGCTTCTCTTCAGGTGACCGCACCGCATAGGGCACGGTAATGGTGACCGTGGTGCCGCCGCCCGCCGTCTCGGTGATGGCCAGGCTGGCTTTGCCGCCATACAGCAGCGCCAGGCGTTCGCGGATATTGGACAGGCCAATGCCTGTGCCCGCAGTGGCCGCCTTGCCAAAGCCCAGGCCGGTGTCGGCCACAGTGACCGCCAGCTTGCCGTGCACGATTTCGGCCGCCACGGTCAATGCGCCGCCCTCGGCCTTGGGTTCGAGCCCGTGTTTGATGGCGTTTTCCACCAGACTTTGCAGCATCATGGGCGGGAACTCGGCCGACAGCAAGCCATCGCTGACGCGCACATCGGTTTGTAGACGCTCTTCCATGCGTACTTTTAAAATCTCCAGATACGGGCGAATCACCGCCAGCTCACGCCCCAGGTCACGGGTGCTTTGTGCGTTGGCTTCACGCATGGTGGGCATGCTGGCGCGCAGCAGCGCAATCAGGTTTTTCTGCATGATGCTGGCACGCGCCGGGTCGGTCTCTATCAGGTGGTCAATGCTGGCCAGCGTGTTGAATAGAAAATGCGGCTCTACCTGGGCCTGCATGGCGGCCATGCGGGCTTCCACCACCTGGCGCTTGAGCGATTCCGACTCGGCCACTTCGGTAGCCTGTGCAGCCTTGGCTTCAGCCTGTACCTTGCCCTTGTAAGTAATTTTGATGATGGCCGAGATCAACAGAAACCACATGGTCAGCGGCATCAGTGGGTCGCCAATCTTGTGCCGGATGATGCGGCGCTCGGGCGCGGCGTTGTCCTCTTCGAATGCGTTTTCGGCCTCTCTGCGCGCCTCCTCCAGCGCATCCTTGATCTCCTGTTTGGCTTCGTTGATGGCTTCACGCACCTTTTCCGAGTCCGATCCGGGCGGAAGTTTGATGTGAACACCGGGCAGGTTGACGGAAACACCGTCGTTTGCTGCCGGTTCGGACGCCGCACCCACGCTGCCACTTGCTGGCGTTGATGCCCCCGTTGCGGGAGCCGAAGAGGGTGCGCTGGTCGCCGGCGCGGTGGTGATGTGCACGCCTCGCTCGTCGATGGAAATGTTCACACCATCGCCCTTGTCCATGATGATCTTTTTCTGCCGTTTCACTTCGGCGGGTGGACGTGGCGGCTTGGGGGGTGCTACCTCGGGCTCCACGATCTCGTGGTAGGTGAAGTTCAGGGGCGGCAGGTCATGGATGATGCCCATGGAAATGATCAGAATCAGCGACAAAAAGAAAAACCGGCCCCAGGTTATGCTGACCAGCCAGCCCGCGTAAGCATGAAACAGCCTGAGAAACCGCTCGGAAAACCGGGCCCATGAACCAGCCAGGTTTGAGGTAGTTGATGTGTTCTGCATGGTGTGTATTCTGTGGCGAAAGTGTTGGGGCTGACTGTACCCATGCCGACCCCGATGGCGCCAGCGCGGTGCGATGCGGCGGGGTGAGCCGCAGACAGGCTGCAAATGGGCGTGACAAGCTGCAGGCAGGTTTATCATTGGCCCCATGACCAGTGCTACCGATTTGGCACAAATTCGCTTCGACAACGCCCTGAGTTTGTTCGAAGAGTTTGTGCGAAACACCATCAAACACCCCGACGCTGCCACCCTGCGAGGCCTGGAAGGCCGGTTTGCCGAAAAGGTTCACATCCAGCCCAGCTATTGGAGCCAAATCAAGGGGCGCTCACGCCAGATTGGAGAACGCCTGGCCCGCCAGTTTGAGCTGCTGTGCAACAAACCCAATGGCTGGATGGACCAGGACCACGCACCCGGTGCCGCTGCTACGGCCAAGCCCGCCGTGCCAGCTCAATCCCCCAGTGACAGCCATGCACCGCGTGATGATGACGAACGCTTCATCGTGGGGCTGGTGCTGACCTATTACCGTCGCCATCCCCAGCGGGCGCGCGTCCGCTTGCTAGACCTGCTGGGCGAGGTGCTGACACCGTCAGTCCCCAAGCCAGCGCCCTCAGGGTCGACCAAGGACCACTCTCCAACTCCAAAACCCGCTCCAACCGCCGCTGAGGCCCACGCCCTGTGGCTGCGCTCCCAGGTGGGTGTTGCACCGCTGCGACAAAAAAAATAGGCGTTTGTCTATTGGGATAAATTCTATTTGCTCAAGATAAGTTTTACTTTATCATTTGAGCAAGTTTGTAGCCGCCACTTTCCATTTGTTTCTCAGTGGCCCGGATGCGAATCAGTATCCGGGCTTTTTCTATTGGCCCTTGTTTTTTCGATTTATCAGGAGACCACCCATGACCCATTTCATTCTGATCACTCCGAATATGTGCTCGCCTCTGTTGGTTGCGATTAGCGCCCAGAGTGGAGGCGCTCGACCTCAGGATGGCTCAATGCGCTTTGCGAGCGGCCTTCCCAGACCCCCCAGTCCATAGTTCAATCCGGCGCCCGCCCACGCTGCGGTCGCCCAGTCAGGAGACCCCATCATGTCAGGAAGTTTGTTTACCCAGGCCTTCCCACTCTATGCACCACGTCGCCCATCGGTAAGGCGACTGTTGGCTGGCGTATTGCGCAGTGCCAGCATTGCATTGGCCCGCCTTGCGCGCAGTCTTGCAGCCGCCGAGCGTGCCCGCAACAGCACCCCCGCCGAGAAGGTGTTTGAGTTCTATGCGGAAGCTGGTGCACCGGAAGGCGCGTTGTACATAGACGGCCAACTGGTCGGCTATTTGCCCGGGGTCAAAAGGCTATAACAGCCGCCCTACAATCGCGGGTTTGCGCCACACACCGGCGCTGACACCCTTCCCAAAAGGAACCGCGATGACTGCCACCCCCTCTGTTTTTGCCCAACGCATCGCCAGTGCCCAGGTCGCCATGAAAGAGCTGGGGCTGACGGCCTGCCTGGTCCCGTCCAGCGACCCCCATCTCTCGGAATACCTGCCTGCGCGCTGGCAAGGGCGCGAATGGCTTTCTGGTTTCACCGGTTCCATGGGCACCCTCACCTTGACCCAAACCCGCGCGGCCCTGTTTGCCGACAGCCGCTACTGGACTCAGGCGGAGGCCGAGTTGGCGGGCAGCGGCATTGAGCTGGTCAAAATCGAAACCGGTGCTTCCACCCACCATGTGCAGTGGCTGGCCAATGCTGTCACTGCGGGTCAAGCGGCCGGGGTAGACGGTGCAGTTTTGGGCTTGGCTGCCGCGCAACAGTTGCGCGAGGCGTTGGCCAAAGTGGGCGCCACGCTGCGCACGGACATTGACCTGTTTGCCCATATCTGGAGCGACCGAGCCGACCTGCCCCAAGCTCCGGTGTATGAGCACGACGCCGCCTTTGTGGGCGCGCAGCGCAGCGACAAGCTGGCGCAGGTGCGCGCGGCCATGGATCACTTCAAAGCCAGCCACCATTTCATCTCGACCGTAGACGACATCGCCTGGCTGTTCAACCTGCGCGGCTCGGATGTCTCCTACAACCCGGTATTCCTGGCGCATGCACTGATTGATGCGACCACCGCAACGCTGTTCGTCGCCAACGGCAAAGTGCCTTCTGAATTGGCTGAACGGCTAAAGTCCAACGGCGTGCTGCTGCAAGACTACCCGATGGCCGGTCCCGCTCTGGCGGCATTGCCTGACAGCGCTGTTCTGCTGCTGGACCCGCGCCGCGTCACCCTGGGCCTGCGCGAGAGCGCTCCTGCCGCAGTGAAGGTGGTTGAGGCCATCAACCCCAGCGTTCTGCTCAAAAGCCGCAAGGGCGCTGCCGAGGCCGCCCATGTGCGTGCCGCCATGGAGCAGGATGGCGCCGCCATGTGCAACTTTTACGCCTGGTTTGAGGCCGCACAGGGCAAGGAGCGCATGACCGAGCTGACGATTGACGAGCGACTGACCGCTGAGCGAGCCAAACGGCCCGGCTTTGTTGGCCTGTCCTTCAACACCATTGCCGGCTTCAACGCCAACGGCGCCATGCCGCACTACCGCGCTACCGAAGAAAGCCACGCCGTCATTGAAGGCGATGGTTTGCTGTTGATTGACTCCGGCGGCCAATACCCCGGCGGCACCACCGACATCACCCGCGTGTGGCCGATAGGCACACCCAGCGCCGCCCAAAAGCGCGATTACACCCTGGTGCTCAAGGGCACTATCGGCTTGTCCCGCGCGCGCTTTCCGCTGGGCACGCTGTCACCGATGCTCGACGCGCTGGCGCGCGCGCCCCTGTGGGAGCAGGGCATGGAATATGGCCACGGCACCGGTCACGGCGTGGGCTACTTCTTGAATGTGCACGAAGGCCCGCAGAGCATTTCCAAAGCCATTCCCGACGCCAACATGGCCATGCAGAGCGGCATGATCACCTCCATCGAACCGGGCTTGTACCGTGCCGGCCAATGGGGTGTGCGCATTGAAAACCTGGTGCTCAATGTGCCCTTCGCCAGCAACGAGCCTTTTGGCGAGTTTCTGGAGTTTGAGACGCTGACGCTGTGCCCTATCGACACCCGCTGCATCCAGAAAGAGCTGCTGCGCAGCGACGAGGTTGAGTGGCTCAACGCATACCACGCCACCGTGCGTGCGCGCCTGAGCCCGCTGCTCAGCGGTCCAGGTTTGGCCTGGCTGGTGACGCGCACCGAGCCCATCTGAGCCGTTGACCCAATCTCTGGCTAGCAAAAAACCCATGTACCGGTTCAACTGGGCAGGGTCTTCCAATATTTGATCAGATCACGCAAGGCCTGCGGTTTGTGGACCGGCGTTGTCGCGCCCGCCTGGTTGACGCTATTGACGCCATGGCAGGATGCGCAGGTGCGGATTTCACCCGGCTGCAAGGTGATCCAGTTGCGCTCCCGCACGATAGCGACTCCGCCAGGGTCCGTGCTCTGCCAGGTGAGGGCGCGACCGGCAGGTACAAAGGCCGCCGTGGAGCCGTCCATAGCAATTCGCACGCTGCCCGGGGGGCCGCCCGGGTTAATCGGATTGTTGGCGCGCTGCGCTTCGATTGGCTGAGCCAAAATGCGTCTGCCGACACGATTGGAGTAGGCGCGAACCAGGTTGCCCTGAAAAATCTGGAAGTGTGCGATGTCATAGACTGTGCCACCGCTGAAGTTGCGTGACAGGGTTTTTACGCCTCCCGGAACCTGCAAGTTGAAGGGCTGTTGCAAATCTGCCTGGTCTCGGCTGGTCTGGTCGCGTGTGACTATCAATGCCAGACCCTGCTGTACCAACCACGCCCGTAAAGTCGTTTCACTAACGTTTTCTTCAGCCAGCACCGCCCGCTCGGGCGCTTCTAACGCAATCTCGGAATGGAATGGACGGCCACGCGGGCGTACCTCGACCGCATCGAGCTCCCATAGGTCGCCACTGAACTGTTGTTGAACGCCTGCACTCCACCAACGGACAGTCTTGCCAATGCCCTTCGTGAGGGCTGGACCCGCCTGATGGCGCCCCGTTGCCGGATCCAACACCAACATCTTCAAGCGCAGATCACTCAAGCGGGTGCCGGCATCGGGCGGGCGTTGTGAGCGTGTGTGGCTGGCGACCAACTGACCATCTGACAGCGGCAGCGGATTTCGGAATCGTCCATCGCGCAGCACGTCACCCGAATCTCCCGCTGTCACTTCGGACACCACCATCTGCTCACCGTTCAGCGTGGGCGCACCGCTGAGTTTGACCAGGCGGTCGGTCGTGAACGAGTCCGCCTCACGCGCACTGGTGGCAAAGAAAACGCCGGGGTTTCGCGGGTCTTCACGCACATGAAACAGCCCACCCTCCCGGCGGATCGGCAACGGGTTGGCGTGCAAGCTGTCAACGGTGTGATTCGACAGGCTGGGGTCGTCCATAAAGCTGGGTGTCAGGAAACCAAATGCCAACTCGTGTTGCCCCACGTGGTTGAGAGTTTCCTCCCCTGTACCGTCCTCATTGATCTGCCAGATCGCAAAGAAATTGCTGGCAAAGGCACTGACACGACCATAGGTATTGACGCTACCCGCGCCCGATTCAGGAAACAGTTCAATACGGCTTGCAAGCTTGACCGAATCGAGCCGCTCGTCAGCATAGTTGAACGACCCAAATGGACTGACCACGCCATTGCCCTCCGCATTGCGGTCGCGCTCTGCCAGTCGGTCTTGCTGAAGGTGATCCCAGCGGGTGAAAATGATGCGACCGTAACTGTCCAAAATAGGCGTAAAAGCGCCGCTGGCCGAATGGCTGAGCAGCGTCAGGCTTCCGCTGGTGGGCTCCAGACTCCACAGTCCGCTGGTGGTGGGCAATGCATCGTATTCATCCAGTAGCGGATAGAGGTGAGGCAGACCATTGGGCGGTCGATCGGAGGTGAATAGCACCCTGTCATTCGTGCCATACAGCGGCGACAGGTTGTTGTAGCGTTCGGGCTGGTTTTTCACTCGGGCAATGGTGGGCCAATCGCCTTGGCCAAGACCCGTTATTTCATAAAGTTGCCAGTAACTCAGAAGCTTGTCGCCTGGATGGGTAGGTGCACCAACCACCATGCTGAACAGTGCCTTTGTGCCACTCCAATGCACAGCCGGCTCGCGCACCGCGATGGCGAGTGAGCCCTGCAGGCCATCGACGCCATAGCCGGCCTCTCGGGTCAGGTTGCGCAAAGTGCCGTCCGGGTAGCGCAGCATCAGGTCGCCGCCACGCGGTGCCCGGTCGGCGTCGGGCAGGTGGTTGGCAACAGCGGACAAACGGGTGGCGTCATCGTCAGCCGGGGGGACCTGTGTCACAAAGAGTATGGCGTACGGCGTTGTCACAGGGACCTCGTCCTTGCTGCCGCAGGCAAGCACCGCGCCGATGAACACCAGGCCGATCAATAAACGCATCCGTCCAATCATGCGGCTATAGTAAACCTGGATTTCAGGGGCAAGGGGAATTGCAATCGCGGTTACTTCCGCACCGCCCCGTCGCAACGAACACCCATTGCCCGTCGCGCACAACACCGTTGAGATTGGGAGCCACGAATGGAATACTTCAGGACCTTGCGCAATCATCTTGCGCCCGCCATCCTCGCAGCGGTGACTGCGGCAACGCTGGCGGCCTGTGGCGGCGGTGGCGGAAGTGCCAGTGTGTCGCCAATGCCTGCTCCGACGCCCACCCCCGCCTCAGGCCTGGCATGGCTGGGTTTTGGTGGCGATGCGCAACATGCAGCGCAAGCGCCAGTCGCCACCCAAACGCTGGGCCGAATCGTGTGGCAAACGCCTGTGGACATGGCACCGCAGTACAGTACCAGGGGCTACCTTCTGGTGCACTATGGTTCACCGGTTATCACGGCCAGCAATACGGTTGTTCTGCCGGTCAAGCGTGAGGTAAAAGAGGTTTACCGACTTGAAGCGCGAGTGGGTGGCAGCGGCACCCTGCTATGGTCCTTTGATAGCGACTATGCCATGCCAACCCATCGCTGGACACCCAGCTACAACGTGACGCTAACCGCCGGCAACCGGGTCTATGCGCCCGGTGCGGGTGGCAAGGTCTACTACCGCGACAACGCGGATGCCTCCGCCAGCACTACGCAGACAGCCGTGTTCTATGGGGATAACACCTACACGGCCAGCAAAGCCACGCTGGACGCGTCGGTCTTCATCAATACCCCCATCACCGCCGACTTGCAGGGCAACATTTATTTCGGCTTCATTGCGCTGGCAGGCAACACAGCGGGCTTGTCCAGCGGTGTGGCACGACTGGGTGCGGACGGCAAAGGTACTTGGGTCAGTGCAAGCGCCAGTGCGGGTGATGCGGGCATGAGCAAGGTGGCAATGAACAGCGCCCCCGCTCTGTCCGTGGACCAGCGCACGCTGTATATCGTCGTCAACGGCGACACCGGCAGCAGTGGACGTCCCAGGGGCTACCTGCTGGCGCTCGACAGCATCACGTTGGCGTCCAAGGGCAAGGTGTCGCTGGTAGACCCCAATGAGAACGCGCCAGCACATATCAGCGACGACAGCACCGCATCACCCACGGTAGGTCCTGATGGCGATGTCTATATCGGCGTACTTGAGGCCACGGGGGTTTCGCATAACGCGCGTGGCTGGTTGCTCCATTTTGACGCTGCCTTGGCGAAAGCCAAGACGCCGGGATCGTTTGGCTGGGATAACACGGCATCGGTGGTACCGACATCCATGGTGCCGTCCTACAACGGAAGTTCGACCTACCTCATCACCACCAAGTACAACAACTACGGTCGGGCCGGAAGTGGCGACGCCATGAACCGCTTAGCGGTTCTGGACCCGAATGCCAGCCAGACGGATTCAATCTCAGGCATACCGGTGATGAAAGAAATATTGACCGTGCTGGGACCAACGCCCGACCCATCCTTTCCCGGTGGATTTGTCGAGTGGTGCATCAATACCGCTGCCGTGGATCCTTACACACGTTCAATCCTGGTCAACAGTGAGGATGGATATCTTTACCGGTGGAGTACGGTGACCAATACGCTGACCGAGCGAATACGCCTCACGAGCGGGCTGGGGGAGTCGTACACGCCGACCGCCGTCGGCCCGGACGGTCAGGTCTATGCCATCAACAATGGCGTACTGTTTGCGCTGGGAAAATAGCGCCTTCATGCACCTAAAAAATCAACCAGTCAGCCTCAATGACAATATCATGGTGAGCCTCGACAAGGCGCCAATCATGGCTGGTCACATCAACGATCCCAAGCAGTTTGACTGCCTATCACCGCACTAAGGAGCGACTATGAGTTTTCATCAGTATCGACTCTCCGAACTCTATTCCAATCCGAGTGGCAGCATCCAGTTCATCGAGCTCGCCGTGGGCAACGCAAACGGCGAATCGAGATGGGCGGGAGTTTCCCTCAGCAGCACCCGAAATGGTGTTACCAACACCTTCAGCTTTCCGCTGGACCTGAGCAGCACCGCAACCGCCAATACGACGGTGCTTATTGCAACCCAGGGGTTTGCAGACCTGGGTGTTGTTACGCCCAATTTCATTATCCCGGCTGGCTTCTTGTTCACTGCGGGTGGGTCTTTGAATTTTGGCGATGTCGACACCATTACCTACCCGCCGCTGCCGGACGATGGGGTGCACAGTGTCACGCGTACTGGTGAGTCCACGATTGCCACACCGAAGAATTTTGCGGGTGCCACCGGCAGTTTGCCGAGCGCCACTGGCCTGACCATCACCGGCACTGCCGGTAACGACACGTTGACGGGCACTGCGAGCAACGAACGGATCGAGGGGCTCGTCGGAGCCGACACCCTGAAAGGCGGTGGCGGCAACGACACCTTGCATGGCGGCGCGGATGACGATGTCATTTATAGCGGCACCGGCGATGACGCCCTCGATGGTGGTGACGGGTACGACTACCTGTACTACACCGATGCCACCACCGGTGTCGTCATCAATATCGACACCGGCAAGGTCACCGGTGGCGCGGGTTCGGACTCCATTGCCGGTTTTGAGCTGCTGTTTGGCTCGCGCTTCGATGACATTTTTATGGGTGGCGACCTGTCGGTCGGGTTTTTGGGGGGCGATGGGAATGACACCATCACCGGCGGCGCCAGCAATGACCACCTGGAAGGTAATGGCGGCAATGATGTGATCGATGGCAAAGACGGGAGGGATGTCATTGCCTACTACAGCGCTGCCTTCGCAGTGAATGTCAACCTGACAACAGGCATGGCAACCGGTGGCCTGGGTAACGACACCCTGAGCAATATTGAAGACCTGGTAGGCAGCGTTTTTGACGATACGTTGACTGGTAGCGCCGGGGACAACCGGCTGGAGGGTGGGGACGGTAATGACTCCTTGTCCAGCACATCGGGGGACGACACACTGGACGGTGGCAGTGGACTGGACACAGTCACTTACACGCAAGTGCTGGGTGTGGTCACTTTGTTGCGATCCACCACAGGGTCTGATTCGATCGAGAAGCCGAATGCAGCCGGCTCCGACACACTGCTCGGTATAGAGCGCCTCCAGTTTGCCGACGCCAATCTGGCGTTTGATCTGGAAGGCAACGCGGGTCAAACCTACCGTCTGTACCAGGCCGCCTTCAACCGCACGCCTGACCTCGGCGGTCTTGGCGGCTGGATTGCGGCGATGGACACCGGCCAGACACCGACCCAAATCGCCACGAGTTTCATGGCCAGCGCCGAGTTTCAAACCTTGTATGGCGCCAACCCGGGCAACGAGCAACTGGTCGCCCTTCTGTATACCAATGCCTTGCACCGTACTGCTGACGCGGAGGGTCTGAGCTACTGGGTGAACCAACTTTCCAGCAAGTTGCAAACCCGCGCGCAAGTGCTGGTGAACTTCTCCGAGTCCACCGAGAACAAGGCCTCGGTGCTGCCAGCTATCGCCAACGGCATCTTGTACGCCAACACCGCCCAGGCTGCGGGACCGGCCAAGGGGCAGACCTTTGTCGGCACATCGGGCGCTGACACACTCGTTGGGAGTGTGGGTAACGACAGCTTCCAAGGGGGTGGCGGTAACGACGCCATCAACGGCGGGGCTGGCATCGACGTGGCCCTCTATAACGGCAATCGTGCCAGTCACACCATCACCGGCAGTGCGGGCAGCCTGACGATTGCTGGCGGCAGTGACGGAACCGACACGCTCACCAACGTTGAGCGACTCAAATTTGACGATATCGGACTGGCCTTTGACACCAGTGGCAATGCCGGGCAGGCCTACCGGCTCTACCAGGCGGCATTCAACCGCATCCCGGACATCGCTGGGCTTTCGGGCTGGATCAAAGAAATGGACGCAGGGTTGACCTTGCAAAAGGTGGCCAGCGGGTTCATCGGCAGTACCGAATTCAAGAACCTGCTTGGAGTCAGCGCCACCGACGCCCAGTTTGTGGACTTGATGTATGCCAACGTACTGCATCGCCCTGCCGATTCGGGAGGTGCCCAATACTGGTTGGGTCAGATGCATGGCGGTACCACTCGCGAGACGGTACTGATTGGCTTCTCTGAGTCAGTAGAAAACCAGGCCGCGCTGATCGGAGTGATTCAGAGCGGGATTGAGCTATTGGCAGGGTGAGGCCTGTTCGATTGATCCGGGGCAGGGCGCCCAATAGCGGTACGGAAATTGCTGCCACCCCTACAATAACTTGACCACTCGGTTAGCTTTCACCCCATGCCACCAGAACCTGCGTCTGCTCCCGCCACCAATGCCTCTGCGCGCCCTGCAGTGGAGGTGCGCAACGCCAGTGTGGTCTACCAGACCACCGACACCCCCGTCAAAGCCCTGAGCAGCATCGATCTGCGCATTGGCGAGGGTGAGTTTGTATCCCTTATCGGCCCGTCGGGTTGTGGCAAAACCACGCTGTTGCGCGTCATTGCTGACCTGGAGCAGATCAGCGCGGGCACGGTACTGGTCAACGGCGTGAGCCCGCACGATGCCCGCATGGCACGTGCCTATGGCTACGTATTCCAGGCACCGGCCTTGTTCCCCTGGCGCACCGTTTTGGGCAATGTGATGCTGCCGCTGCAAATTCAAGGCGGCGGCACCGCACAAAATCGGGTCATCGCCCTGGAGCACCTGGAGCGTGTGGGTCTGACGGGTTTTGAAGGCAAGTACCCCTGGCAGTTGTCGGGCGGAATGCAGCAGCGTGTGTCGATTGCGCGCGCGCTGGCCTTTGAGCCAAAAATTTTGATGATGGACGAGCCCTTTGGCGCGCTGGACGAAATCACCCGTGACCGGCTCAATGAACAGTTGCAGCAACTGTGGCAGCGCGAGCGGCGTACGGTGGTGTTTGTGACCCACTCGATTTCCGAGGCGGTGTATCTGTCCACCCGCATCGTCGTCATGTCGCCGCGCCCCGGGCGTATCGTCAAGGTGATCGAGTCGCCCTTGCCCGATGAGCGGCACCTGGCCCTGCGTGACACGCAGGCTTTCATGGACGTGGCGCACCAGGTGCGCGAGGCGCTGGCCGATGGCCACCTCGAATAAAGCGCCCACACCGCCTTTGGCCCGCCGGATGTGGAATACAGGGTTCCCGGTGGCCGTGCTGCTGCTCGCATTCCTTGTCATCTGGTACGGTGCGGCCTGGGGCATGAACAGCGCGGCCGCCGTAGAGCGCGTGCTGGAGCCCGCTGGCCATCCGTGGACTTGGCAAGACCTGCTGGCTACCACCTGGAACATGGAGCGACCGGTGCTGCCCGCGCCGCACCAGATTGCGGTGGATTTCTGGTCCGGCCTGGTGGACTGGCCGCTGGACTCACCACGTAACCTGTTGTTCCATGTGGCGGTGACCGGCGAGACCACGCTGGTGGGTTTTGTGCTGGGCACGCTGCTGGGGCTGGTACTGGCGGTGCTGATCGTCCATTCGCGCACGTTGGATCGCGCCTTGCTGCCCTGGATCGTGGCTTCGCAAACCGTGCCGGTGCTGGCGATTGCGCCCATCGTGCTGGTCATTCTGGGCAGCCTGGGGCTGGAAGGTCTGGCACCCAAGGCGGTGATTGCGATGTACCTGAGCTTCTTTCCGGTTACCGTGGCCATGGTGCAGGGCCTGCGCTCGCCCCAGGTGATGGAGACCGAAATGATGCACACCTACGCGGCCTCGCGCTGGCAGGCACTGTGGATGTTGCGCCTGCCTGCCGCCCTGCCGTTTCTGTTTCCGGCGCTGCGCGT
>CAJAVE010000122.1 GCA_903945325.1 uncultured beta proteobacterium | reverse complement strand
GGCGCTGGGCACGACCAATCTGCTAATCGTGGACACCGTAGACGCCCTGTTGGTTGCTGATGCTGCGCACGCCGAGCAGGTCAATACCGTGGTCGCACAACTCGAGGCTGCCGGCGTGCCCCAGGCACAGCACCATCGCCATGTGGCACGCCCGTGGGGCACCTATGACAGTGTCGACAACGGTGAACGTTTTCAGGTCAAGCGTATCGTAGTTAAACCCGGCGCGACGCTGAGTTTGCAGATGCACCACCACCGTGCCGAGCACTGGGTCGTTGTTAGCGGTACCGCCGAGGTTACCAACGGTGACAAAATCATTTTGTTGAGCGAAAACCAGAGCACCTACATCCCCCTGGGTCAGGTCCACCGCCTGCGCAACCCCGGGAAAGTGCCCTTGGAGATTATCGAAGTGCAGTCTGGCTCGTATCTGGGTGAAGACGACATCGTCCGGCTTGAGGATACCTATGGACGGGTGCAGTAGGGCGCACTGGCAAGTCGAGAAATGTGATGAAAATTGGTTCCAGCCCCCGTAGTATGGGCATGGACAGCTATCTAATTGATAGCACAGTCGAGCTGTTCATGAAACCCGTGCACGCACACCGTCAGCACGGCCTTGATGGCAGTTACGTTTTCATCGACTGCGCCGGCCTCTAGCCGGGTGAGCTGCTCTTGCAGTTCTGGCCAGTTCATAAAGTCTTCATGTGCCTTCATGATGCGTGGGTGGTCGGTGCGCGTGGGGTTGTTCCCAATCAGAAGCTCTTCATACAGCTTCTCACCGGGGCGAAGGCCTACAAAGGTAATTTCAATGTCGCCATCCGGTTGCGTTGCATCACGCACCTGTAGGCCCGACAGCGCGACCAGTCGGCGCGCCAGATCGATGATTTTGACCGGCTCGCCCATGTCCAGCACAAAGACATCACCCCCTGTCGCCATCGCGCCAGCCTGCAACACCAGCTGTGCCGCTTCTGGAATGGTCATGAAGTAGCGCGTTACTTCAGGGTGGGTCACCGTAATGGGGCCACCGTGCAAAATTTGCTCGCGAAACATCGGCACCACGCTGCCGCTGGAGCCGAGGACATTGCCAAACCGGACCATGCCAAAGCAAGTGGCGTGGGTATCGCCCTGTGCTGCCAAGGCTTGCAACACCAACTCGGCCATACGTTTGCTGGCGCCCATCAGGTTGGTCGGGCGCACCGCCTTGTCGGTAGATACCAGCACAAAGCGTTGCACGCGAGCCGCAACGGCCGCCTGCGCCATGTTCAGCGTACCAAATACGTTGTTAAAAATGCCCTCGGACGGGTTGCACTCAACCATGGGTACATGCTTGTAAGCGGCTGCGTGGTATACCGTGTGCGGCTGGTAGACGGTGCAAATCCAGTCCAGACGGCGACGGTTGGCCACACTGGCCAGCACCGGCACCAACTCTATGGAAGAGTCTTGTGTCCTGCACCAACCTACCAACTCACGGTGAATGGTGTACAGCGCAAACTCGTTATGGTCCAACAACACCATCCGCTTGGGGTGTTCACGCAAAATCTGGCGGCACAACTCACTGCCTATACTGCCACCCGCGCCGCTCACCAAAATGGTCTGCCCTTGCAGGTTGCGCTGCAGCAAATCCGCTTGCGGTGGAACAGCCTCGCGGCCCAGCAGGTCTTCCACATCCAACTCACAAAAGTCTTGAACCGTCACGCGGCCACTCGCGAGATCTGACAGACCGGGTAGCGTGCGCGTATGCACCGGCAGATCGCGCAGGCTCTGAATGATCTTGTTGCGCCGGTCCCGGCTTGCGCTGGGCATGGCCAGCAAAATATCTGTTACCAGCAGGCTCTGCAAAATGGTGGGCACATTGCCTGGTGCATACACCGGTACACCGTTGATGGTTTGCCCGACTTTGGTTGCATCATCGTCAATGAAGCCCACCAACTTGAATTGGCGGGTAATCGCCATGGCGGAGGATGTTTGCACACCAGCGGCACCCGCGCCATAAATCAGCATCCGGCCTTGATTCATCTGGCCTCGGTGGTTAAAACTGGTTAACCACAGCTGTGCCACTACACGGCTGATGCTCACCAGCACAAAAAATATGAGGGGTAGCAGGACACCCAGCGTCAGCGGAAAAACCGGCCACCGACGCCACAGGTGCACCACAATTAGCGCGGCGGCGAACACCACAATCGCCTGCCCGGTCTTGTAAAGCGAATGAATGCCGCTGTACCGGAAGATGGCCCGGTACAACCCGAAGCGGTGAAAAATGGGTATCGCCAGCGCAGGGCTGATGGCATAGGCCCACCACTCATCGCCTTGAGGCCGATGCAGCGTTTCCATCCGCAGCGAGTAGGCCAACCAAGTGGCCACAAGGACCAAAGTCACGTCGGTAACAATCACCACAGCGCGCTTGATGGGGCGCGGCCAGTCAAGCATTTTCAAAAGCATGGGACTCACAGATGACCGAAAAGGTCCAAATGGTATCAGTACCCTTCCAGTGGGCTCCTGACACGTGCAAAACCGTCACAAAATATTCCAGTTTTGGGCTGACTATTTCCCCAATGCAGGACTGTGTAGTTAAGTCCGAGAGGGACTGCTGTTAACAGCAATGCGGGAGTTGTCATGGCCCATCAGGGTACCCGCTGAACACGGTATCCTTGTGGCTTGGTGCTCGTGCAGTGTCTCGGGTTTGGCTTTGGCAGGTAAAGGCGGTCTCATGCACACGAATATTTTGGTAACCGGCGGTGCTGGTTACATCGGCAGCCACGCTTGCGTGGAGCTGCTCAACGCCGGCTGCGTGGTCACGGTGTTTGACAACTACTGCAATAGCAAGCCCGAGGCCTTGAACCGGGTGGAGCGGATCACCAGCAAAGCGCTGACGCGCGTGCACGGTGATGTGCGTGACCGGGCCGCAGTGGAAGCGGCCCTGCGCACGAGCGGCGCAACCGCAGTCATTCATTTTGCTGGCCTGAAGGCGGTGGGTGAGTCCGGCCAGATGCCGCTGAACTATTACGACAACAATGTGGTCGGCTCCCTGTGCTTGCTCGAAGCGATGCAGTCCTGCGGCGTCAAGGACCTGGTGTTCAGCTCTTCCGCCACGGTGTATGGGGACCCGCAGCGCCTGCCGCTGACCGAAGACCACCCGCTGTCGGCCACTAACCCCTATGGTCGCACCAAGTTGGTGGTTGAAGACATGCTGCGCGATGCCTTTGCGGCGGATGCCACCTGGCGATTTTGTGTGCTGCGTTACTTCAATCCAGTTGGCGCACACGCCAGCGGCTTGATTGGTGAAGATCCGCAGGGCGTGCCCAATAACCTTCTCCCCTTTGTGGCCCAGGTGGCCGTTGGGCGCCGCGAGTTTTTGAACGTCTGGGGCAACGATTACGCCACGCCAGACGGCACCGGGGTGCGCGACTACATTCACGTGGTTGACTTGGCACAGGGCCACCTGCGTGCGCTGGAGGCTTTGGCTGCTTCACCAACAGGGCAGTGCACTGCCATCAACCTGGGCACCGGCGTGGGCTACAGCGTGCTCGATATGGTGACGGCTTTTGAGCAGGCCAGCGGCAAACCCGTTCCCTACCGGATACAGGCGCGCAGAGCCGGTGACATTGCCGCTTGTTACGCCAATCCGGCGCTGGCGCAGGAGGTGCTGGGCTGGCAGGCGACGCGCGATTTACAGACGATGTGTGCAGATGCCTGGCGCTGGCAAAGTAGCAATCCGCAGGGATATGTGTGAAAACGGCTGCTGGGCCGACAACCGGCCGTCAAGCGCCGCTAACTATATGAATTAAAACTGGAATTTTCTGGTCGGGGTGAGAGGATTCGAACCTCCGGCCTCTACGTCCCGAACGTAGCGCTCCACCAGACTGAGCTACACCCCGTTTGTGGGTTGGCGCCGTGCGAAGTTAGCGTCATACACCCCCTATACGAGGGAATTATTGTACCAAACGCACACTTCTGATCCGACTAGTTCTGCGAATCTCGAAAAGCAAAAGCCCCGCGAAAACGCAGGGCCTTGCAGACTTGCCACGCTCTGGTGGCGCTTGACGTTACGGGGCGGTAACGTAATCCGGGCTAAATAAGACCGGCTGTTGGGTGAAATTGTTGCAACCGCATTCTATAGAAACCACCTTTCGCAAGGGCCGCCGCTGAAGCCACTTGAACTTCAAAAGACACCCCTCTTGAAGCAACTATAGGAACAAATTGGGAGATTGCAAGTCCAATTTAGTGATTTCTGTCCAGCAATTGGGATGCCAGATGAACCAGGCATTCCCGGTGTGGGCCATCTGGAAGGTGCATAGCAGCATCAATTGCCCGCTTGGCTTCGGCCTGTGCGGCGAGGCGTGCAATGTCCAGGGCGCCGGTTTTTTTGACAATGGCGATGACGGTGTCGAGCATCGCCACGTCACCCGTCTCAATGGCTTGCTGTATGGCCTCGCGCTCGGATGGGGTGCCGCGTTGCATGGCGGCGATCAGTGGCAAAGTGGTTTTGCCTTCACGCAGGTCGTCTCCCAGGTTTTTGCCCATGACTGCGGCGTCGCCTGTGTAGTCCAACACGTCGTCAATGACCTGAAAAGCCGTTCCCAGCGCTTGTCCGTAATCCGCGCAGGCTGCTTCCATCTCGGGGCTCGCTGCGGACAGGATGGCGCCAACCCGGGCACTGGCTTCAAATAGCTTGGCGGTTTTGGACCGGATGACCTGCAGGTAGCCGGTTTCGTCGAGCCCGGCGTTGTGCATGTTCATCAACTGCAGCACTTCACCTTCGGCAATGATGTTGGTGGCGTTGGCCAGCACCTCCATGATGCGCATACTTTGGGAGTCAACCATCATCTGAAAGGCGCGGGAGTAGAGAAAGTCGCCGACCAGCACACTGGCCGGATTGCCGAACTTGGCGTTCGCTGTGGGACTGCCGCGGCGCATTGCAGAGTCGTCAACCACGTCGTCATGCAAAAGTGTGGCGGTGTGGATGAATTCGACCACTGCCGCCATGTTGAAGCGCTGCTCCCCTTTGAATCCCAGAGCGCCACAGCACAACAGCAAGAGGACAGGGCGCAGACGCTTGCCGCCAGCTGAAATGATGTAACGGGAAACGCTGCCTACCAAGGGAACGCCAGAGTCGAGTCTGCGCGCGATGACTTCATCGACCTGGAGCATGTCCTGTTCGACGATGGAAAGCCCGGTTGATGAAGCGGTTGAGGTGGCTTGCAAGGCAGTAGAGCGGATGGTTAGGTACAGGATTGTATAGAAACGCGGCGTGTCATTTTTTCGTTCGATGCGTGAATTTGCCTAAGGCATGCTTGAATGTTATAATTTTGGGCTCTGCGGAAATTCGTCCGGAGAGTCAAGTCCGCTGACGTTAAGTCAACGGGGTCAAGATTAAGAGGTCAACATGTACGCGGTCATAAAAACCGGTGGCAAGCAATATCGGGTTGCTGCTGGCGAAAAAATTAAAGTAGAACAGATTGCTGCGGACGTAGGCCAAGAGATTGTGATCGACCAGGTTCTGGCTGTCGGAAACGGCGCTGAACTGAAAGTTGGCACACCCTTGGTGTCCGGCGCAACTGTAACAGTCACAGTACTGTCGCAGGGCAAGCACGACAAAGTGCGCATTTTCAAAATGCGCCGTCGCAAGCACTATCAGAAACGTCAAGGTCATCGCCAGCTGTTCACTGAACTGCAAATTGGCGCTATCGTAGGATAAGGTCATGGCACAGAAAAAAGGCGGCGGCTCTACGCGAAACGGGCGCGATTCCAAGCCCAAAATGCTCGGTGTGAAGAAATTTGGCGGCGAATTGGTCAGCGGCGGCGCGATCATCGTGCGTCAGCGTGGCACCAAGTTCCATCCCGGCACCAATGTAGGCATCGGCAAGGATCACACCTTGTTTGCGCTGGCTGAAGGCCACGTTTCGTTCACCACCAAGGGTGCGCTGAACAAACACACGGTGAACGTGACTGCAGCCTGATACCTGCGGTTGCCCCTCACTGAAACCCTGCGCTGGATCAGCGCGGGGTTTTTCGTTTATAACCACGCAAGACACCATGAAGTTCGTTGACGAAGCCTATATCGATATCTCTGCTGGAGACGGCGGGGCGGGCTGCGTCTCGTTTCGGCATGAAAAGTACAAAGAGTTTGGTGGCCCCAATGGCGGGGACGGCGGCCGCGGTGGTCACGTGTTTGCAGTGGCGGACCCCAACCTCAATACGTTGGTGGACTTCCGCTTCTCGCGCCGCCACGATGCCAAGCGCGGTGAGCACGGCATGGGCTCCGACATGTTTGGCGCTGCCGGTGACGACATTACCCTGAAAATGCCGGTGGGCACCATCATCACCGACGCTGAAACCGGCGAGGTTTTGTTTGAGTTGCTCACTCCGGGCGAAGTGATCACCATCGCCAAGGGCGGTGACGGCGGCTTTGGCAACCTGCGCTTCAAGAGTGCCATCAACCGCGCGCCCCGCCAGAAAACCCCTGGCTGGCCCGGCGAGAAAAAAAATCTCAAGCTCGAACTGAAGGTGCTGGCCGATGTAGGGCTGCTGGGCATGCCCAACGCGGGCAAGTCAACCTTCATCACGGCTATTTCCAATGCGCGCCCGCGCATTGCCGATTACCCTTTCACCACCTTGCACCCCAATTTGGGGGTGGTACGGGTCGGGCCGGAGCAGAGCTTTGTCGTGGCTGACTTGCCAGGGCTGATTGAAGGCGCTTCCGAGGGCGCAGGCCTGGGCCACCTGTTCTTGCGCCATCTAACCCGTACGCGCTTGCTGCTGCATATTGTGGATATGGCTCCGTTTGACGAGAACGTGGATACCGTGGCGCAGGCGAAAGCGATTGTGAATGAGCTCAAAAAGTACGACACAGACCTGTACAAGAAGCCCCGCTGGCTGGTCCTTAACAAGCTCGATATGGTGGCGTCGGACCAGCGCGCAACCTTGATAAAAGATTTCGTGAAGCGCTTCAAGTTCAAGGGGCCGGTGTTTGAAATATCGGCTTTGACGCGTGAGGGCTGTGAGCCCCTGGTGAAGGAAATTTACAAACACATCAAGGCGCAACAGTTGGTCGAGCAGACGCCCGAGGTCGTCGACCCCCGTTTTGCAGTCCTGCCTGACGCATAACATTACTACAAAAAGAGTAGCGCTCTACGCACGTTGGACGGGAGCTACAGGCGAATATGGCACATATTTCTAGCTCTTTGGTCTTGCGCGATGCGCGTCGCGTGGTTGTCAAGGTTGGCTCCAGTCTGGTCACCAACGATGGCCGTGGACTGGACGAAGTGGCCATTGGTGAATGGTGTCGCCAGATGGCGCACCTCATGCGTGATGGCCGTGAAGTCATCATGGTGTCCAGCGGTGCCATCGCAGAAGGCATGAAGCGCCTGGGCTGGACAGTGCGCCCCAAAGCGATTCAGGAATTGCAGGCCGCTGCTGCCGTGGGGCAGATGGGTCTGGCGCAAATGTACGAAACCAAGCTCAAGCTCAATGGGCTCGGCAGCGCGCAGGTGCTGCTCACGCATGCTGACCTGGCTGACCGCGAGCGCTATCTCAATGCCCGGTCAACCTTGCTGACGCTGCTCAAGCTGGGCGTGGTGCCGGTCATCAATGAAAACGACACGGTGGTCAACGACGAAATCAAGTTTGGTGACAACGACACTTTGGGTGCGCTGGTCGCCAATCTGGTGGAAGCGGATGCACTCATCATCCTGACCGATCAAAAAGGTCTTTTTACGGCAGACCCCCGCAAGGACCCCGACGCCACGTTCGTGCACGAAGCGCGTGCGGGTGATGTGGCACTGGAAGCCATGGCGGGTGGTGTGGGCTCCAGCCTGGGCCGGGGCGGCATGATCACCAAGATTCTGGCGGCCAAGCGGGCTGCTGGTTCCGGCGCTTCCACCGTGATTGCCTGGGGACGCGAGCCCGATGCGCTGATTCGCCTGACACAGGGTGAGGCCATCGGTACGCTGCTGGTGGCTCAAACCCAGAAGAACCAGGCTCGCAAGCAATGGATGGCTGACCACCTTCAGTTGCGGGGTGCTGTGGTAGTTGACCCGGGTGCTGTGGTCAAAGTGCGCGATGAAGGCAAGAGCCTGCTACCGGTCGGTATGGTGCAGGTCGAAGGAGACTTCTCGCGCGGTGACGTGATTGCTGTGCGCGATGAATCGGGTGTGGAAATTGCCCGTGGACTGGCCAATTATTCGAATTCCGAGGCGCGCCTGCTGTGTCGCAAACCCTCAGCCGACATCGAAAAATTACTGGGCTACGCTGCTGAACCTGAAATGCTGCACCGAGACAACCTGGTTTTGACCCGGGCATAGCTCACGGACCTACACGCCAGGGTCGGGTTCAAAAGTTGCTCCAGGGGGCAGTTCCACGCCCATCCCGTTTTGTATTCCGCCGAGGACACCATGGCCGGTGTCAGGGCCGCGGTGTCCATGGCGTAGAAAACGATTGCGCGGCTCATTGCGTGGCAGGTAGCGCGATAGCTCGGTTAGCGCTGTTTCGTAGACTCCGCGCTTGAACTCAACGACTGCATCCAGCGGCACCCAATAATCATTCCACCGCCAGGCGTCGAACTCGGGGTGGTCGGTGGCGCGCAGGTTCAAGTCCCAGTCGTGCCCCAGCAATTTGAGTAAAAACCAGATTTGCTTCTGGCCTTTGTAGTGGCCGCGCGCGTCGCGGCGAATGTAACGGTCCGGCACCTCGTAGCGCAACCAGTCCCGGGTACGGGCAACAATGCTGACGTGCTCCGGATGGAGCCCCACTTCCTCGTGCAGTTCACGGATCATGGCTTGCTCGGGGGTTTCTCCCCGGTCAATGCCGCCCTGTGGAAACTGCCACGAATGGGTTCGTATGCGTTTGCCCCAAAATACCTGATTTCGCTGGTTGAGCAGGATGATGCCGACGTTGGGCCGAAAGCCGTCCCGGTCGAGCATAATCAAACCCCAATTTTTAAACTTCGTTCATTATGCACAGCACTTGCGCTGGATCAAGTGGCGAAGACCCAGGAAGTTCACGAGTCTGCCCATGAAAGCATCCCAATTTCTCATTTCCACCTTGAAAGAGGCGCCTGCCGACGCCGAAGTGGCCAGTCACAAGCTGATGATGCGTGCGGGCATGATCAAAAAGCTCGGAGCCGGCATCTACACCTATATGCCAATGGGTTTGCGGGTCATTCGCAAGGTCGAGGCGATTGTTCGCGAGGAAATGAACCGTGCAGGTTCCGTGGAACTGTCGATGCCCGTGATCCAGCCGGCCGAACTCTGGCAGGAAACCGGGCGCTTCACCACCAACGGCCCGGAATTGCTGCGCATCAAGGACCGGCACGACCGTGATTACGTGGTGCAGCCTACAAGCGAAGAAGTGATTACTGACATTGCACGCCAGGAAATCAAGAGTTACAAGCAGTTGCCCAAGAATCTGTACCAGATTCAGACCAAGTTTCGGGATGAACGCCGTCCCCGCTTCGGTTTGATGCGCGGGCGCGAGTTCACCATGAAGGACGCCTATAGTTTTGACCGGGATCAAGAATCCGCCAAGGCCAGCTACCAGGTGATGGCGGCTGCCTACCGCAAGATTTTTGACCGGTTTGGCTTGACCTATCGGGCCGTGGCGGCCGACAGCGGCGCCATTGGCGGCGATCTGAGCGAGGAGTTTCAGGTGATAGCCGCCACGGGGGAAGACGCCATCGTCTATTGCCCGGGCAGCGATTACGCGGCCAATATGGAGAAAGCCGAGGCCCTGGCTCCGACGGAGCCCCGCAAGGCAGCGGCTCAAGCGATGGCCAGGACACCAACGCCGGGCAAAAGCACCTGTGAAGAGGTTGCGCTGTTGCTGGGCGTGCCGTTGTCCACCACAGTCAAGTCACTGGTGCTGGCCACCGATACGAAGGACGACAAGGGCAATGTGGTCAAGACCCAGGTCTGGCTGCTGCTGTTGCGCGGCGACCATGACATGAATGAAGTGAAAGTGGGTAAATTGGACGGGTTGGCTGACTTCCGGTTTGCGTCGATTACCGAAATAGAAGACCACTTTGGCTGCAAGCCCGGCTACCTTGGCCCCATTGGCCTGAAGCAGCCGGTGAAAATCGTAGTGGACCGCGAAGTGGCGGCAATGGCCGACTGGATATGCGGTGCCAATGCCGAAGACTTCCACATGACCGGAGTGAACTGGGGGCGGGATCTGCCAGAGCCGGATCGGGTCGCTGATTTGCGCAATGTGGTGGCCGGTGATGCGTCTCCGGATGGCAAAGGAGCCCTGGCGATTGAGCGCGGCATTGAAGTGGGCCACGTTTTTTACCTGGGCACCAAGTACAGCAAGGCCATGCATGCGACCTTCCTGGATGTGAATGGCAAACCCCAACTGATGGAGATGGGCTGCTACGGCATTGGCATCACGCGCCTGCCGGCGGCTGCCATTGAACAGAACCACGACGAAAAGGGCATCATCTGGCCCGACGCATTGGCGCCCTTTACCGTGGTGCTGTGCCCCATCAGCCCGGACCGTTTCCCGGACGTCAAGGCCGCCGCCGACCAACTCTATGCCGACCTGATGGCTGCCGGTGTGGATGTGATGCTGGACGACCGCTGTGAGCGTCCTGGTGCCATGTTTGCCGACTGGGAACTTATCGGTGTGCCACACCGCGTCACCATTGGAGACCGTGGCCTGAAAGAAGGGCAGGTGGAGTATCAGCACCGCCGTGATCCGACATCTGAAAAAGTCGCTGTGGGGGACGTTTTGGAGTTGATCAAGTCTAAATTGGCGGTATGACGCAGACGCAAGGCACAGCCAATTCTGTTCCCCGCAGGGAGTGCCTTGTACAACTGCTCGTTGGGTTGGGTCTGCTAACTCTGGGCGAAGAAGCTTGGGCCGGTGCCCAACTGGAAGAGCCGCTGATTGACTCCGTTCGCACGGCACTGAGCAGCGCCGTTCGCAACGCTGCGCCACCCATTCCGGAATTTAACGACACCGAATCGCGTTTGCAATACCTGCGCTGGATCGGCGCGATGGGCGAGCGCCTGAAGAAGAAGAAGCCGGACTGGGAAACCCGAAAGGAATTCCTGCAAACCGTCTGGTACGAGAGCAAGCGTGCGGGGTTGGATGTGTCCCTGGTGCTTGGGTTAATTCAGGTCGAGAGCAACTTCCGCAAGTTTGCAGTATCAGTCGTCGGAGCTCGCGGGTACATGCAGGTGATGCCCTTCTGGACCCGTGCGTTGGGTGATGGTGATGCGGGCAAGCTATTTCACATGCAAACTAACCTGCGTTTTGGTTGTGTGATTTTGCGCCACTACATCGACCGTGAAAAAGGTGATCTCTCTATGGCACTGGGGCGCTACAACGGCTCGCGTGGCAAACCGCAATACCCGAATGCAGTGTTTGCCAACCAGCGGCTGTGGGAGTTTGCCGGTTAGGCCAGAAAATTCAGGCTGGAGTAGAACCAAGCGCCTGCTGCAGCTCTCCGTTTTCGTACATTTCCATCATGATGTCGGAGCCACCGATGAACTCTCCCTTGACGTAGAGCTGGGGGATGGTGGGCCAGTTGCTGTAGTCCTTGATGCCAGCGCGGATGGCGTCGTCTTCCAGCACGTTCACGGTCTTGATGGCCTTGGCGTCCACACCGCAGGCTTTCAGGATCTGGATGGCACGGCCTGAAAAGCCGCACTGAGGGAAGCTGGCGTTGCCCTTCATGAACAGCAAAACTTCATTGTTCTTGACCAACTCATCGATGCGTGTTTGTGTATCGCTCATCGTAAAACTCCATGTAATCAGGCCAAATCGACCTACTATTTTCGCAAATGTGCATTATCCCAGACCCTGCTGGCGGTGCGGGAAAGGTGGACATTGTGAACGCGCTGTCAATTGATTGATTCAACTCAAATTGGGCTGGCAGCTTCGGTGCCAGCATGAGCGTATTGGCTACTACTGTGCCTTCCACTATGACTGAACCCGATATCGAGCTACCCCACGACGTGCTGCTGAGTGATGATTTTGCACACCACCGCACGCGCTTGTCGGGCGAATGGCCGACGCACGACACTGCGCCGGTTCCACTCGATGGGGGTGAGCCCCTGATCACGCCACTGCAAATGGGCGTGGCGCACAACCTCAACGAGTTGCAGGATGTACTGGAGCAAGGCAACTTTCGGGTGCTGCCGCTGGAGAGTACCGGCCCACTTGAAAAAGGTGCCGGGCATACCTGTCTGGTGGAAGCTTTCCATGCACGAACTCTGCACCCTGCAGAAGATGCCGCCGAGTTGGTGGCGCGCCTGATCACGCAATTGTCCATGGATGGACATAACCAGAGTGAGGTCGGGCATGCCCTGCGGGTTGCTGATGTGCTCGGCCATGTGCCGGTGGTGGTGCTGACCGAATTTGATCCGCAATTGCAGGCATTGCAAAGTGTGCCGGCGGACATGGCTGCGCGGCTCAACGTGCTTCCACTGATGCGCGAGGGTGACCTGTTGATGGTAGCCCTGGCCGATGCGCTGGATGCCGAACAGCAGCATTTGATTCGTTTTGTAACCCAATGCCGTGTAGTGGCCGTACTGGGAGCGGCTGGTGATATCCAGCAAGCCATTGGACGCTGTTATACGTCGCACAGCGATTCCGACGAATTGGAGTCTCTGGCCATCAGCGAGATGGAGACCGGCTCGGAAGAAGAAGAGATGCGGGTCTGGAGCGAGGCCGAGCTGCTGGCCCGCCAGGCACCCATTGTGCGGCTGGTCAGCAATTTGCTGGCTGATGCCGTGAGCCGCCGGGCCTCGGACATCCACATCCGCCCGGGCCAAAAGACCTTCGAAGTGCTGTTTCGTATCAATGGCACGCTGGTGCCGGTGCGCCGCTTGCGTCGGGCGCTGTTACCGCCAGTGGTGGGGCGCATCAAGATTCTGGCCAGCATGAACAGCTCGGAGCACCGCCTGCCGCAGGATGGTCGCATCCGCATCAACGAAAGCGGCGCCGGTATTGATTTGCGCATTTCCATCATTCCGTCGCAGTTTGGCGAAAGCGTGGTGATACGGGTGTTGGCCCGCACGGCCGATATGCGCAGCCTGGACGCCATCGGCTTCGAGCACGCCGACCTGGCCCGCCTGCGTGACCTGCTTCGACGCAGCATGGGCATCGTGCTGGTGACCGGCCCTACCGGCTCGGGCAAGACCACCACACTGTACGCAGCGCTACAGGAGGTGGTGCGCCAGAACGTGAACATCATCACCGTGGAAGACCCGATTGAGTACGAGCTGGAAAACGTTATCCAGATCCAGGTCAACCCGGTGATTGATTTCGGTTTTCCCAAGGCATTGCGCCACATCCTGCGCCACGATCCCGACGTGATTTTGATTGGCGAAATGCGCGACTACGAGACCGCCAAAATTGCAGTGGAAAGCGCGCTCACTGGGCACCTGGTATTCAGTACCCTGCACACCAACGATGCGCCCAGCGCACTGGTTCGGCTGATTGAAATGGGGGTGGAACCCTACCTGATCCGCTCGGCCGTGATCGGCGTGCTGGCGCAGCGCCTGGTGCGCACCAACTGCCCGCATTGCCGCGTGGTGGAGCCGGTGGATACGCTGATGCGAAACAATCTGGACATTGGGCCGGAAGACGTGTTCTGGCGGGGTGCCGGATGCGACCGTTGCCACGGTACTGGCTTCTCGGGTCGCCAGGCCATTTATGAATTGCTGGTGATGGACAAGCAACTTGCCGAGCGGGTGGACGTGGGGGTGTCGGCAGACGTGTACCGCGACAGTGCGTTGGCCAGTCGCATGCACAGTCTGCCCGCCAACGGCATCAAGCTGGCGCGCACAGGGGTGGTGTCTCTGGCCGAAATTTACCGCGCGTGTATGTAACGTCGATTCGCAGACTTATTGGGAATTCAGGCCTTTTTCAGGAAGCAGGCTTTCAGCATAAAGCTGCCGCCGTCCATCTTGCAATCGACTTCGTGGTCGCCACCGACCAGACGGATGCTCTTGACCTTGGTGCCCATTTTCAGCACCGTGGACGAGCCTTTGACCTTCAGGTCTTTGATCAGCACCACGGCATCGCCGTCTTGCAGTACCTGGCCATTGGAGTCTTTCACCACGGCGTCCGCGTCGTCATCACTTGGTGTGGCTGCGACCTTGGGCCATTCAAAGCCGCAATCGGCACAGACCCAGTTGTCTGCGTCAGGGTAGGTGTTTTCCAGTGTGCACTGGGGGCAGGCGGGGGTCGTGTTGGACATGGTGTTCTGGATTTAAATTGCTACAAAAATAATAGCTGGTTGCGCACATTCTACGGGGGCTGGAGGTCTGTTTGGCACTCAAACCTTGACGCCAGCCAGGGTTGGCGGCAGGCAAGCACCACTGCAGCGCTCGATGCCTGCCAGGTCGCAGCGCGACTGTACATCCGCAAAGCCAGCATGAGTCAGCAGGGCACGCACGGCGGGTGCCTGGTCGTAACCATGTTCCAGCAACAGCCAGCCACCAGGCAGCAGGTGCGTTGGAGCCTGGGTGATGATGGTGCGGATGTCGTCCAGCCCATCGGCGCCACTGGCCAGCGCTGCAAGCGGCTCGTGGGTCAGGGCGGACAAGTGGGTGTCGCCCTCAGCAATGTACGGCGGGTTGGAGACGATCAGGCTGAAACGCCCACGCACACGGCTTAGCCAACTGCCCTGAGCAAATTGGACGTCCAGGTGCAGTCTGTGTGCGTTGGTTTGCGCCACAGCGATGGCGTCCGTGCTGAAGTCAACCGCAGTCAGCTGCAGGTCGGGACGGGTCTGTTTGAGCGCCAGGGCGATGGCGCCGCTGCCTGTACCCAGGTCGATGACGCTGTGGGCCTGTGGGCTGCTGATAGCGCCCAGCACCTCCAGCGCCCAGTCCACCAGGGTTTCAGTATCGGGGCGCGGTACCAGCACACGGGCGTCAACGCCCAAGTCCAGGCCGTAAAACTCTTTGTGTCCGGTGATGTAGGCCAGCGGCTCACCCTTGACCCGGCGCTGTGTGGCGGCTTGCAGCGCATCGTAGATGGCGTGCGGCAGGGTGTCGGTGTCATGCGCGAGCAGCCAGGCGCGCTCTTGTTCTGGGCGGCCCAGCGCGTGCAGCAGCAGCAGTTGTGCGTCCAGACGGTCCAACCCGTGTGCCTGGGCCCAGACCAGTGCCTGCGCGATGGTGGAGGCCATCTACACCATGCCCAGTTCCAGCGCCGCCAGCTGCTCTGCTGCTTCATAGGCCTGCAGGGCGTTGATCACGTCATCCAGATCGCCTTCCATGATGGTCAGCAGCTTGTACAGTGTCAGGTTGATGCGGTGGTCGGTGAGGCGGCCTTGCGGGAAGTTGTAGGTGCGGATGCGGTCGCTGCGGTCCCCGCTGCCCACCAGGCTCTTGCGCTCGGCGGCGTCCTTGGCGGCGCGCTCACTGCGCTCTTTCTCGTGGATGCGGGCGGTTAGCACCTTCAGCGCCTGGGCCTTGTTGCTGTGCTGGCTGCGTCCATCCTGGCATTCGGCCACGATGCCGGTGGGGATGTGGGTGATGCGCACCGCAGAGTCGGTTTTATTGATGTGCTGACCCCCGGCACCGCTGGCGCGGTAGGTGTCGATGCGCAGGTCAGACGGGTTGATCTTGATGGCTTCTGCCTCGTCCTGCTCCGCCAGCACCGCAATGGTGCAGGCGCTGGTGTGGATGCGGCCTTGCGTTTCAGTCGTGGGCACGCGCTGCACACGGTGGCCTCCGGACTCGAATTTGAGCGCGCCATACGCACCCGTACCATTGTGGAAACCCTCCATGCGCACCACCACCTCTTTGTAGCCACCCAACTCGCTTTGGGACTCGCTGACGATCTCGGTCTTCCAGCCGCAGCGGTCGGCATAGCGCATATACATCCGCAACAGGTCACCCGCAAACAGCGCGGATTCGTCGCCACCGGTGCCAGCACGGATCTCCACAAAAGCGGGGCGTGCGTCGTCCGGGTCCTTGGGCAGCAACATGCGCTGCAACTCGCCTTCGAGTTGGGCCAATTCCGCCGTGGCCGTAGTAATTTCCTCCTCGGCCATTTCAGCCATGTCAGGGTCTGAAAGCATCTCCTGGGCACCCGCCAGATCAGCCTCACGCTGCTGGTAGCGCGCCCAGCGACTGGCCACGGCGGCCACATCGGTGTGCTCGCGCGAGAGTTTGAGGAACTGCTCCATGTCCTTCATGATGTCCTCGCGCGACAGCAGAAACTCCAGCTCGGCCTGCCGGTCGGTATAGCGGGCCAGTTGTTGGCGAAAAAATGTTTTCATAAGAAATCAATCAAGGGGAAGAGCAGGGCCAGAGCCATAGAAGCCTGGCCGAAGCGCAATAACAAAATGTGGCTGTTAAAGCTCCCCTCTCGCCCGCCGGGGCGAGAGGGGCTGGGGGAGAGTGGGGGCAACCCCAGCTAACGCGCGCGCCGCGCCGGGCCGCCCCAAGCAAGCGCGGCCCCCTTGGGGGGCAGTGAGCTACACGCAGTGGGCGAACGTGGGGGCGCCATCATTTACGCAAAAAGAAGTGTTCGATAGCGTGGCTCGCGCGCTCGCGCGCCTGTGGCTCGGCGGCGCGCAGCTCGGCCATGGCTCCATGCAGCATTTTCTGGGTAAGGCCTTTGGACAGCGCCTCCAGCACGGCATCCACGGGCTCGCCCTTGGCCAGCAGCTTGCGGGCGCGCGCCAGCTCTGCCGCTCTCCAGGCATCGGCCTGGGCATTGAGTTGCTGGATCAGGGGCACACTGCCGCGCTGGTCGACCCAGTGCAAAAAGCTTTGCACCCCGGCGTCGACAATGGCTTCGGCTTGTGCCACGGCCGCCTGGCGGTTGGCTTGTGCCGTTTGCACCACACTGGCCAGATCGTCCACGGTGTAGAGGTATACGTCTTCCAGCGCCTTGACCTCGAATTCGATATCGCGAGGAACGGCCAGATCGACCATGAACATGGGGCGGCGGCGGCGCTTCTTGAGCGCCCGTTCGACGGCACCCAGTCCAATGATGGGAAGGGTGCTGGCGGTGCAGCTGATGACGGCATCAAATTCGTGCAGGCGGTCCGGCAGGTCACCCAGGCGCATGACTTCGCCACCAAACCGGCTGGCCAGTTTTTCACCACGCTCCAGCGTACGGTTGGCGATGGCCAGCGACTTGGGGTTTTTGGCCGCGAAGTGGGTCGCGCACAGCTCGATCATTTCACCGGCACCGACAAACAGCACGTTGACCTGCCCCAGGTCTTCAAACAGGTTGCCCGCCAGCCGCACCGCTGCAGCGGCCATGCTGATGGAGTGGGCACCGATCTCGGTAGACGTACGCACCTCTTTCGCCACGGCAAACGAGCGCTGGAACAGCTGTGACAGCGTGGTGCCCAAGGCACCGGCCGCCTCGGCCGCGCGCACGGCGTCTTTGAGTTGGCCCAGAATCTGGGGCTCGCCCAGCACCATGGAGTCCAGTCCGCTGGCCACCCGGAACGCATGGCGTGCGGCAAGGCCGTCCTGCAGGCTATAGGTGTGGTTACGCAGGGAGTCAGCTGAAATACCGGCCGATTGGGCCAACCAGCCCAGTGTGGGCTCGATCTCGGAATGCTCACCCGCACAGTAGATTTCGGTGCGGTTGCAAGTGGAAACGATGGCCGCCTCGGGCATGCGGTTGAGCGACTGGCGCAGGCCATGCAGATGCGGGGCAATCTGGTCCATGGCAAACGCAAACCGACCGCGCACGTCCAGCGGAGCGGTGGTGTGGTTGATGCCTAAAGTCCAGACTGCCATATTTTCATTATTGGGCGCACAGGCCGCATTTGATTTATGTCTAATTATAAAATCGACTGCACACATCACCACTTTTGGCCTTTTCAGGCCTACCCACATGGGCGCTTTGGATCCAATCTACCACCTGATGAACTTTCTGGCACCGGCCTTGGCAGTGGGTGGTTTGCTGACGTTGGTGGGTTCATTTATATTAGGAAAAAGGGCTGGAGCCCCCGTGTGGATTGCGCAAGCAGCTATTAATTTTGTAGCAGGTTCTCTAGCCATGGGAGTGGGGCTGTGGTTCTTTGGCCGGGACGGCAAGATGGCCAGTTATGCGGCTCTGCTGGTGGTGGCCACCACCAGCCAGTGGGTGTGTGGGCGTGGCTGGCGTTAGGTGAGAACGGAACAATCAAACAGTGCTTCTGGGGCAGCATCAAGATTTCCGGGCCTGAATACGGTAACCATTGCGACAAATGCCTGCTTGAAAAGCCCCAGGCTTTTAAAGTGTTCAAAAACACGGTGGTCACCCGAGTGCATGCATGATTCTTTTCGCCGATTCCCCAGCGGTCGAAGTGGTGCAGCACTACGCCTCTGCCATCAAACCACCTGACCGAGTTTGAAAATCGGCAGATACATGGCAACCACAATACCGCCGATGATGGTCCCCAAGATGACGATGATGATGGGCTCCATCAGGCTGGAGATGCCTGCCACCATGTCGTCCACCTCTGCCTCATAAAAGTCGGCAGCTTTTCCCAGCATGTGGTCAATGGAGCCCGATTCCTCACCAATCGCGCACATCTGTAAAACCATCGAAGGAAACAGATTGGCGTTCGACATGGCTGTGGTCAGTGCAGTTCCTGTTGAAACCTCCTGCTGAATTTTCACCGTCGCCTCCGTGAACACATTGTTACCAGCCGCTCCACCCACAGAATCAAGGGCTTCGACCAGCGGCACGCCCGCAGCGAACATCGTCGATAGAGTTCGCGTCCAGCGTGCAATGCAAGACTTTTCAACCAAAACGCCAAAAATCGGCAGTTTGAGCATGATCCGGTCCATAAAAGCCTGCATCTTGCGGTTACGTTTCCAGGATTCCATAAAGAAATAGAGGCCACCGCCAATGCCGCCAAATATCAGATACCAGTATTGGATGAAATACTCGCTGAGGGCGATGACCATCAGCGTCGGCATTGGCAGTTCTCCACCAAAGGACTTGAATACCTCTTTGAATGACGGAACCACAAAGATCATGATCACCGCGACCACCACAAACGCCACCACCAAAACCGATATGGGATACATCAGTGCGGACTTGATCTTGGACTTGATTGCCTCGGTTTTCTCCATGTAAACCGCCAACCGGTCCAGCAATTGATCCAGAATACCTGCAGACTCGCCGGCCTCGACCAAGTTGCAATACAGGTTGTCAAAGTACAACGGAAATTTGCGGAAAGCGACGCTGAGTGATGTCCCCGTTTCCACATCGGTGCGAATGTCGTTGAGCAGTTTGGTCACCCGGGGGTTGGGGTTGCCGCGCCCCACAATGTCAAAAGCCTGTAGCAGTGGCACACCGGCTTTCATCATGGTGGCCAGTTGCCGCGTGAATATGGCCATGTCCTTCGGCTTGATGGACTTGCCGGCGCTCATCCTGCGCTTCTTTATCTTGGTGGGCGTGACGCCTTGCCGCCTGAGCGACGCTTTGACCTGGTTCTCCCCTGCGGCGCGAATTTCGCCGCGAACCTGCTTGCCATTTCGGTCTTTACCTTCCCATTCGAAAACAGCGTCTTTACTATCAGCAGTCTTTGCAGTTGCCATTTGTTTCTTTCAGAGACTTGTTATTCGTTGGTCACGGCAAGAACTTCTTCCAGCGAAGTCATTCCCAGCTTGACCTTGCTAAGGCCAGATTGTCGCAATGAGCGCACGCCTTCGAGCTCGGCTTGCGCACCAATATCCAATGAGCTGCCATCGCGCAAAATAATTCTCTGAATTTCCTCACTGATGGGCATCACCTGGTAAATACCAACGCGTCCCTTGTACCCATTGTTGCAGGCCGAACAGCCCACCGCTTTATACGGCTTCCAGGTCCCTTCCAGGTCGGGCTCCTTGAAGCCAGCATCAATCAACGCAACGCGGGGAATATCGACCGGCACTTTGCAATTGGCGCAGAGTCGCCTGGCAAGTCTTTGTGCAGTTATCAAAATTACGCTTGAGGCGATATTAAACGCAGCAATTCCCATATTGCGCATACGGGTCAGCGTGGCCGGGGCATCATTGGTGTGCAGGGTCGACAAGACCAAATGCCCGGTTTGCGCGGCTTTAATGGATATATCCGCAGTCTCCAGGTCGCGGATCTCACCGACCATGATGATGTCCGGGTCCTGACGCAAAAACGATTTCAAGGCTGCGGCAAAGGTCAGGCCGGCCTTTTCATTCACATTGACCTGGTTGACTCCAGGCAGGTTGATTTCAGACGGGTCTTCTGCCGTTGCAATATTCACACCCGGCTGGTTAAGCAGATTCAGGCAGGTGTACAGCGAAACCGTCTTTCCGGACCCGGTCGGCCCTGTGACGAGAATCATGCCGTATGGCCGTGCAATCGCCTTGAGCAGTCGCGCTTTCTCTACCGGTTCGTAGCCCAGCGCATCAATGCCCAGCTTTGCGCTACTCGGGTCCAAAATACGAATCACGATCTTTTCGCCAAAAAGTGTTGGCAAGGTGCTCACCCGGAAGTCAATCACCCTGTCCGGACCTACTTTGAGCTTCATCCGTCCGTCTTGCGGGATCCTTTTTTCAGAAATGTCCATCCGCGAGATGACTTTGATCCGTGATGCCAGTTTTTCCTTGATTGCGATAGGGGGCGACGCGATCTCGCGCAGCTCGCCGTCAATGCGAAATCGCACCCGGTAGGTGTGTTCATACGGCTCAAAGTGCAAATCAGACGCTCGCATACTAAAGGCGTCCATCAACATCTTATGCAGGAAGCGCACTACCGGAGCGTCTTCCACCTCAGCGGTATTTGCCTTGTCATTGTCCATGACCGCTTCGGCGGTGGACTCGTCAAACTCAAAGTCGCCACCAATGATGTCTTCCATCGCTTCTGTGGCCGTAGTCGCATTCGCTTCCACCAACTTTGACAGCTTGTCGTACTCAGCGATTACCCAGTCAACCCCCATTTGGGTTGAAAATTTGATCCGTTCAGCCGCAGCCTGGTCCGACGGATCTGCCGTTGCAACAATGAGGCGGTTGCTGCGCTTGCTGAGTACCACGACCCGGTAGTCGCTGCAAATTTTGCCGTCCAGCAAACCCTTTGGCAGGCGGTTGGTGTCGATGGCATCCAAATCCAGCAAGGGCGCCGCAAATGCCGCTGAGAGGGTGTGTGCCAAATCGGCAGCGGACACAGCACCGGAGCCCATCAACTCTGCAATAAAACTGCCTTTACTGGACAACGCCTTTCTATAGATGTCTTCTGCAGACTTTTGTTCCAACTTTCCCGCATTGATCAACGCCCTTCCAATTCCAGGAAGGGCTATGGGCTGGGTTTCGCGTTGTAAAGGATCGACAGTGGCCATGAACCGGTATGAGTAGGCGTTGTGGAAATGATCAATGCATCATCGTCGATCGCAAGGTCAAAGTAAATAAACGGTGATTCTCCATCACCGAATGCAAATCTACCCGAGGAACTAGCCCTTTTTTGGATAAAGACCCGTTTGGGTGCGGGCTCGACTGCATCATCTCAAGGCCTCACCTAGATTTGCTGTTTTAAAAGTCCCAAAGACTCTTGTTGGTCGATTAGGGACTGCTGCCAAATTGTATCGACTGAGGCGCAAACGCGTGGCAACGCGAGGCTTGTGGTGTCGGCTCGGGGCAACGCCAGCCCGATTTGGTAGGGGGTAAATACCTGTTGTGGTGACGCAATGCAACAATTTGCTGCGACAATGTAATAGTCTGTCACTAGGGTTCGCTGTTTCGGCTGGCCTTGTTCGATTTTCAGGGGAATTTCATGAAAAATACATATGTTGCGCTTTGCTTTGCTGCGGCTTTGCCGCTTTCCGTATCCTGCGTTCAGGCTCAAGTCCAAGCTCCGGCCAAGCCGGTAGAAGACGGGGCATACACCCTTAAAGCACCATCGACACCCGCTTCGCAAGTCAGTGGCACGGGGTACGAGTTGAGCGGAACCACCATTTCGGGCGCTGCTGGTGCCAGCCCAACCATTTTGACGGCACCCGTTGGAAGTGCGGCGGCTTACAAGACCGAGAGCGGTGTTTACCTTTACCCTACGGCGTTTGTTGGCATGGGCTACAACGACAACCTGCAGACAAGCGCTACCAACCAGATCAGCTCCAGCATGGTCAACATTGCTCCCCAGCTTATCGCCGAACTCAAACACAAGGGTGACCGTTACACCGCCTTGGTTTCAACCAACAATATCAATTACGCCAGTAGTTCGGCTGACAACACCACGAATTCCGAGTTCCTGATCGCCGGCGACAATTACTTTACCGCCCGCGCTCGGGGCGCATGGTCATTGGGGCGGGTTCGCAATACCGACTCCCGTGGTGCCAACAACCGCCCCGTTTCTGCCGAGCCGGATCGCTGGACTTCGAATAACCTTAACGGTCGTTTCATTTACGGTGCGCCTGAGGCCCAAGGCCGTGTCGAGTTTGACCTTGGCAGCCAGAACAAGTCTTACGACAATAACCGTGCTACCACCGCAGTGGCTGACCTGACACTCACTTCGTTAGCGTCTCGCCTCTACTATCGTCTGGGTACACGCTCGCTGGCTCTTGGCGAGTTTCGCAATGCCAATGCGAACTATTCCTCTTCCCTGTCAACTGAAAGCAACACCGAGCGCCGTTACTACGTCGGTCTCACCTGGGACGCGACAGCTGCCACCACCGGCATTGTCAAGTTTGGCCGTATGACCAAAGACTTTGATGTCGCCGGTCGCCCAGGCTTCAATGGCGACAGCTGGGAAGCGTCGATCCGCTGGGCGCCACTTACGTACAGTGCGTTGGACCTGCAAACCAGCCGCTCAACGGCGGATGCAAGCGGCTTTGGCGACTACACCGTCAACACCAATACCAACGTGAATTGGAGCCACCAGTGGACCCGCTCGTTCACCACCCGCGCCGCCGTTGGCTTGGTGAAAACCGATTTTGCTGGAACGACCCGGGCCGACAACGCAACCAGCTATGCATTGACCATGGACTATTCAGTCTTGCGTTGGCTCAAGGTTGGCGTGGACTGGGCTGGTACTGACAGCACGTCCAACGTGCCTACGGCCGCTTTCAAGCGCAATGTCACCATGTTTACCCTCAATGCATCGCTTTGATGTGACGAGTATTTTTCTGAGGAGCCTAACTGGCCCCTCCAAGTGTGGAATGTTACCCATGATCCGCCCTCCCTTTTCTTGCAGCGCCCCTGGAAAATGCCTTAACGGCATTTTTTCATTTTTTCTGGTTGCGATAGCCTTGTTCTTCCTGGCGCCATTGACCGCTGCGGCGCAAGCACCGCTGCCAAAAGACGTGGCGTCCCTGTTGTCCACCTACAAGCTGGCAGCAGGTGATGTCATCACCATTCGCGTTTTTGGTGAGGACGACCTTAGCCGCGAAAAAATCCGTTTGTCTGATGCCGGCACCATTCCGTACCCCGTGCTGGGTGAGGTGCGGGCGCTGGGCCTGACCATTGGAGAAATCGAGAAAAGTATCACCGCCGGACTCAATGGACGCTACCTCGTCAACCCACGCGTGTCCATCACCATTGAAGAGTACCGACCCTTTTACATCAATGGCATGGTCGAGCGCCCAGGCGGCTACCCCTTTCAGCCCGGCCTGACTGTGCTCAAGGCCAGCTCTCTGGCCGGCGGTTTCAAAGAGCGCGCCTCTTTCTCGAAAATTTCGATCATCCGTGAGGGTGACCCTAGCAATCGTCCTCAAAAAGCGGAAATCAACAGCCCGGTCAATCCTGGTGACACCGTGTTCATTGAAGAGTCGTTCTTCTGAGCCAAGCGAGCACCCACATGTCTGATTCCAATAAAGCAGCGCAAAATTCTGCGCAAAACCTCTTCTTGCATGACCCCGATGGCCAGGAGCCCAGTCTCGACTTTGTCGAATACTGGCGCACACTTCGCAAACACAAGTGGGCTATCCTGTCCTTTGCCCTGGTCGTCACACTGGTCGCAGGCGTGGTGGCATTTGTCACAACGCCTATCTATGAGGCCAAGACCACACTGTTGATTGAAACGGCAAAGCAAAAAGTCGTCAGCATCGAAGACGTCTACGCCGGCATGGGTGCCAGCCGCGAGTATTTCCAGACCCAGGTTGAAATTATCAAATCGCGTGAAGTGGCCCTCAAAGCCATTGGCAAGTTGAAATTGTTCGACCATCCTGACTTCGACCCCCGTGCGCCCAAGAAGGGCATAGCGGCACTCAAAGAGCAAATCGGCTTTGCTACCGAAAAGGCGCCCCAGGATTGGACCGAAAAAGCCCTGACGGAAGCCGTCCTTGGCGCACTCACCAGCAAGCTGTCCATTGAACCCATTCGCTTGAGCCAACTGGTGGTCATCCGTTTTGAATCGTCAGACCCTGTGCTGGCCGCGCGCATCACAAACACCATTGCCGACACCTACATTGAAAACGACCTCGACGCCCGTTTTCAGATGACACGCACCGCATCGGTCTGGCTGCAGGAGCGCCTGTCCGGCCTCAAAGATAAACTCAACCAGTCTGAACAAGTCTTGCAGGGTTACCGCGAAAAACAAGGCCTCGTCAGCGTGAAGGACAACTCACAAAGCGGCACTGGCGCTCAGATGGACCAGTTGCAGTCCCGCTTGATCGAGGCCCGTACCCGCCGCGTAGAGATTGAGTCAACTTACAAAATCATCAAAGAAGCTTCCAGTACGGGCGATTTGGCCTCGCAGCCAGCCGTGCTTAACAGTGGCCAGGTTGCAGACGCCAAGCGCCAATCCACTGAGGCGTCCCGCAAATTGGCCGACGTATCCCAGCGCTACGGAAAAGAGCATCCCAAATACCTGCAAGCCGACTCCGAAGCCAAATCAGCTTCTGAAAATCTGCAGCGCCAAATTGAACTGGTCGTCGGCGGCGTGAACAACGAGTACGAGCGGGCACGCAGCACCGAAAAAATGCTTGAAAGTTCACTTGCCGCAGCGCGTGGTTCGGTCCAAAACGTGAACCGCAAAGAATTTGAACTGGGTCAGTACGAGCGCGAGGTTGATTCCAACAAGCAGATGTACGACATGTTCATCAAACGCGCCAAAGAGACCAACGTAGGCGGTGACCTGCAAACCACCGTGGCACGCGTGGTCGACACGGCGGCCATACCCGGTGGCCCCATCAAGCCCAAGAAGTCTCTCATCATTGCGGTCGCTTTGGTCATGGGTCTGCTGGTCGGGGTCATGCTGGCGTTGTTGCTCGAACTGCTGGACAACACCCTTAAAACCACCGAAGACGTAGAAACCCGCCTCAAACAGCCTCTGCTGACCATCATGCCTATGCTGGAGAAGAAAGACGCCGATCGCAAGGTCAGCGGCCGCATTGTGCTCGACTCTCCCAACTCACTCTACTCTGAAGCCATCCGCACCGCCCGCACCGGCGTCCTGCTGTCTTCGGTGGACATGCCATCACGCACCATTGTGGTTACCTCCAGCGTGCCAGGCGAAGGCAAGACCACCTTCTCCAGTAACCTGGCTATGGCGCACGCGCTGACCAAGAAAACCCTGCTCGTCGATGCTGACATGCGCCGACCCAGCGTGGCCAAGTGCTACGGACTGGACCCCAACGCGTCAGGGTTGTCCGAACTGGTAGCTGGCACCGCCAAACTGACTGAATGCGTGCACCAGATTGAAGGCTCCAAGCTCATGGTCATGACCTCTGGTGTCATCCCCCCCAACCCCCTTGAGCTACTGCACTCTGACCGATTTGGCCAGACGCTTGAAGCACTGTCCAAACATTTTGAGATTGTCATCATCGACTCGCCGCCAGTCGAGCTTGTCAGCGACGCCGCCGTCATCGCGGCGCGCGCCAGTGGCGTCATATTTGTCACCAAGGCGCAAAGTACGCCATATCCCTTGGCACGCAAATCCCTGCAGCGCCTGCGCCGCGCAGAGGGGCACATCATCGGCGTTGTGCTGAACGCGCTCGACCTGAGCAAAGCCGAGAAATACTACGGTGAATACTCCGGCTATGGCAAGCATGGCTATGGCAACTACAGCTCTAGTTATGGCGGAAGCTACGGTCGCAGTTATGGCAAAACACCGAGCTCCGTCAAACCGGCAGCGGTGCCCGTTATCAATGCAGTTGCCCCCATTCCAGCAGCGCCGACGGTAGTAACCAAAGCCACCTGACGCGCGGGTTTGTCTGGCCATGATTGACCTGCACTGCCACTATTTGCCCGGAGTTGACGATGGTCCAGACGCCATGGAAGAAGCGCTTGACCTGGCCCGTGC
>CAJAVE010000121.1 GCA_903945325.1 uncultured beta proteobacterium | reverse complement strand
TGACCGTGCGCAACGGCCAAGCTGGCTTCTTCACCGATGAAGAACTCGCCAACTCGACCGGTGTGTTGTGGGACCCGGTGCAAGAGGTGCCCGCACAAGCGCAGCTGGATGCCCCCGCCGTACCGTGCAGCAAGTCGGGTTTTTCGCCTGCCGAGCTGCAGGCCTTTGCCTCGGGTCGTCCGTTTGAGTGTTTTGGTGCGGGCTGGGAAACCACCCAGCCGCATGTGCGCTCACCCCGCATCACGTCCGAGAAAATGCGCTTTTTGCACGAGGTCACCGCGTTTGACGCCAAAGGTGGCCCGTGGGGCCGGGGCTATTTGCGTGCCGAAACGCCGGTCACACCGGATGACTGGTTCTTCAAAGGCCACTTCAAAAACGACCCCTGCATGCCCGGCACCCTGATGTTTGACGGTTGTCTGCAAGCCATGTCGATTTACCTGGCCGCTTTAGGCTTTACCGTGGACCGCGACGGCTGGCGTTTTGAGCCGGTGCCCGACACCAAGTACCCCATGCGCTGCCGTGGCCAGGTCACACCCACCAGCAAGCATCTGATTTATGAGGTGTTTGTGTCATCCGTCATCGCCGTGCCGGTGCCCACCGTGTTTGCCGACCTGCTGTGTACCGTGGACGGGCGCAAGGCCTTCCATGCGCGTGGTGTCGGCATACAACTGGTGCCCGACTGGCCGCTGGAACACTGGCAACACCTGGCCCCAGCCGCCACCCAGTTGACCGGCGAGCCTGTGCCACTGCGCTCACTCGCTGGCCTGGTGGATTACCGCGAGCCCAAACCCGCCGCCACGGTGGACGGTTTTGCGTTTGACTACCACTCGCTGCTGGCCTGCGCCTGGGGACCACCTTCGGCCGCGTTTGGCCCGTTTTACGCGCGTTTTGACGGCACCCGCCGCGCTGCACGCCTGCCGGGGCCACCGTACCACTTTATGTCCCGCGTGACTGCGCTGGACGGCCCGATTGGCGGCATGAAGGCCGGCACCTCGGTCGAGGTGGAATACGACGTGCCGGTGGAGCAATGGTATTTTGAGCAAAACGGCAACCCGACCATGCCCTTCTGTGTAGTGATGGAAGCGGCTTTGCAGCCCTGCGGCTGGCTGGCCTCTTACGTGGGCAGTGCGCTCACCTCCGAGACCGACATGCTGTTTCGCAACCTGGACGGCACCGGCACCCTGTTGCAAGAAGTCTTCCCGACCAGCGGCATTTTCAGAACCAAAGTCAAGATGTTGTCGGTGTCGCAAAGCGCGGGCATGATCATCGAGAACTTCGAGGTTGAGTGCTATGTAGGCGACCAGCGCGTGTTCGAGATGAAGACGGTGTTTGGTTTCTTCCCCAAAGAGGCGTTTGAGAACCAGGTCGGCTTGCCGGTGTCACCGACAGAGCGGGCGTGGCTGGAGTCGCCGATTGAAAACGTCATCGACCTGACCCAGCGCCCGGCCAAGTACTGCGACGGTGCGCTGCGCCTGCCGGGTGCCATGCTGCTGATGCTGGACCGCGTCACGGGTTACTGGCCGCAGGGTGGACCCAAAGGCCTGGGCTCGCTGCGCGCTGAGAAAACGGTGGACCAGGACGAGTGGTTCTTCAAAGCCCACTTTTTCCAGGATCCGGTGCAACCCGGCTCACTGGGCGTTGAGGCCTTGTGCCAGCTGCTGCAATTTTTCATGCTGGAGCAAGGCATGGG
>CAJAVE010000120.1 GCA_903945325.1 uncultured beta proteobacterium | reverse complement strand
GGCCCGGATATTGATGCCTTTGAAGAATGGCTGCGTGACAACCCCAAAGCCGTTGACCAGATCGCTTCCGGTCGCATTGTTCGCAAGTGATCAGGGCACCAGTTCATACAGCGACGAGCCGTCGCCGTTGTCCTTGATCAGACGAACCTGCGGGTGGCCCGCCAGGTAGCGTTGTGCGGTGCTGGCGGACAGAAAGGTGAGGCGCACACCCGGCACCGGCGTAATGCGCCAGTTGCCGTCAGCGCTGGGGTTGACCTGCTTGTTGGCGGACAGCATGTCCATCATGCGCAGGTATTCAATGAGCACCTGTCGGTTTTCTTCCGGGGCTTCCAGCACCACCTTGCTCCCGTTGAGACCCGGAAAATTGCCCCCACCAAAGGCACGGTAGTTGTTAGTGGCGACTATGAATTTGGCATCCGGCTGAACGGGCTTGCCCTGATAGCTGAGTTTTTTCACCCGGTGGGCGTCCGGTGCCACCAGCTTGCCATTGGTGTCATACCGTGCTGGCTGGGTTACATCAAACTCATAGGTCACACCGTCCAGCGTATCGAAGTTGAAAGAGCGAAACCCGGCGTTCAACAGACTCTGCTGCGCATCACCCTTGGGATCAATCTGGTTGAACTGCCCGGCCGACATTTCTATCCATTCCTGCACTTCAGCGCCGGTGAGCAGCATGGCCTTGAGCGTATTGGGGTAGACATACAGGTCGGCCACGTTCTTGATGGCAATAGGGCCAGCGGGTATGTCGGTGTAGTAGTCCCAGCCCTGGCGCCCCCCCGTCTTGAACGGCGCTGCAGCCGACAGCACCGGGTATTTTTCGTAGTCGGTACCCTGCATGGCCCGCTTGACATAGGTAATCTGGGCATTGGACACCACCTGAACCGACGGGTCGTCACCCACCAACGCGAAGTAGCTATAAATCGGTGCACTGCTGAATGCCACCTTGTCACGCACGTACTCCAGCGTAGCGGCATGCACATCCCCCACCAATTGCTCCACCATGGGGTCCGCCGCTGCAACCGAGTTGCGCGCGGTTCGGTCGTAAATGGGGCGTATGGATGCCTTGCTGTCCACCACTTTCCAGCTTCCGCTGGCATTGTCCAGCGTGAAGTCGATCACGCCCAGGTGGTCGCCCCAGCGCCCGGGCATAACTGCCGGAACACCATTGATGGTGCCGCGCTCCAGGTTCACTTTCGGGTGCGAGGCAAAGGCCTTGCTGGGAAACTCGGCATGCGAGTGGCCAAACAAAACCGCGTCCACGCCGGCGATTTCGGTCAGCGGGCCGACGGCATTCTCGGAAAACGCAGAAACCGACCCCTTCTCGAACCCGGCATGGGGAATGGCAATCACCAACTGTGCACCCTGGGCACGCATGAGAGGAACATACTTTTTGGCGGTCTCCAGTACGTCGCGGGCAACCACCTTGCCTTCCAGATGGCCCTTGTCCCACAGCATGATTTGCGGCGGTGCAAAGCCAATGACACCCACCTTGATGGCGTGCGACTTGCCTTGGGCATCGACCAGTTGCCGGTCCAGAATGACGTAGGGTGTGAACGCATGTTTGGCCTGATCGCTGCTGGCGTCCTTGTCATCCTCATAGATGTTGGCGTTGACATAGGGGAAGTTTGCCCCCTTTAGGGAGCGCCGCAGAAATTCCAGCCCATAGTTGAATTCGTGGTTGCCAATGTTGGCGGCGTCGTAACCCATCTGGTTCATGACACGGTAGGCCGGATGCGTTTCGCCGTCCTTTAACGGCTTGACCTTGGCCACGTAGTCGCCCATGGGGTTGCCCTGCAACAGGTCACCATTGTCAAACAGCAGGCTGTTGGGCGACTCGGCCCGCGCCGCTTTGATGAGCGAAACGGCGCGTGACAGGCCGTACTGGTCCGTGGTCTTGTCCTGGTAGTAGTCGTAGCTCAACAGGTTCATGTGCACATCGGTCGTCTCCAGGATGCGCAGGCGCACTTCGGCACCCTGCCCAGTGGTGCTCAGCACCATTGCAAAGAACCCAACCCCGAAAGTCCGGACAAGGACGAAAGTGTTCAACAAACCTTTGTGCATGGATAGCTCCTGTAGTCCTGCAAGCTTTTGGCAAAGCGCGACTGTAACCAATCTGCGCGACACATCTGCAGATTCCGATAAAGTCTGGTCATGACTTTCGACTCAGCCAAGCAACAGGCCCCCACCGTGGGCAATCACCCGAAATCCAGAGCCGACCTGTTCATTTCATTCTCGCTGCTGGCTTTGCAGGGCTTTGGGGGGGTGCTGGCCGTGGTGCAACGCGAGCTGGTGGAGAAAAAAAAATGGTTGACGCGTGAAGAGTTTCTGGAAGACTGGGCGGTTGCCCAGATCTTGCCTGGTCCCAATGTGGTCAACCTATCCCTGATGATCGGGGACCGGTATTTTGGCTTTGCGGGTGCATTGGCGGCCCTGGCAGGAATGTTGACCTTTCCGCTGGTGATTGTGCTGGCCCTGGCGGCGCTTTTGGGCGGTGTGTCAGATGCGCCTGCCGTTCAGGGTGCCTTGCGCGGAATGGGCGCAGTGGCAGCTGGTTTGATTACCGCCACCGGCTTCAAACTGATCGGCGCACTTAAGGGTAACCCCATGGGCTTGCCGGTTTGCTGGGGTGTGGCAGTGGTGAGTTTTGTTGCCATCGCGTGGCTGCGCCTGCCGCTGGTGTCTGTCTTGCTGGGTGTGGGGAGCCTGGCGAGTCTGTGGGCCAATCGGCAGTTGGGGCGAGCGCGAGAAACCCGGGTGGCGCAATGACGGTGGCGTTTACCGGCGCTGACTGGCTGGCCTTGTTGACGCACTTTCTGTCGCTGTCGCTGCTGGCCATTGGCGGTGCCATCACCACGGCACCGGCCATGCACAGCTACCTGGTCAACGACAAGGCTTGGTTGAGCGAGGCGCAATTCACCTCATCGATTGCCCTGGCGCAGGCGGCACCGGGGCCCAATGTTCTCTTTATCGCACTGCTGGGATGGAATGTGGGCATGAATGCGGGTGGTGGCATCAACGCAGGCCCAGGTGCCTGGTGGCTAGCATTGGCAGGCGTCGGTGTTGCCATGGTCGGAATTTTGCTGCCCAGCACCACGCTCACGTTTGCCGCTGCGCGCTGGGGTCACCGCAACCGCGAGTTGCGCGCAGTGCGGGCTTTCAAGATGGGCATGGCTCCTGTTGTCATTGCCCTTCTGGTTGCAACCGGGTGGATTTTGGCCTCCAGCGCGGGCAGTCCCACGGAACACTGGCGACCCTGGCTACTGACTTCGATCACAGCCGTAATTGTGTGGCGCACCCAATTGCATATGCTCTGGCTGCTGGGCATGGGTGCACTTTTGGGTGCTATGGGGGTTTTGTAGCCAGCCCTTGCGTCAGCGTGGGCTCTCGAAGAACAGGTAGTTCGAGGCGTAGTCGCTGATTTCGAAATAGACCTTCTTCTCGCCCGGGTCGACCACAAAATTGAAGTTCTCGTCCAGTACGCCATAGCCATAGCGGTAAGGGCGCGGCTTGTTGTCGTCGGTTCCCATGGCGGTACTGAGCTTGTCAACCTTGATGAAGCGGCGTACCAGTTTGTCACCGGCATAGATCTCCAGCACTCCGTTGGTGCCGGTCCAGTTCTGGATGTCGCGGCTGATCTTGTTTTGTTGTTCTTGCGTACAACCTACAAGAAATAGGGCTGTAGCCCCCGTCAATATTGCGTAAGCAGCTATCTTTTTCATAGTTAAATCCCTTCTTAAACGGTACGTTGGCGCAGGGCTTCGTACAGACACACGCCGCTGGCCACGGACACATTCAGGCTCTCGACCGCCCCGCGCATGGGAATGCTGACCAGTGCATCACACGTCTTGGCGGTGAGTTGGCGCATGCCTGCGCCTTCTGCGCCCAGCACCAGAGCCACCGGGCCTTTGAGGTCGGCCTGGTACAGCGTGACGGGAGCCGTGTCGCTGGTACCAATGATCCAGATGTTGCGCTCCTTGAGTTCGTTGAGCGTTCGGGCCAGATTGGTCACCATGAAATAGGGCACCGTTTCTGCCGCGCCGCTGGCGACTTTGGCCACGGTGGCATTGATCCCGGCCGCGTGGTCCTTGGGTGCAATCACGGCGTGCACGCCGGCACCATCTGCCACCCGCAGGCAGGCGCCCAGGTTGTGAGGGTCGGTCACGCCGTCGAGCACCAGAATCAGGGGTTGGTTGCGTTGCTCCAGCGGCAAATCCGCATTGGCGGCTTCCAGGTCTTCCAGCAGCTCGTCCAGCGAATGCACCTGGGCGATGGCCTGCACGCGCGCCGCAACACCCTGGTGACCATGACCACCACACATTTTGGACAGGCGCGCGCCGTCGGACTCGATCAGCTTGACGCCAGACTCTGTGGCCCGGTCCAGAAACTGGCGCATGCGGGCATCGCGCCGGGTCGGCTCAAAATAGATTTCAATAATGGATTGGGGGGCCGTCTTGAGACGCACGCCCAGGGCGTGGAAGCCGAAAAGAACTTTAGGTGATGACATTTTGTGATTATCGGGGCAAGGAGCCTGGGCGGCAGAGCGTTCTGCTACGTGTCCCCCGCCCACTGCGTGGGCTCCTCCTTGACCTGCGCAGAACGCTCTGGCGCCCAGGCTCCTCAGACCAGCTTGCCCGCCTCGATCGTGATGCGCCTATCACAACGTGCGGCAATCGAGCGATCGTGGGTGACCAGAACCAACGTGGTGCCCTGCTCGCGGTTCAGGTCAAACATCAGCTCCATGATGGTCTCGCCGGTTGCAAAGTCCAGGCTGCCCGTGGGCTCATCGGCCAATAAAACGGCGGGGTGCACCACAAATGCCCGCGCCAGTGCCACTCGTTGCTGTTCGCCACCGCTGAGCACTTTAGGGTAAGAGGTGAGCCGCTGCGACAAGCCCACACGGGCCAGCATCTCGGTGGCGGCTTTGCGTGCATCTTTACGCCCGGCAAGCTCCAGCGGCAGCATCACGTTTTCCAGGGCAGTGAGGTTGCCCAGCAACTGGAAGCTCTGGAACACAAAGCCCACCTTACTGGCCCGAAGACCGGCCCTATCGTCCTCGTCCAGTTCAAACAGATCGGCTCCGGCCAGACGAACCGTACCGGTTGTGGGGGTATCCAAGCCTGCAATGATGGACAACAGTGTGCTTTTGCCGGAACCGGAGGCACCGACAATGGCCGCAGTCTCTCGGGCATTAAGCGCAAAATCGATATCACGCAAAATCTCCAGTGTGCCGGTAGAGTCGGTTACCGATTTACAAACGTGTTCAACAGAAATAATTACTTCACTCATGGGGCTCTCTTTGATTCGACGACACTGTATCGCGCTTGGCATAGCGGCAAGCTTCGCGGGGACTTTCCCGTCATGGGCTGCAATGCCGCAAGTGCGCAACCCCACCATTCTGGTGGTCGGTGACTCACTGAGCGCCGAGTATGGACTCAAACGTGGCACTGGCTGGGTTGCGCTCATGGAGCAACGCCTGACCAGGGAAAAACCAGGCGTAAAAGTGGTCAATGCCAGTATCAGTGGCGACACGACTTCGGGCGGTCGCTCGCGCCTGGCGGCGCTGCTTCAAACGCACAAGCCCGCGCTGGTGGTGATTGAACTCGGTGGCAACGATGCTCTGCGCGGCTTGCCACTGCAGATGACACAGGACAATCTGCAGGCCATGGCAGTGGCAGCACAAGGCGCAGGCGCCAAAGTCGTGCTGATAGGCATGCAAGTGCCGCCCAATTACGGACAGGATTACACCAGTCGCTTTGCAGCGACCTTTGCAACGGTGGCCAAAGCGAACAAGGCCGCACTGGTGCCCTTCATGCTGAAAGACGTGGCGGACGTACCAGACGCGCAGCGTCTGTTTCAGAACGACCGACTTCACCCCAACGAATCGGCGCACCCCATTATTTTGAATAACGTGTGGCCCACCATCAAGAAGCTGATCCCATGAGTTTGACTATTTTGAACGCGGCTGACGTACTGGCGCAGCTTGGCAGCTACGACACCATCATCGACGCGCGCAGCGAAAGTGAGTTTGAATTGGACCATTTGCCCGGCGCGGTGAATTGGCCAACCCTCAATGACGAAGAGCGCGTTCTCATCGGCACGATGTATGTGCAAGTCAATCAATTTGAGGCCAAAAAGCGGGGTGCTGCGATGGCAGCGCGCAATATTGCCAACCACATTGAGCGACACGTCATCAGCAAACCCAAAGACTGGAAACCCCTCACCTACTGCTGGCGGGGCGGCAAGCGCAGCGGCTCTCTGTCGTTGATACTGGACCAGATTGGCTTTCGGGTGACCCTGGTTGCCGGCGGCTACAAAGCCTTTCGCGCGGCCATGTTGCTTGACATCCCACTGCGGGTGGAGCGACTCCAATTTCAGGTGATTTGTGGCACCACCGGCTCAGGCAAAACACGGCTGTTGCAGGAACTGGCTTCAGCAGGGGCACAAGTACTGGATCTGGAGGCCCTGGCAAGCCATCGCAGTTCGGTGCTGGGCGCCATCCCGGGTCGGCCACAGCCTTCGCAGAAACACTTTGATTCACTGGTGTGGGACGCGCTGCGCCAGTTTGACCCGCAGCGTGTCGTCTATGTCGAGAGCGAGAGTAAAAAGGTCGGTAATGTGGCCATTCCAACGGCGTTGGTAGAGCGCATGCGCGCAAGCCCCTGCCTGGACCTGACCCTGCCAATGGATGAGCGCGTGGGCTTGCTGATGGAAGACTATGACTTCTTTGTGCAGGACACTGCACACTTCTGTGACCGGCTGGATGTGCTGACCGAGATGCGCGGAAAAGCGGTCGTAAATGGCTGGAAGGAGCAGGTGATAGCGGGTCAAGTCCGTGGCGTGGTGCACGAATTGTTGACGCAGCACTATGACCCGGTGTACCTGCAGTCCATGCGGCGTAATTTTGTACAGTACGGGCAGGCCAGAGCTATTTCACCCGATGACAGGTCTGTTCCAGCGATGCGACGACTGGCGTTACAAATATTGAATTAGCTTGCGCTGGTATCGGGAGATGGCGATCCCTCTTCGGCTGGCTCATCGTCTGGTGCTGCATCGCCCTCAACGTGGCCGTGAATCTTGCGCTCGTTCTTTTCCTTCAGTTTTTCTTCTTTTTTCTTCTTCTTGGCCAGTTCTTTCTGGCGTTTTTCGTATCCGTAATTGGGTGTTGCCAAGGTGTGCTTTCTGTAGTTGCCAACACTTTACCATTTAAGCGTCAGGCATCAGCCGATTCATTGGGCCATTCCACTGCACCACGGTACGCATGCCAACTGGCATGGCCCAGAAGTGGGCCACTGAACAACAAGCCCAGGCACCAGGGGATCAACAACGACAGCACAATCAGTATTGCGATCAATGCGCCCCACAACAGCATGACACCCGTGTTGTGAAAGAAGACTTCTATGCTGGTGATGGCGGCCGATATGGCGTCCGTATCCCGATCAAGAATCATGGGTATGGACACAACAGAAATCGCGAAAACCAACACGGCAAACGCCCCTCCGACAACGGTATATGCGGCAACAAACTCCCAGTTTTCCGGATTAAACACGGCTTGCATCACACTGGCAGTCGATGGCATACCGGTGTTGAAGAACACCGCAAATACCACCAGCGAGGCCCTGCCCCATAGCAGTTCCAAAACGATAAGCACCAGAACCAGCATGGCCATGCTGCGCAAATGGGATTTCCAACAGGTCAACGAACTGCCCAAGCCGGGGCGTTCACCGCGCTCGCGCCGCTGGCTCACTTCATACAGTCCCATCGCCAGGAAGGGCCCCAACAACAAGCAACCGGAGGCAATCGACATGGTGTACTCGGGCTTGGACTGAAAAACAGCACCCAGGACCAGCGCCATCAAACAAAAGGAGATACCGTAGAACACGCTAATGCCAGGGTGAGCCCGCATATCCTGCCAGCCCGCAACAAGCCAATGCCATAAATGTATTGGGCGCAACGGCCGTATCGTTTTTCGGGGCGCGTCCGAGGGCGGGGGAACGTAGGGTGCGCCTAAAGAATCGACAGAGGATTGGCTGTTGAACGTTTGACTCATGTCAATAGCTTAGCGGCTGCACCCCGCCTCGCCTATTCAGGAAAACACTGAATCAGCGCAATATCTGCAGCGCCTGCGCAATGTCTGCCTGCAAATCTTCCACAGCCTCCAACCCGATGGAGAAGCGCACCAGTGTTCCGTGCGCGATGTGTGCGGGCCAGGCGATTCGCATCGAAGCCAAATCGTAGGGGACCACCAAGCTGATGGGGCCACCCCAGCTGTACCCCAGGCGAAAGAGGCACAGGGCATCGCAAAAGGCATCGACTTGACTCTGGCTGTAGCAGGCGTCAATAACCACGCTGAACAAGCCTGCAGCTCCACCTGGGACGTTTTTGCACAGGGATTTCCAATGCGCATGCCCAGGCGAGTCACCCAGAGCCGGATGCAGCACTTGCACAAATGCGGGTTGGGCATTTGCCCATTGGGCCAGGATACGGGTTGCTTCATCGTGCGCTCGGTACCGCAGATCTATGCTGGGCAAGGCGCGCAAAACAGCCTCGGCGTCGTTAGCCCCAACTCCCAGGCCCAATCGCATATGGGCCAGTTTGACCCGCAGATGCAAACCAGGGTCACGGGTGATCACGCTGCCCATGAGGATGTCACCACCCCCACTGGGGTACTTGGTCAGTGCATGGGCCGAAATATCAACACCCAGCGGCGACTCCGCTTCGGGCAGCAAATCAAATGGTGCAAATGCCAGACCGGCACCCCAGGTGTTGTCCAATGCCACCAGGGCTCCCTTGTCTTTGGCTATGCGCACAAGGCCCGCCAAATCAGGGAATTCAAGTGTGACCGAACCTGCCGCTTCAACCCACACAAGCCGGGTTCGGTTAGACATCCGGGCAGCCAGGTCCTGCGGGTTCATGGGATCGTAGTACTGGTGCGTGATGCCCCAGTCTTTTAACTCCCCCTCCGCCAGGGCCTTGTTCGGGCCGTAGGCGTTGTCGGGGATTAGAACTTCGTCACCCTGCTTGAGCAGAGCCAGGGCCACCAGAGACACCGCAGCCAATCCGCTGGGTACCAATACGCACTGCAGCCCGCCCTCCAGCGTGCACAGCCGCTCCTCCAGCGCATACGTGGTGGGCGTGCCGTGTAACCCGTAGGTGTAGGCTGACTTGTCCTTCCATTCCCGGCTTCGCATGGCGGCAACAGTTGGAAAAAACACCGTGGATGCCTTGAAAACACCCGGTTGGGGTGCCTCAAATCCGGCAGGCGCAACGTATGGGTGGTGAATCAAGGCGGTGATCTTGTTCTGCATATCAACTTCTCAAAAAAGTGCGTAGCACCTAAGTAAGTGCCGTAGCGCGTGACCCTTACCAACGACAACGTGGAACTGGTTTTGCCAGGCCACTGGTGTCGCCCCCTGCAAGGGGGAAAGCGGCCACACGCAGTGGGCAAGCCGGGGGGTGTTCCCTAGCTATACGCTCCACTTTTGGATGAGTTGCTCTGGACGCATGGCGTCGTAGCTCTCAAATGGCTGATGGATCCACGGATTGGTGGGCAGGAATTCAACCGAATAGTCGGGTGTAAAGATGGAGAGCGCCTTGGTCCAAATCACGGCACTGCGCAATTCGGTGATAGGCGTGTAGTTATGCTTGAGCTGGTGTATGACGGCGTTGAGGGTGTGACCCGAGTCCGCCAGATCATCGACCAATAGCACTTTTCCCGCTATTTCCCCCTTGGGCGTCGTGATGTAGTGGGCAATATCCAGATTACCCTGTACGGTACCCGAATCGGAACGGTAGGAACTGGTGGACATGATGGCCAGCGGCTTGTCAAACACCCGAGAGAGGATGTCGCCGGGGCGCATGCCACCGCGGGCCAGGCACAGGATGGTATCGAACTCCCATCCCGACTGGTGGATCTTGATCGCCAGTTTTTCAATCAGGTTGTGGTACTCGTCATAGCTCACGTAAAGGTGCTTGCCGTCTTCAGTCAACATGATTTGCTCCTATATTTATAGCTGGTTACGCAATGTTTACGGGGGCTAGAGCCCAATTTTTCTTAAAAACTGCAATCAACTGCAATCGGCCAGATACGGGTGGCGCATCATGATGGTGTGATCGCGGTCCGGGCTGGTCGACACCATATGGATAGGTACACCGGTTACCTGCTCAATCCGCTGCAGATACAGGCGCGCATTGACGGGCAGCTTGTCGTATTGGGTGACGCCCACGGTGCTGTCGCTCCAGCCTTCCATGACCTCATAAATGGGTTTGCAGCGCGCAATGTCGTCTGCACCCATGGGCAAAATATCCAGCGTTTCGCCGTCCATCTCATAGCCGGTGCAGAGCAGCAACTCCTTCAGGCCATCGAGCACATCGAGCTTGGTGATGCACAGACCGGACAGGCCGTTGACTTGCGCGGAACGCTTGAGCAACGCTGCATCAAACCATCCACAACGGCGTGAGCGGCCCGTTGTTACGCCCTTCTCTGCTCCCACGGTACTCATGTGGTAACCGGGCGTGCCGGGTTTTTCCCATTCCAGTTCGGTCGGGAACGGTCCTCCTCCGACTCGTGTGCAGTAGGCTTTGGTGATGCCCAGGATGTAGTGCAGCATGCCTGGCCCTACGCCCGAACCTGCTGCTGCATTGCCTGCCACGCAGTTGCTGGAAGTCACATACGGGTAGGTGCCGTGGTCCACGTCTAGCAGGGTGCCTTGGGCACCTTCGAACAGCAGATTGGCACCATGGTGATGCGCTTCATTGAGCTCGCGTGATACATCGGCCATCATTGACCTGAGCAGTTCAGCGTGGCGCATCGCCTCAGCGTAAACCGGCTCGAACAGCACCTTGCCGTCAGCCATATACGGTGCCAGCGAGGGTCCAAAATCAAACGCCACTGACCCCAGGTAACTGGTGAGCACGTGGTTGTGCAGGTCCAGCAGTTCGCGCAACTTGCTCGCAAAGCGCTCAGGGTATTTCAGGTCTTGAACGCGCAGGGCACGACGCGCAATTTTGTCCTCGTAGGCCGGCCCGATGCCGCGCCCCGTCGTACCAATTTTGGCATTGCCGCCCTTCTCGCGCGCCGCTTCGCGGGCGACGTCCAGCGCTGTGTGGAATGGCAGGATCAAGGGGCAGGCTTCGCTGATGCGCAAGCGTGAACGCACTTCGACGCCCACTTTCTCCAGACCTTCAATTTCTTCGAACAGTTTGGCCGCAGACAACACGACACCATTGCCAATATAGCACTTGACGCCAGGGCGCATGATGCCGCTGGGAATCAAATGCAGTGCTGTCTTGACACCGTTGATAACCAGAGTGTGGCCCGCGTTATGTCCACCTTGAAAACGCACCACACCCTGGGCGCTTTCGGTCAGCCAGTCGACCAGCTTGCCCTTGCCTTCGTCGCCCCACTGGGTGCCGACGACGACGACGTTGCGTCCTTTGGTTGTATTCATGGGTAGATTTCTTAAATAGCTTGCACAACCCACTGCCCCGCCGCCTGAAACAGCTCGCGGTCGCAGTGGAACTCATCAACTTCACTCTCATGGCCCGGCAGGACACACACCACCGTTTCGCCCTTGCGGCGCAGTGACGCTATTGCCGCACGCAGTTCAGCAACCTCTCCCCACGGTGCACGAATCGCAGCCCGTAAAGGGCGCTTGGCGGCAACGCCGGTCAAAGCCTTGACGTCAAGGCTAAAACCGACGGCCGGACGCCTGCGGCCGAATACAAGTCCCACTTCATCGTAACGGCCACCACGGGCGAGGGCATCACTGGCGCCTGGCGCATACAGAGAGAACATGGCGCCGCTGTAGTAGGCGTAGCCACGCAGGTCAGCCAGATCAAACGACACACTCGCTCCATCCAGGTGGCTTGCCAGCCATTTCAAATGGGCCAAGGCCGCATCAATTTGTGGTGATTTAGGCAGCAGTCGCTGCGCTTCATCCAGTACCGATACGTCTCCGTACAGTTGCAGCAGGTTACTGATCGCCTGAGCTGTGCCACGTGGAGCGTTTCGCAGCAAACTCTTCAACTCACTGGCATCTTTCGCGGCCAGTGCAGCGTGAATGCTCGCCAATTGACCAGTTTCGAGTGTGATCTCGCTCAGCAATGCATCTACGATACGCGCATCGGCCATATCAACGCTGATAGCTCCAACCTGCGCTACTTTGAGCGAGTCGAGGGCCAGCGTCAAAATTTCAAGATCAGCCTCCAACCCGCTATGGCCATAAATCTCCGCACCAAACTGGAGGGGCTCACGGGTGGCATGCGGACCACTGGGACGCGTGTGCAGCACAGGGCCGCAATAGCACAGGCGTGTAACACCGTCGCGGTTGAGCAAATGTGCGTCTATGCGCGCCACCTGAGGGGTGCTGTCTGCCCGCAGACCCATCATGCGGCCTGACAACTGGTCAACGAGTTTGAAAGTTTGAAGGTCCAGTGCTTCCCCTGCGCCCGAGAGCAGGGACTCCAGATGCTCCAACAGCGGAGGCATGACCAACTCATACCCATAGCAGCGGGCCATGTCCAGCAGGTCCCTGCGTATTTCTTCGATGTGGCGCGCTTCAGAGGGCAGCACATCGGCAATGTGATCCGGCAAGACCCAAGCAGACATGTAAAAAGTGAGGGCTATTAAAACCCTGATTTTACCGGGCTTGTCACCCGATTCTCAGGGAGCAATCCACCAAATCATCACCAGACCGCAGATGATGCTGAAGAGACCGAAGAAACGGATTTGACCCGCACTGAGCGTCAGCAATTGTGCAAACATTTTCCGCCAGCCGTCTGGAGACGCAAAAGGGAAAAGGCCCTCGATCACCAGAACCATTGCAAGTGCCAGCCAGAAGGTATCGCTACTCAAAATTCACTTCTTGGGGTTTCCTGCGGGAGCCACGCCACCACGCATAACCTTGAAGAAATCGGATGTTGACGGGTCAAGCACCATCACATCACTCTTGTTGGCAAAGCTTGCCTTGTAGGCGTCGAGGCTACGGTAAAACTGGGCGAACTGGGGATCCCGGCCAAAGGCTTCACCATAAATGCGAGCCGCCTCGGCATCACCCTCACCTTTAATCTTCTGCGCATCACGATACGCATTGGCAATGGTGACTTCGCGCTGTCGCTCGGCATCGGCACGAATTTTTTCCCCTTCAGCTGCACCGGTCGAGCGCAACTCGTTCGCCACGCGCTTGCGTTCGGCTTCCATCCGGCGGTAAACCGATTCCGTGATGGCCTCTACGTAGTCCACCCGTGTAATGCGAACATCAACCACATCAACACCCCAAGGCTTGGTACCACGCACTTTGGACAGCACCTCGGTTTTCACGTCAGTCATCAAGTCCTCGCGCTTGAGTGATAGCAGTTCCTTCACCGTTCGCTTGTTGATTTCTTCCTGAAATGCATTGCGAACCACGCGATTGAGTTGGCTCGCGCCTGCACCTTCATTCAGGCCAACATTGCGAATGTACTCGGTGGGCTCCGAAATGCGCCAGCGCACATACCAGTCAATCACGACGCGCTGCTTTTCCGCCGTCAGCATGGGCTCGGAGTCCGTACTGTCCAGCGTCAACAGCCGCTTGTCGATGTACGACACGTTTTGAAAGGGCGGCGGAAGCTTGAAGTTCAGCCCAGGCTCAGTGATCACGTCCTTGATTTGACCCAAGGCGTACACCACGCCAAACTGGCGCTGATCAACCACAAACAAGGTAGAACTTGCCAGCGCAATCAGCACCAGCAGCGATGAAAAAATCAAACCAATCCGATTCATGGGGTGCTCCTAGCGAGATTCGCGTTCGCGCGTACGGGCCGCTTCGCGGCTACGGGCATCATTGGCGGCCGAGTTTGGCAGCACGGTGTTGGCTGGAACGGCGGTGGGAGGGGTAGCACCCGTCTCCCCTCCGGCAGCGCCCATCTGCATGATTTTGTCTAGCGGCAGGTACAGCAAATTGGAACCCTGCTTTGAGTCCACAACCACTTTGGTGACATTGCTGTAAATTTGTTGCATGGCATCGAGATACATACGGTCGCGTGTAACCTGCGGTGCCTTTTGGTACTCAACAAATACAGACCTGAAACGTTGTGCATCGCCCTGCGCCTGCGCAACAACGCGCGCCTTGTAGGCCTCGGCCTCTTCCTTCAGGCGTGACGCGGAACCAACCGCCCGCGGAATCACGTCGTTGGCATAGGCCTGAGCTTCATTCTTGGCACGCTCACGCTCCTGCCCCGCTTTCAGTACATCGTCAAAAGACGCCTGAACCTGCTCTGGCGGCCTCACACCGCCTTGTTGCAAGTTGATACCCACAACCTCGATACCTACTTTGTACTTGTCCAGAATGGTCTGCATCATGGCCCGCACGCGGGGCGCAATCTGATCGCGTTCTTCCGACAGCGCTGCATCCATTTTCATTTTGCCCAGGACCTCGCGCACGGAAGTCTCCGCGGCCTGGACGACGGCTTCAGCCGGGTTTTTGCTCTCAAACAGAAAAGCGCGCGCATCACTCAGTCGGTACTGAACAGCAAATTTGATGTCAAGAATGTTTTCATCCTGTGTCAACATGGCTGACTCGCGAAGACCGGTGGCCTTGAGCACAGTGTCACGCCCGACATCCACTGAGCGGATTTGCGTGACAAACACCAGCTCGTGGCGCTGTATGGGGTACGGCAGTCGCCAATTAAAACCAGCATATACCGTGCTCTTGTACTTGCCAAACTGGGTGATAACCGCTTGCTGACCTTCCTGCACAATAAAAAAACCGGTCCCCAGCCAAATCAATGCAATGACACCCAAAATGAGTCCAGCACCAATTCCGGCATTCTTCATGTCTGGCTGAAACCCGCCTCCTCCGCCGTTACTCCCACGTGGAGGCTGAGATGGCTTCCCAAAAAGCCCCCCCAACTTGCGATTGAAATCTTTCCAGAGCTCGTCAAGATCCGGAGGGCCAGAATTGGGGCGCGACGTCGGTCTGTTATTTTCAACAGGAGGTAGTGTCGGCTCTCCAGCGGGCGGTTTACTATCGGGTTTTTCGGTGTCTCCTGCCTTGTCGTCTCCTCGTCCCCAACGTGAGTCGTTCAAGTTGAACATTCTTTCAAGCCACAGTGGGCGAGAGAAAACATTGGCGGTCAGCGCGCGAATGGAAGTTTTCATTTCGTCATTTTTCATAAATCTAGGCCCAATTGTGCCGAATCAGACTTCATCCCCGAAGGTCTCAGGGGCATGAAGTGCCGGTTTGCTCGCCTCCGGTCTGGAGGCAATGGCAGCCAACCGAAGGCGCAAAAGCGGCAGTCCGATGGATTCCTGGGCGCTCACAAAAATGCGGGGAGTCTGCGTGCCCTCTATTTCAAAATCATCTTCCCATCGGGTTGGTTGATGGTCAGCGTCCAAGGCATCCACTTTATTGAACACCAACAGCTGAGGAATTTCATCAGCGCCAATCTCTTTGAGCACACGCTGCACCTGTTCGATTTGTTCAACATAGCCTGGGTTGGCGGCGTCCACCACATGCAATAACAAGTCAGCGTCAATGGCCTCCTGCAGTGTCGCCTGGAAAGCATCGACCAGTCCGTGAGGCAAATCCCTGATAAATCCGACTGTATCTGAGAGCGACACGGATCGACCCGCCTCACCGAGGTAAAGCTGACGGGTTGTCGTATCTAGAGTGGCAAACAGTTGATCAGCGGCGTACGCACGGGCTTTGACCAATGCGTTAAAGAGTGTGGACTTGCCGGCATTGGTATAGCCGATCAACGAAATGTTGAATGCGTCACGACGTTCGCGTTGCCGCCTTTGCGTTTGCCGCTGGCGCTTGACCTTGCTCAAGCGCTCTTTGGTGCGCTTGATAGTTTCGCCGATCATCCGGCGGTCGAGCTCGATTTGCGCCTCCCCGGGGCCACCGCGCATTCCGATACCACCGCTCTGGCGCTCCAGGTGTGACCACCGTCGTACCAAGCGAGTACTTAAGTACTGCAATCTGGCCAACTCGACCTGCAATTTGCCCTCATGGCTGCGCGCACGCTGGGCAAATATCTCCAGAATCAGAAATGTCCGATCATTGACTGGCAGCTCAAGATGGCGCTCCAGGTTTCGCTGTTGCCCTGGACTCAGGCTTTGGTCGAACAAAACTTCTTTTGCGCCGAATTGAGTGGCCAACAGTTTAATTTCATCAGCCTTGCCCGACCCGATAAACAGAGCCGCATCCGGTGCTCGCCGCTTGCAAGTAACACGGGCGACCGGAACCATCCCGGCCGATTGAGCCAACAGCGCCAACTCGTCAAGCTCGCCATCGAAGTTGGGTGCACCCAAATCAACGCCGACCAAAATGGTTGGTGTGTTCGCCGTTGAAGGATCTGTAGCCAAATGGAGTATGGAAACGCTGACTTTTCTGACGACGGGCCAATGAGGCCCGAATACTCAAGACGCTTCAGTTGAATCTCCGCCCGGTGCGGATAGGTTGACCGCCCGACCTGGAACGATGGTTGAAATGGCGTGTTTATAAACCATCTGGGTAACCGTATTGCGCAGCAATACGACGTATTGGTCGAAGGACTCAACCTGGCCCTGCAATTTAATGCCATTGACCAGATAAATAGACACTGGCACATGTTCCCGACGCAAAGCATTGAGAAATGGGTCCTGCAATAGCTGACCTTTGTTGCTCACGATATTCTCCGTGTTCAAAAAATTAAGAAGAGTGGACGATAACACACGAACCTACAGGATTTTGTCGGCAAACAATAAACCTGTGCCTATCGAGGGGGCATGTCCAAGTTGACTGAGTTCAAGACCCGTCCTTCCCCGAATAGGGATTCGAGGATGACTTCATTTGAATGCGTAAGGGAGTACCTATCAGATCGAACTCCTTACGGAACCTGCCTTCCAAAAAGCGCTTATACGCGTCCGTCACGTGTTCGAGTGAATTGCCGTGAATGATGATGATTGGCGGGTTCATTCCACCTTGATGGGCGTATCGAAGTTTGGGCCGGTACATGCCGGTCTTTTTGGGTGTCTGAAATTGAACCGCTTCAAGCAACAATCGCGTCAGCACAGGAGTTGACATTTTGCAATTTGCCGCCCTATGTGCCTGCGCAATCGAGTCCCACAACGGGCCAAGTCCCTGCCGCTTTTGTGCCGAAATTAGATGCAAGGCCGCAAACTTCAGGAATCCCAAACGCGTTTCAATGGATCGTTTGACGAGTTCTCTTGCGTACTCGTCAACGGCATCCCATTTATTGACTGCGAGCACGACTGCACGTCCCGACTCAAGAATATAGCCTGCAATATGGGCATCCTGATCGGTCACACCCTGTGTTGCGTCAATCAACAACAGCACAACGCTTGACGACTCAATAGCTTGCAGCGTTTTGACGACCGAAAACTTCTCAATCGCTTCAAATACTTGTCCCCTGCGTCGCAGACCCGCTGTATCAACCAGCTCAAACCGCTGCCCGTTTCGTTCAAACGGAACAGAAATGGCGTCACGGGTTGTACCTGGCAGATCAAACGCAACCAGTCTCTCCTCACCGAGCCAAGTGTTAATCAGCGTTGACTTGCCAACATTAGGGCGCCCGGCTACCGCCAATTTGATGACGCCCGGATCCTGCTCCGGTGCATCCTCATCAACTTCAGGGAGAGCCAGCCGCTCAAGCGCCACATCCACCAACTGCTTGGTACCTTGACCGTGCGCAGCCGAAACAGGAAAGACCTCACCCAGCCCCAACTCAAAAAACTCCACGAGTTGCGCTCCGGCGGTCATCCCCTCAGCCTTATTGGCGACCAAAACACAGGGCTTGCCCAACTTCCGCAAATACTTTGCTATGTCATGATCCTGCGCTGAAAGACCCGCCCGCGCATCAACCACAAACAAAACAATGTCTGCCTCCGCAACCGCTTGCCGAGTCTGTTTGGCCATTTCCTTGAAGATGCCAGAGGCTGCATCCGGTTCAAAGCCGCCTGTGTCAATGACGATGTATTCGTGCGAACCCTGCTTTCCGTTCCCGTAATGTCGATCCCGCGTCAGTCCGGCAAAATCGGCCACGATCGCATCGCGGGTTTTTGTAAGTCGGTTAAAAAGGGTCGATTTACCCACATTGGGTCGACCTACCAGGGCTACAACAGGTTTCATTCTTTACGGATCAGGCTGTTATTCAGGCCTAAAGCCAAAGACGCCACCACGTTGAGTGACAGCGACGACTGTCTTGCCGACCAACACAAGATTCGAAACAATAGGTGATCCGTCGGTTGAGAGTCTATTCAGCGGAGCACCATCATTGCGCGACAGGAAATGCAGTGTCCCTACCTCATCGCCAATGACAATTGAGTCCCCAATAAGAAGGGGGGCACTCAAGTTGCGAAAACGCAGACGCTCAGACGTCCAGAGTCGCTCTCCATCTGCGCGACGCCAAGCAATGACCCTGCCATCGCTCTCGGCTCCGAATATCGTAGAACCGTCGCCATCCAACCCCGTGGCCGCAGATGCGGGTTTTGTCCAAACCGCATTTCCCTTTGCAGCATCGACGCAGCCCACCGAAGACTGGAACGCGCGGACACAGAGCATATCGCCCTCGCGGCTCACGCCGGATACCAGATCCACCAGTCGCTCAACTTCGTTGGTACCCCGGCTGTTGGCTACCTGCGCTTCCCAGCGAGATTTTCCATTCATTGGATTCATGCCAACCAGCCGCCCACCCAAACCCGTTACCAACGTGTCCCCAACTGCCATAACGATGCCGGATCGTCCGAGCACCAAGGCGTCACCGCTGCGTTGTTGTTGCCATAGCTTGCGTCCGCCCGCTGCATCGAAGGCTGCAACAGATCGATCGGCTAACAATACGAACACCCTGCCACCCGCAACCAGCGGAGCGGTCAGAGTAACAGCGCCCAATTTTTGGCGCCAAACTTCTTTGCTTCCGTCGAGCGCAATAAGTTCGTTGTCGCGTGTGACCACCGCCGAAAACCGGCCATCGCTTCCCACTCCAGCAGATAACTTGACGCCCAAGGTCACCCGCCAAAGGTCTCCACCAGTGCGGGCGTCAATGGCTGCAACATTGCCGTCTGATCCAGCAACAAATACCAAATTATCTACAACGCGAATTTGTAAAGGGAATGCTACCGCCCCAATATTGGACGTCCATGCGGAACGCACACCAATAAGTGGCACGTTGGGACCCAAATCAAGCTGCTTCGCCTTTTCGGTACCCGCACAGCCCGTCAACACCAGCACTGCACTTAGGGTCAGAGACAGCTTAAGAAATAATTTGCGAATGAATGACATAAAAATCACTTTGCCCCTTCGGTCACCGACTTCGGTCGGTCGAGAAGCACCGGGTCGACACCCAGCGCACTGAGCTTGACTCCGACTAAGCGCCGATATTCGGTTTGCTCATCGAATCCCTTGAACGCTTTTTGATATTCGGTTTTTGCCTCGACTTTTTTCCCCTGAAGAATGTAGATATCACCCCTGCGGTCATCAGCCAAAGCTAAAAACTCTCCAGAAATACCTGAATTCAGCAACTTGAGTGCATCATCAAAAGATTTGACTTGAATGAGCAGAGCGGACAAACGCAATCTGGCGACCGAGGAGTAGCCCTTATCACTGGCATTTTCGACAAGCCAAACCAGAATTGCCCGGGAGGAATCAGCCTTGCCAGCTTCATGCGCCATCTTCGCCACCAGCAATCCGGCTTGCTGCGTGTAGACGGCTGATGGAAATCGCTCCTTCATGTCTGAAAAGGCTCTTTCCGCTTTCAGCGGATCACCACCTCTCACCACTTTCTCCACTTCGTCGTACATAGCAGCCGCATGCACCGATTGATTTCGCTGCCAAAAATTGAAACCATTCCAGGCGGCCACAACACCCAAAACGGCGATCAAAGTCCAAGTGATCACATTGCCATATTGCTTCCAGAAATGCTTGAGCTGATCAAGCTGTTCTTGTTCTTCGAGATCTAAATGATTTGCCATGAGAGTATTCAGTTAAGCGGGGGATTGTAGGCTTCTGGCCCATAGCGACGGTTGGTTCAAGGCCTGTGTCAACTGAGCTCCACTTCCGTCGCGAAGCGACTTGATCGTGACAACACCTTGGGCAATTTCATCCGGACCAAAAATCAATGCAAAACGTGCGCCAGAGGCATCTGCGCGCTTGAATTGGGATTTGATGCTACCCATCCCCTCCAACGTGCTGCCGTGCATCTGAACACTGACACCTTCCGCCCGCAAGACCCGCAGGCATTGCATCGCGACCGAAAAACCACCACACTCAGCAACGATGGCGTAGGCGTCTGGTGATGCAATCACGTTTGAACAACCTTGGACTTTCAACAATTCAAGAACCCGCTCGATACCCATTCCCCAACCGACGGCGGGCGTCGGTTTGCCACCTAGCAGTTCGAACAGTCCATCGTATCGACCACCGCCGCACAAAGTACCTTGCGCGCCCAATTCATCGGTAATGAATTCAAATACCGTATGGCTGTAGTAATCCAAGCCACGCACTAGGCGCGGATTCACGCTCCACTGCACTCCACAAGCACTAAGCAATGTTTTGACCGTGTCAAAGTGCTTCATGGATGGGTCACCGAGAAAATCCAGCAATTGAGGAGCCTGGTCCACCATTGACTGCATTGCAGGGTTTTTGGAGTCAAGAATGCGCAACGGATTGGCATGCAGACGGCGCTTCGCGTCAGCATCCAGCATATCTGCGTGCTTCTGAAAGTATGCGATTAGTGCCGCTCTGTGGGCGTGCCGTTCACTGGCCACACCCAAACTATTGAGTTCCACCCGAACACCATGTACGCCCAAACTGCTCAACAGTTGATGTGCCAACAACATCAATTCGGCATCAATTTCAGGGCCGGCGAATCCTAGCGCCTCTGCACCCAGCTGATAGAACTGACGGTAACGCCCCCTTTGTGGACGCTCATGTCGAAACATGGGCCCCATGTAGTACAGGCGCTTTCCACCATCGTATGTCAGGTTGTGTTCAATGGCTGCTCGCACGACGCCTGGCGTATTTTCGGGACGCAATGTCAAGGCCTCACCATTGAGCTTGTCCTCAAAGGCATACATCTCCTTCTCGACGATATCCGTTGTTTCACCCGTTCCTCGGACAAACAAAGCGGTTGGCTCAACGATCGGCGTACGAATATTGCGGTACGCATGCCGTACCATTTGACTGCGCACCTGCTCTTCGAACCACTCCCAATGAGAGGAGTCCGACGGCAATATGTCATTCATGCCTTTAACAGCGTAAAGCTTTTCCACTCTACTGGAAGTAGATTTTTCGACCATGCGAACTCTCAAATTGTTGCTGAACCGGTGCCAAAGCGCTGCTGGATGTAATTCTCGACCACGACCTGAAAATCGGTCGCAATGGAATTTCCCCTCAGCGTCATTCGCTTCTCGCCATCGATAAATACAGGCGCAGCTGGTGCCTCCCCCGTACCAGGCAGGCTGATACCAATATCGGCATGTTTGCTCTCCCCAGGGCCGTTAACGATACAACCCATCACAGCAACCTTGAGATTTTCGACGCCGGGAAAACTTTCACGCCAAACAGGCATCTTTGCCCTCAAAAAATCATCGATTTGCTGCGTCAACTCCTGAAACGTCGTACTGGTTGTGCGTCCACAGCCCGGACAAGCGGTGACGCTCGGTACAAAATTGCGCAGACCCAATGCTTGCAGAATCTCTGAAGCAATGACAACCTCCTGCGAGCGTGCCTCACCAGGGGCTGGAGTCAACGAAACCCGAATCGTGTCACCAATGCCCTCTTGCAGCAAAACCCCCAGAGCAACAGAAGAAGCCACGGTGCCTTTCGAACCCATTCCTGCTTCAGTAAGTCCCAAATGCAAGGGATATCTACAACGTTTTCCCAATTCGCGATAGACCGCAACTAAATCCTGAACTCCGCTAACCTTGCAGGAAAGTAGAATCTGACTGGCGTCCATGCCAATTTCTTCGGCCCTTTTGGCCGACGAGATTGCTGACGTGATCAAAGCTTCATACGTCACCTGTTTGGCCCCCCAAGGGACGGACCGCTGACTATTTTCATCCATCAAGTGGGCTAATAGTTCCTGGTCCAAACTACCCCAATTTACGCCTATCCGAACAGCCTTGTCCCATCGCAAGGCAGCTTCGATCATTAGAGAAAATTGATGATCCCTCTTGTCACCCTTACCAACGTTCCCAGGGTTTATCCGATACTTGGAAAGCGCTTTTGCACATTCGGGGTAGTCAGTAAGGAGGCGGTGGCCATTGAAATGGAAATCACCGATCAAAGGTACATCAATACCCATGCGGTCCAATTGCTCCCTCACATAGGGAACCGCCTGAGCCGCTTCCGGGGTATTAACTGTGATGCGAACCAACTCCGACCCTGCAATGGCAAGCTCCTTGACTTGAATGGCCGTACCAATAGCGTCCGCCGTATCGGTATTAGTCATCGACTGCAGGCGCACGGGAGCGTCGCCACCGACAGTCACAATACGCGAGCCCCACGCCACGCGAGCCTGCAATGCATCTCTCCGAACGGGATTCGAAAGGGCTATCGGTGCACGGGAATCCACTACTTCACCTCAAATCGAGCAACATTTTCCTTGGCAATGGCTGTCAAATTGAAAGCCTTGCCGCGAACCTCAACATCAACAACATCCGCTCGTCCGACGACAATCGACAGCGGTTCCGATCCGGACGCACTTGCGACCTCGCCGTCTGCCAATGTCTTGCTCAATTGGACGACTCCAGCTGAATCAACCACCTTGACCCAAGAGGCAGCTTTAGCTGTGAAAACAATGGTGCCAGATCTTGACACTACAGGGCTACCGGCGATGGCATTTATTTCCAGTGGCGTTGGACCGGACACTGTATTCAGTGCCACTTGTGGAGGGATCGCATTGACTCCACCATTTTCTTTGCCACCGATTAATGCCACACCGGAAGGAGCTACAGATGGAACACTTGTAGCGCCTTCGGGCACGCCAGACGAAGGTGAATCCGATTGGTCACCCACTTTTGGCATCTGAAGCGACGGGTCAGGTGTGTTTTGGGCTATTTTTTCCTGGGGCAAGAGGAAGACTGCAACGATTCCTGCTAGTAAAAACAATACTATCAATGCCTGCGGCCTGGTAAAAATTGCGGGGATAGAAAGCCCTTTCTTGTTGCCCGCTGGATGGAATGGTTCGTTTATTCCACGTTCATCAGAATTCAGTCGAGGTGCTGTATTCGATGGAAGTTTCGCCAACACTGGCGCAGAGTCAATTTTTAGTGTCCGGCAAACACTCGCAGCCAAGGCTCGTATAAAAACTGCGTCATGTAGCAACTCAAGTCTGTCACCTTCCAACGCCTCCAGCTTTTTTACGGGGATTTTCATTGAAACTGCCAACGCAGCTATGTGCAAGCCAGCGGCTTCCCTCGCGTTGCGCAAAATCACACCAGCCGTCAATCCAGCAACCCCACTGACGTCAGCGATTTCAACTGGCGATCCGGACAAGTTCAGTTCACTCATTGAACGCACCTCGTTCTAACGCCAGATACTCCCGTGACTGAGGGAATCGCTTTTTAAGCTGGGCTCCAAGTTGTAAAGTCGCTTCACGGTTGTCCAGTCGACGTTCTACCTTGATTCCAAGCCACAACGATTCTGCATTTGCAAGCTCGCTGTTGTTCAGTCGTCGCACATAAAACTGCGCCCGGACGAAATCTGCTCGCTGATACAAAAGCAATGAAAGGTTGTAAGCCGTGATTGGGTTTCCGGCATCCAGCTCATACGATCTCAAAAAACTGGCCTCAGCATCTGCATGCTGCGCATACTTTTGTTGACAAAGACCCTGAGTCATCCAAGTTTTCGCCCGGTCTCCATAATTCGGGTTCGCAAGCGCACTGCCGAACAATTGGACCGCTTCTGGCAGTCGTGCTTGCTGGCACAATAGCCAGCCGTAATTGTGCTGAACCGAAGCCGATTTGGGGTTTATTGCAAGCGCTCGTCGAAAACTCTCTTCAGCGAGTGGCACGTCATTTAGACGCATGTAGATCAAACCTCGAAGGTTATAGGCTTCGAATAGATTCGGATCTGCTAAAATTGATTGCTTCAGGTGATCAAGTGCATCGGTAGTCTGCCCTTTGTCGAAATATGCCACTGCCAATTCCAGTCGCAAGCGGGCACGTTTGCGCGTTTCAGGCTCATCAGAGTCCGTCACCAGGTCAGAGTTCATACTTGTGCTCAATGCATTGGACGCACACCCCGTCAAAAAGACGACAAATGTACACATCAGACACGACCACAACACGCATGAAAGCGCTGTAACGCCAATTCGCAACTTAGCAGTCATTGACTGTGTCCTCTTTGCCAACGCGGGTTGGTCTTTTGTCTTGGTTAATCGTGATAAGCCTATGCTTACTCAGCCGAGTACGAACATTCGTTCGATCCTTGATGTCACCAGCCAATTGTCCGCAAGCGGCATCAATATCATCACCACGGGTCTTGCGGATCGTAGTCACAATTCCCGAGTCACTCAGGATTTTTGCAAACGAAGCAACTGCAGCTACTGAAGACCGGGTCAAGCCCGACGCAGGAAACGGGTTGAAGGGTATCAAATTGAACTTGCACCAAGCTTTGTGCGCACCGTACGAGCGAACCAGTTCTACGAGTTCGTCCGCATGCGCAATCGTATCGTTTACTCCGTTGAGCATGCAATATTCAAATGTTACGAAATCCCGTGGCGCGACCTCCAGATAGCGCTTGCAAGCTTGCAATAAATCTGCCAGTGGATACTTCCTATTCAATGGAACGAGTTCGTCTCTCAAGGCGTCGTTACTGGCATGCAACGAGACAGCCAATGCAACTGGGCAGTCCCGCCCGAGCCGGTCGATCATCGGCACGACGCCGGAGGTAGACACCGTCACTCTACGCCGAGACAGCCCATAGGCATGGTCATCCAACATGACGCGCAGAGCTGGCACCAGAGCTGCGTAGTTCTGAAGCGGCTCGCCCATGCCCATCATCACGACATTCGATATGACGCGGTCACTTTGGCCCAAATGTTTGCGCAAGAAATGCTCGGCGAACCACAGTTGGGAAATGATTTCCGCGACGGTCAGGTTCCTGCTAAAACCTTGATGCCCCGTCGAACAAAACCTACAGGCAACAGCGCACCCAGCTTGCGATGAAATACATAATGTCCCCCTGTCGTCGTCAGGAATAAAAACCGTCTCTATCGCGTTTCCACCTCCAACGTCAAAAAGCCATTTGATCGTTCCGTCCGAAGATATGTGCTGCGCCAGCAATGGAATGGCAGTGACTTCAGCACTGGTCTTGAGCTTTTCGCGCAAAGACTTTGCCAGATCGCTCATTTCATCAAAATCTGCGGCTCCTTTTTGGTGAATCCATCGAAACAATTGCGTTGCCCGAAAACGCTTTTCCCCAAGCCGTTCACAAAAAGCGGCCAATCCGTCGAGATCAAAATCAAGCAGGTTGGCCGTCATTGCGAGGTTTAGCGAGAGTACACGTTCATGCCAGCAAAAAAGAACGCGATTTCCACCGCGGCAGTTTCAGCAGCATCAGAACCGTGTACAGCATTGGCATCAATACTGTCTGCGAAATCGGCGCGGATCGTTCCGGGGGCAGCTTTCTTGGGGTCAGTTGCACCCATGAGGTCGCGGTGCTTCAAAATAGCGTTGTCCCCTTCCAGAGCCTGGATCATGACGGGACCGGAAATCATAAAGTCCACAAGATCCTTGAAGAAAGGGCGCGCCTTATGGACAGCATAAAACGCTTCCGCTTCAACGCGCGACAAGTGCGCCATGCGGGACGCCACTACCTTCAGGCCAGCAGCCTCAAAGCGTGCATATATTTGACCAATTACGTTCTTGGCGACAGCGTCTGGTTTGATGATAGATAGAGTACGTTCGATTGTCATAATATTTCCTCAACTGGATAGGTAGGCAGTATTCTTGTTTCAACCTGAAACAAAGCTTTTGATTTTAGCATTCGAAGAGTTTCAACCGCGCCCCTTTCGCCGCTGCCCGCTACCCTGTCCGGCACGTGTCTTTTGGCCTGCGTCTTGGCGTTGGCGCGTAAAACTGTCTGCGCCGATGTATCCAAAGGCTGTTTTCATTGGATCGGGCTGAGACACCCCTCCACGCCGGTCACCTGCTTTCTCAAAACGGTTTCCGTCCGTTCTGCTGCCGGTTTTGGATGCACTGGCGGGGCCGTTTGATGACCCGTAACCACCCTGCGATGTGCTCCGTTGTCCATTGTTCGCACCACGCGGTCCGCCAGTTCGGCCCGAGCGCCGTTGACCCGGATTTTGGGGATTTCTGCGAGGAGCAACAATTTCCCCGTCGGCAATTGATGAACCACGACCGCCCGCCGCATGCACTAGCGCACGAATGTCTGACTCATCAAGCTCCATACAGGCGCCGCGCTTGAGTCCCCTGGGTAAAACCATCGCGCCATAGCGAATGCGAATCAAGCGACTCACTGCGTGGCCGACCGCCTCAAACATACGACGAACCTCACGATTTCGCCCCTCAGAAATGGTCACTCGGTACCAACAGTTGGAGCCTTCGCCACCGCCGTCCTCAATTGCACCAAAATGAGCGATACCGTCATCTAGTTTGACGCCAGCTAGCAACATCTGTTTTTCTTCCTTATTCAAGGAACCCAAAACGCGAACGGCGTATTCACGCTCGAGACCAAACCGAGGATGCATCAGGTTGTTGGCAAGTTCACCAGAGTTGGTAAAAAGCAGAAGTCCTTCAGTATTCAGATCGAGGCGTCCAACCGACTGCCACTTACCCTGATGTAATTTTGGGAGACGGCGAAAAACAGTTGGTCGATTCTGAGGATCATCGTGCGTAACGACCTCCCCGACAGGCTTGTGATAAGCGATCACGCGTGCTGGTGGCTGATCGATTCGAAACCGGATAGGTTTTCCGTTGACTTTTATGTTGTCACCGAACTGTATACGTTGTCCAATGTGTGCAGGTTCATTGTTGACCGAAATACGTCCTTCCAAGATGAGCTGCTCCATTTCAAGCCGCGATCCCATACCTGCCTGGGCCAGAACCTTGTGTAGCTTTGGTGTTTCCGCCATGGGAGCCAACACCCGTTTTGGTGGAGTCAACTCATCCAGATCCTCATCTGCGTCAAATTGGCCCGACACCACGTCGTTGAACCGGTTCTGCATATCCTGAATGACTTCAGGTCGCGATGCAACGGCCGCATCACCCGTCGCCTTCGTCACGCCATTCATCGCCGCCGCCGCCAGTTCAGGTGAAGTTTCAGCGTTGGCTTGGAAGATAGTTTGACCTTTCAAAGCAGTGTCGTCTTCGTCCATAAGCAGCGGAATCTGTACAGCAGGATTTGTTTCATTCATTCTCATATTCCATTTAATGGATTCGTTTCCGTCAACTGGGGCTCCAGGGCCATAACAATTTGCGTGCTCGCGCGGCGTTCTACATCCAAATTCAAAGTTACTTCAAATGGGCTAGCGGCAGCCGATTCAGTTACCGCGCCGAAAACGTCTGCCTGGTTCGCCACACTGTCCAGCAATGGCAGTTGATCCAATGATTGCAGTCCGAGGTCATCCAAAAACTGTCGTGTCGTAGCATAGAGCGCCGGGCGTCCAGCGGCTTCTCTGTGGCCAATCACCTCGACCCAGCCCCTGTCCTCCAATTGTTTAATCAGCGGCGAGTTGATAGTAACTCCTCGGATGTCTTCCATATCACCGCGGGTTACCGGTTGACGGTAAGCAATGATGGCCAGGGTCTCCAGGGTCGCGCGTGTATATCGAGGCGGCTTCTCAGGGTGAAGCCGATCAAGGTACTCTCGCATTTCCGGTCTGCTTTGAAAGCGCCACCCAGTCGCAACGCAGATCAATTCAGCGCCTCGGACAGACCATTCGTCTCTCAGTTCATCTAACAAGCTCTTGAGCGAATCGACGCCAAGCGAATCATTAAAAAGTGCCCGCATATCCCGCAACGGCAAAGGTTGCTGAGAGCAAATCAACGCAGTCTCAAGGACACGCTTTGCATCCACCATGTTCATAGTACGGCTTTATTGGAAGCGTCACCTAGGTGACAAGTCAACGTAATTCCAAATGGACGGCAGCAGATGTGACGATATCACCGTGCCTACACCCGGCCTCATCGCGGGGTAACCGCAGACCTTGAGCCTACGATTCTTCATTGTAACGCAGGCCCCAAAATTGCAACAACGAAACAAAATCATCGGGCGGTGGCGCCATGCAAACAATTGACTCCCGCGTAACCGGATGCAAAAAAGCCAAATACGTCGCATGCAGCGCCTGACGAGTCATGTCAGGTAGACAGGTACCGCCGTAAACCGTGTCTGCAACCAGCGAATGTCCCAACGAGGCCATATGAACTCTGATCTGATGGGTCCTCCCTGTATGTAGGATACAACGAACCAGGCACCCATTTTCACCATTTGCAATCAGGACAAGGTCCGTCTTCGCGGTCTTGCCGGATTGCTTTTCTAAGTCTACGACCGCCATTCGCAACCGATTTCGCGGATCTCTGCCAATAGGGGCGTCAACGGTTTGACGGGATTGTCCGATCCAGGGGCGGTGGGCAACGGCCAAGTACTGTCTGCTCACCTCTCTGGCAGCAATGGCTTGAACAAGCGAATCCATAGTGGTACGTGATCGCGCCACCACCATCAGTCCGCTGGTATCTTTGTCCAGCCGATGCACGATACCAGCTCGCGGCACCGATGCGATTCCCTTGTCATAGGCCAATAGCCCGTTGAGTAGGGTTCCGCTCCAATTTCCTGGCGCCGGATGAACGACCAAGCCGGCAGGCTTGTTGATCACCAAAATGTGTTCATCCTCAAAAACCACGTTTAAGTCCATGGTCTGCGGAGTAAAGGCTTGGCTCTGTGGTGTCGGGCGCAGTTCCAAAAGCAGCATATCACCGGCTTTGACTTTGCTAGATGCCTTTCGAATCACTTGTGTATTGACCGCGACGAGTCCCATCTCGATTAGCTGCTGCAAATAACTACGCGAAAATTCAGGTGCAGCGTCCACCAGCGCTCGGTCCAATCGCCCACCATGCTGACCATTGGCGACAAAAAACTGACGCGACTCCACCTCACACAATACATCGTCGGTCTCTTCAGACTCAGACATTATTGGGGGGACCGATATAATTCCACTGCTGTGTCTCAAGAAAGTTTCCTAACATGCTTCGTGTCAAATTATCGGTCGTTTGCGTTTCGTTGCTAACGACCGGCGCACTCTTGATTGTGGGTTGCTCCAGCACGCCGGTAGATAAGACCGCCAATATGAGCACCGCCAAGATATATGCCGAAGCCAAGGAAGAAATGGCGGCCAGTCAATGGGAGCGCGCTACGCTGTTGCTGGAAAAACTCGAAGGGCGTGCAGCAGGTACGCCACTGGCCCAACAGGCTCAGCTGGACAAAGCCTATTCCCAGTACAAATCTTCTGAACCGGCCCAAGCATTGGCCACACTGGACCGGTTTATGAAGTTGCATCCGGTTAGTCCGGCAATGGACTATGCCATTTACCTCAAAGGCCTGATCAGTTTCAACGACGATTTGGGATTGTTTGCGCGATTTACACGGCAGGATCTCTCTGAGCGCGACCAAAAAGCTTCGAAAGAGTCTTTTGAAGCTTTCAAAGAACTGGTTGACCGCTTTCCCGACTCGCGCTATGCCCCCGACGCCCGTCAACGCATGAACTACATAGTGAGTTCCTTGGCTCAATACGAAGTGCATGTTGCTCGCTATTACTACAAGCGTGGTGCCTACCTCGCAGCGGTGAATCGTGCGCAGCTGGCGGTTTCCGATTACCGCGAAGTTCCAGCAATTGAAGAGGCGCTTTACATTCTTTATCGATCATATGATTCGCTTGGTTTAACGCAGCTTCGAGATGACACAAAAAGAGTTCTGGAAAAGAACTATCCCCAGTCCGAACTACTTGCCAAAGGCTCTCGCACCATCAGCGAGCCGTGGTGGAAGGTATGGTGAGTGCGTGCAACGCCTGAACAAACGCTTCGTCAGAAGTGATCATGTTCATGGCAGGTAGCGCCGCTAGCATGCGACGGCCGTAACCCATTTGGGTCAGTCGAACGTCGCACACAACCAATACACCACGGTCTGATTCACTGCGAATCAGACGACCAGCACCTTGCTTTAATGCGATGGTTGCTTGAGGAACGTGCAGATATTGGAATGGATTTTTACCTTCTTCTTTCAAATTTCTGCATCGCGCCGCCACCAGAGGGTCATTGGGGGGCGGGAATGGCAACTTGTCAATGATCACCATTTGTAGCGCTTCCCCTGGGATATCAACACCCCCCCAAAACGATGCCGTTGCGACCAAAATAGAGCCTCTTGTATCGCCACAAGGGACGCGGCGAAATCGGTCTGTCAATTCCCGCTTCGATAATTCGCCCTGCACCATCACTTCAATATCCAAAGACTCAGCAAAGTGCTGTCGCAGTTTTTCGGCAATGTCGCGCATCGCACGCAGTGTGGTAGTGAGCACCAAGGTTCGCCCGCCCAAAATCGCAGCTCCTTTTGCGGCGAGAGCAGCAACACGCGCGCTGTGATTGGCATCTGAAGGTTTGGGCATGTTTGCGGGGACATAGAGCGCCGCCTGTGATAGATAGTCGAAAGGGCTTTGAACTTGAAGCACCTGAGCGCCCTGCAAACCGCATGACTCCACAAACTGCGCCAGCGTGGCGTCGTGACCCAGAGTCGCGGAGGTGTAAATCCAAGACTGGGTACCCTCACTACCGGAGCTATTTGGAGTAAATTTAGAGCGCATCGTGTCGGCAATGTACAGCGGTGATTGCACCAACTTCACTCGCTCACCCATTTCAATCCATCGAACCCAAGCCTCTTGAACTGGATTTGAAAATACATCCAACTTCGCCGCCAACTGTGATGCCCTCTCTCTAAGCCCCAGCAACGCAGGTGACCCGTCCGCTAGGCTGCGAAGAAGCATTTCTGTTTTTTGGAGTGCGGTATGCAGTGCTTCCATCGCCAATTCCCATGAAACGGCATCCACACCTGGAGGGTTACTTTCAAACCACACGTGCCTTAGGCCACTCTCGCCCGACCGGCAAATCGACTCCAGCCCGGCAACGCCCTGCATGAGTTCCTCGACGATCCGTCCCCAATCACTGTCCTTCAACACAAAAAGACTCCCGCAAGATGCCAAATCTTGGGCGTAGTGATCCAACTGCGCAGTCGTCAACTGGCGACCCAAGAACTGAACACCTATTTCATTGAGCTGATGCGCCTCATCAAACACGACCGCGTGCACAGTCGGCAACAATTCGGCCAAACCTGACCCGCGAATGTTCATATCGGCGAAAAATAGGTAGTGATTGATAACCACAATGTCAGCAGCCATGGCTTCGCGCCTTGCCAGATTAACGTGACAGGTATTGAGTTGCGGACACTTTGGACCCAGGCAGTTTTCACGTGTCGAAGTAACCAACGCAATGATGGTTGAGCGCTCATCCAACAGGGGCAGCTCTGCCAGATCGCCTGAAGTTGTGGTGTAGGACCACCGCTCAATCCCTGCCAGATCGGCCTGGGCCGAGGGGTGCATGGCTCGCAAATCGTGCCTTGCAAAGCCCAAACGATGCATACACAAATAGCTGCTGCGCCCTTTCAGCAACGCGACACGGACGGGCATACCCAAAGCAGCTGTCAATCGGGGAATATCGCGCCCAAATAGTTGGTCTTGGAGTGTTTTGGTCGCAGTGGACAACAGTATCCGTCTACCGCTGAGCAATGCCGGCACCAAATACGCATAGGTTTTTCCCACACCAGTACCAGCCTCGACCACAAGCACACCCCCATTTTCAATTACCCCCGCAACTGCTTGAGCCATCACAGTCTGGCCAGACCGAGTCGAAAAGCCGTTGACACTTTGTGCCAGCGGCCCTTTCGCGTCAAAGATACGTGCAACAGCCTCCAGCAATCCCATGGGTCAGGCCGGCTCGTCGGGGCCAAGCTCACGTTCCACTCTTGCAATGACGTCTCGCAATACCAATCGACGCTTTTTCAAGCGACGAATCATCAATTCATCGACAGGTGCGTCAGTCGCAGCACGGTCGATCATGGCATTGAGATCGGCATGCTCAATACGTAATTCAATCAGATGACGCTCAGGGGAATGAAGATTTACTTGCACAGGAAGGTGGGGAAAAGTACGCGGTTAAACTACTGAGCAGGGATTCTTGCGAACTTGATAATACGACCTTAACGTTCTTTTGCAGAAAGTATTGCTTCAAAGCAACCCACCATGGCCACTGGTTACCGACTCACAGCTTCTACAGGCTTGCACAAGGGCGATCGGGAGTATCAGCAGGATCAGATTGCACTGATAAAGCACCCACGCATCAACGGATGCATTCTCGCTATTGTGGCTGATGGCATGGGAGGGCGAAGTGGTGGACGTAAAGCTTCTGATCAGGTCATGATGACTGCCAGGCAATTGTTTGAACGCTACGACCCAGACACCGACGATGCCGCAGCAACCCTGTCCCAAATCGTACAGGAAGCTCACATTGTTATCAAACTGACGGCCATTTCCTCGGAAGAGGAACCCCACAGTACATTGGCCGCCTTTCTGATCAATGCTAAGGGGGACTGTCACTGGGCGCACACTGGAGATTCCCGGATATACCACTACAACGGCAGCCGATTTGTCAAACGCACCATGGACCACTCCTATGTCCAAGCGCTGGTCAACCGAGGTGAGATTACGGAAGAGCAGGCTTCTGTTCACCCTCAATCCAACATCCTGATGGGTTGTCTTGGAACCGACAACGATCCACCAGTTGATTTCCACTTTATTCCACAATTGAGACCTGGCGATGTGCTGATGGCCTGTAGTGATGGAGTTTGGCACTACTTCAACACTGGCGAATTGGCGTCTGTTCTATCGACACTTTCGGCGCGTGAGGCGACTGAATTCCTCATTGAGAAAGCACGCTCACGCGGTCGCGGTGGTGGTGATAACTTGTCTATTGTGGTTGTCAAGCTCGAACCGCTCACTCCAGGTTGAAATTGGGCTGCACCCTATGCCAATAAACCGTCTTAGGTAACGGGCCCAATTATGGGGTTTCCGGTAGCGGGGTACTCCCACCTCCTCTATTCAGTACTCTTTTTTCGCGGTCCAAACGGCGATGTTCTGCAGCACGTTGCTTTTCTGCATGCAATTGGCGATTTCTCTCAATAGACGCTGCGTCCATTCCCGATGCAGTTCGGTTAATGGGTGAATTCCTTGCATTTATTGGAATCTTGTGGTTCCGCACCTTTTCATCTAGACCCCTTTGCCCCTTTTGCGGCGAGTTCCCATCTGAAGTAACCTGCGATTGAGACTGGCGTTGCGCTTTGTCAAATGCATTGTGCTGGCTGCGAAGTACTTGCGACTCACCTTTTTGACGTCGATCTAATTCATTGAGGCGGGCTTCCTGTCGCCTTAGGTCTGTTAGCATCTCCCGGCGACGCACCCCCACCTTGTTCTGACAATCAGTGACGGCGAATCGAGACAAACAAGCCGCATCCTGTGCGGTAAATTCTGTCATTTTTTCCTTGCGTGCGGCATCAATGCGCTGACGCTGCTGATCAATGTCTTCCTTTACGGACTCGGTGGTTGGAAAATTCGTAGCAAATGCTGCAAATACCGTAAAGAACAACGCTACAAACCGGATCAACTTGCTCATGTCAGTCCGGTATCCACCATTCGGCGCTCCAGCGCCAAATATTCCTGAGTCTGCATTTCACTCAGGCGCGACACCGTGCGCAGAAACTCATGTGCCATCGGGCCCTCGGTGTACAAATCAGCTGGTGCAACCGCAGCCGACATCACCAGTTTGACCCTTCGGTCGTACAACACGTCGATCAGCCAGGTGAAGCGGCGTGCTTCGGATGCCATGCGCAGGGGCATGTGCGGCACATCGCTCAAAAAAACCGTATGAAACATTGAGGCAATTTCCAGATAGTCGTTCTGCGAGCGAGGCCCACCACACAGAGTCTTGAAATCAAACCAGACCATGCCGCCAGCCTTTCGCTTTGCGCGAATCTGCCGGGCTTCTATGTGCAGCACAGGGTCTTCATCGTGGGTTTCTTCCAAGGCGTTGAAAGCCTGTTCCATAGCACCATCCGCTTGCGGCCCGTTGGGTACATGGTAGAGCGTCAACGCTTCCAGCGTGCGTCGCCGGTAGTCGGTTCCATTGTCTACGTTGATGACTTCCAAACGTGCATTGAGCAAGGCAATGGCCGGCAAGATGCGATCTCGGTGCAATCCGCCTGGGTAAAGAGCATCAGGTTTGAAGTTTGACGTCGTGACAAAGCCCACGCCATTGTCGAATAGTGCAGTAAGCAGCCGATGCAGGATCATCGCGTCGGTGATGTCGGCCACATGAAATTCATCAAAGCAGATCAGCCGGAAGCGCTTGGACATGCGCTTGGCCAGTTCATCCAGCGGGTTCACTGTGCCTTGAAGAAGCGCAAGTTCGCGGTGCACCTCACGCATGAACTCGTGAAAGTGCAGCCGCGTTTTGCGCTTGAGTGGCACGGCGTTGTAGAAGCAGTCCATGAGAAAGCTCTTGCCCCGCCCTACCCCGCCAAACATGTAGACGCCGCGCGGAATGTCTGGACGGTTGATCAGTTTCTTCAGCGCATTGGAGCGCTTTTCCTTGAATGCAGTCCATTCAAGCGCGCAACGCTCGAGAGCCTCGATCGCCCGCAATTGCGCCGGGTCCGGCGTGTAGCCCCGAATGGCTAGCTCAGCTTCGTAAATCTGCTTGACGGTCAAGACAACAGCTCCAGATTGCTATCAATTAAATAGCTGCAAGCCCATACTTTGCGAGGGCTAGAAGCCATTTTCACTCCAAAACAATCAGAAGTTCAGCGTACGTTTGTCCACAGCCAGAGCCGCTTCCTTGGTGGCTTCGCTCAGAGACGGATGCGCGTGGCAGATGCGGGCAATGTCCTCGGCACTCGCCCTGAACTCCATAGCCACCACCGCCTCGGAAATCAGTTCGCTGGCCTGTGGGCCCACAATGTGCACTCCCAGGATTTCGTCGGTCGTGGCATCCGCCAAGAACTTGACGAAACCGGTGGTATCGCCCAATGCACGTGCGCGACCATTCGCCAGGAACGGGAATGAGCCTGCCTTGTATGCCACGCCGTCGGCCTTGAGCTGCTGCTCGGTGCGACCGACCCAGGCAATCTCGGGGCTGGTGTAAATCACCCACGGAATAGTGTTGAAGTTGACGTGACCGCGTTGACCGGCCATGCGCTCGGCAACTGCCACGCCCTCTTCTTCCGCCTTGTGTGCCAGCATGGGGCCGCGCACCACGTCGCCCACCGCCCAGACACCCGGCAGGTTGGTCTTGCAGTCGCCGTCCACAACAATAGCTCCGCGCTCGTCCAGTGCCAAGCCAACGGCTTCGGCATTCAGGCCGATCGTATTGGGCACGCGGCCAATCGAGATGATGAGCTTGTCCACTTCAAGCGCCTGTGCCTCACCCTTGGCGCTAGTGTAGGCAATGGAGACGCCCTTCTTGGTGGACTTGATCTCACCCACTGACACACCCAGTTCGATCTTGAGACCCTGCTTGGTAAAGGCTTTGTGCGCCTCCTTGGCGACCTGCTCGTCCACTGCGCCCAGGAAGGTTGGCAGACCTTCTAGGATGGTGACTTCGGCACCCAGACGACGCCAGACCGAGCCCATTTCCAGACCGATCACGCCAGAACCAATCAGGCCCAGTTTCTTGGGAACCGCGCCAATGCGCAAGGCGCCGTCGTTAGACAAAATGCGCTCCTCGTCAAACGGCGTGCCCGGCAAGGCACGTGCGTTGGAGCCCGTGGCGATGATGACCTGCTTGCCCAGCAGTGATTCTTCAACAGCGCCGGCCACGTTGATGACGTAGCCTCCGTCAGCCGCTTTGACAAACGAACCGCGACCGTGGAAGAACGCAATCTTGTTCTTCTTCAACAGGTACTGGATACCGTCGTTGTTCTGCTTGACCACCATGTCTTTGCGGGCAACCATTTTGGCCACATCCATGGTCACGCCCTTCACTGCAATGCCGTGGTCGGCGAAGTGGTTATTGGCATGGTCAAAGTGCTCACTGGATTGCAGCAGCGCCTTGGACGGGATGCAGCCTACATTGGTACAGGTGCCGCCAAGAGCCGGGCCACCCTTGTCATTCTTCCACTCGTCGATACAGGCGACTTCAAAGCCCAGTTGGGCTGCGCGAATAGCAGCGATATAGCCACCAGGGCCGCCGCCAATGACGATCACGTCGAATTGTTTACTCATAAAAATCCTAATCAGTTGGGGACAGAGCTAGCTCACTTCGTGTAGCTGCGGTCGGTCCCACAAAGTCTCAAATATCAAACAGCAAGCGAGCCGGATCTTCCAGCGCTTCCTTCATGGCCACCAGACCCAGCACGGCTTCTCGGCCGTCGATGATGCGGTGGTCGTAGGACATGGCAAAGTAGTTCATGGGGCGCACCACCACCTGGCCGTTCTCAACCATGGCGCGGTCCTTGGTGGCGTGCACGCCCAGGATGGCCGACTGGGGCGGGTTGATGATGGGTGTGGACATCATGGAGCCGAAGGTGCCGCCGTTGGAGATGGAGAAGGTGCCGCCGGTCATGTCTTCAATGCCCAGCTTGCCGTCCTTGGCCTTTTGGCCAAACTCGGCAATCTTCTTCTCGATCTCGGCAAAGCTCATCTGGTCGGCGTTGCGCAGAATCGGCACCACCAAGCCACGGGGCGAGCCCACGGCGATGCCCACGTCGAAATAGCCGTGGTAGACGATGTCGGTGCCGTCCACCGAGGCGTTCAGCACCGGGAACTTCTTCAGGGCATGCACCGCAGCCTTGACAAAGAAGCTCATGAAGCCGAGCTTGACGCCATGTTCCTTCTCGAAACGCTCCTGCATGCGCTTGCGCATGTCCATGACCGGAGCCATGTTGATCTCGTTGAAGGTGGTCAGGATGGCGTTGGTGCTTTGCGACTGCAACAGACGCTCGGCCACACGGGCACGCAGGCGGCTCATGGGCACGCGCTCCTCGGGTCGGTCGCCCAGGTGCAGAGCAGCCGGTGCCGCAACCTGAGGCAATACCTTGGTCGGAGCCCCCGTAGGGATTGAGACAGTCGCTACTGTTTTTGTAGCAGAACCGGCGGCGACGGCACCCAGTACATCACCCTTAGTGACGCGGCCATCCTTGCCTGTGCCAGCCACGGCATTGACCGTCAGGTTGTTGTCGGCCAGCAGCTTGGCCGCAGCGGGCATGGCCACACCCGCCTTGGAGTTGCTGGTCTGGGCAACTGCGGCCACCGGTGCCGCTGCCACAGCAGCAGTCGGTGCGGCGGCGGGCGCAGCAACAGCGCCGGCAGCGCCTTCGGTGTCAATGCGGGCGATCAGCTGTTCGGCGGCCACGGTTGCGCCGTCCGCCGCCACAATTTCAACGAGCACGCCGGCACTGGGTGCTGGCACTTCCAGCACTACTTTGTCGGTTTCCACGTCAATCAGGATCTCGTCCACCAGGACCAGATCGCCGACCTTCTTCTTCCATTGCAGCAAGGTGGCTTCGGCCACTGACTCAGAGAGCTGAGGTACTTTTACTTCTACGATTGCCATTTTGTTCTTTCCGAATTGTTTATATCGAGTGGGGCGTGAGCATTACTTGCTCAGGACATAGCCCTTGAGCTTCCCAAAAGCGCCTTCAACCAGGGCTTTTTGCTGCTCCAGGTGAAGGTGGGCGTAGCCCACCGCGGGCGAAGCCGATGCGGCGCGGCCCGAGTAGCCAAGGCGCTGGCCGTCCGTCATGTTTTCGTGAATGTTGTGCTGGATGAAGAACCAGGCACCCTGATTCTGCGGCTCGTCCTGGCACCACACGATGTCGGTTGCATTCGGGTACTTCTTCAGTTCCGTGGCGAATGCCTTGTGCGGGAACGGATACAACTGCTCAATGCGGATGATGGCCACATCATCAATGCCCTTTTCCTCGCGCTTCTTGACCAGATCGTAGTAAACCTTACCAGAGCAGGCCACCAGGCGCTTGACCTTGTCCGCCTTAAGTGCCTTGCTCTCGGGAATGACGGTCTGGAACACACCCTTTGTGAACTCGGACAGAGGCGAAGTAGCGTCCTTATTGCGCAGCAGCGACTTCGGTGTAAAGATGATCAGCGGCTTGCGCAAATTACGAACCATCTGGCGACGCAGCACGTGGAAGATCTGGCTGGCTGTGGTTGGTTGCACGATCTGCATGTTGGCATCTGCCGCCAACTGCATGAAGCGCTCCAGGCGCGCCGAGCTGTGCTCTGGACCCTGGCCTTCATAGCCGTGCGGCAACATCAACGTGATGCCGTTGACGCGACCCCACTTCACTTCACCAGACGCAATGAACTGGTCAATCACCACCTGGGCGCCGTTGGCAAAATCGCCAAACTGGGCTTCCCAGATTACCAACGTGTTGGGGTCGTTCGATGCATAGCCGTACTCATAGGCCAGGACAGCCTCCTCGGACAGGATCGAGTCGATCACAACAAAGGGCGCCTGCTTGTCGGCCACGTTTTCCAGCGGCACGTAAATGCCGGCATCCCACTTTTCACGCGCCTGGTCATGGATCACGGCATGTCGGTGGGTGAAGGTGCCGCGGCCACTGTCTTCGCCAGACAGACGCACCGGATAACCGCTGGCAACCAGGGACGCAAAGGCCATGCTCTCGCCCATGCCCCAGTCCACATTGACCTCGCCCCGGCCCATGGCAGCCCGGTCGTCGTAGACCTTCTTTACCAAAGAGTGGGGGGTAACGCTGGCGGGCAGCGTGGTCAGTCTATCGACCAGACGCTTCCACTCTGCAAGCGGAATAGCTGTATCGCCAGCATCCGTCCACTTCTTACCCAGGAAGGGCGACCAATCCACGGCGTACTTGCTCTTGAAGTTGGTCAACACTGGGTCCACCGTGTGAATGCCGGCATCCATGGCGGCGCGGTAGGCCTTACTCATATCCTCGCCCAGCGTTTCGCCCAACCCTTGTGCAGCCAGCTTGTCTGCGTAGAGCTTGCGGGTGCCGGGGTGCGCTGCAATCTTCTTGTACATCAGCGGCTGCGTGAGCATCGGCGTGTCTTGCTCGTTGTGGCCCAGCTTGCGAAAGCACGTGATGTCCACCACCACGTCCTGGCGGAATTCCAGGCGGAACTCCAAGGCCAGTTGCGTGGCCAAGACCACGGCTTCGGGATCGTCACCGTTGACGTGCAGCACTGGAGACTCGACCATCTTCACGATGTCAGTGCAGAAGGCGCTGGAGCGCATGTCGCGCGGGTCAGATGTGGTGAAACCGATCTGGTTGTTGATGATGATGTGCACTGTGCCACCCGTGGCGTAACCGCGGGTTTGCGCCAGGCATAGGGTTTCCTGGTTGACGCCCTGGCCACCAAAAGCCGCGTCACCGTGCACCAGCACCGGCAGCACCTGGTTGCCCAGCGTGTCGCCACGGCGATCCATACGGGCGCGCACCGAGCCTTCAACCACGGGGTTAACGATTTCCAAGTGCGAAGGGTTGAACGCCAGCGACAAGTGAACCGGACCACCCGGGGTTGTCACGTCAGAGCTGAAGCCCTGGTGATATTTCACGTCACCGGCTGGAAGGTCTTCAGGCGCCGTGTGGTCGAACTCGGCAAACAAATCGCCCGGCATCTTGCCCAGTGTATTGACCAGCACGTTCAGACGGCCACGGTGGGCCATACCAATGACTATTTCTTGCACGCCCTTGGCGCCAGCCTGCTGGATCAGTTCGTCCATGGAAGCAATAAAGCTTTCGCCACCTTCGAGCGAGAAACGCTTTTGCCCAACGTACTTGGTGTGCAGGAATCTCTCCAGCCCTTCGGCTGCGGTCAGGCGATCCAGAATGTGTTTCTTCTTTTCCGCAGAGAAATGCGGCTTGCTGCGAACGGATTCCAGCTTTTGCTGCCACCATCGCTTTTGATTCTGGTCCGTGGTGTACATGAACTCGGCTGCGAGAGTACCGCAGTAGGTCTCGCGCAGGGCGTTCATCAGGTCGCGCAAACTCATGGTGTCACGGCCGAAGAACGTGTTACTGGTATTGAAAACGGTTTCCTGGTCCGCGTCGCTGAAGCCATAAAACGACAGTTCCAGCTCAGGGATGTTGTCACGCCCGTGGCGTTTTAGCGGGTCCAGATCGGCCCAGCGGGCACCAACGTTGCGGTAGGCGGCAATCAGCTGCTGCACTGCAGTGCGTTTGCGCCCCATTTCAGAGTCTGCACCGGTGGCCATTACCACCCGGGTGCCGCCCTGCTTGGCCCGCTCGGCAAATGCGTTGATCACCGGCAGGTGGGGCACGTCGCGCGCATCACTTCCATCGCCAGCAGGCACATTCTGCAGGGCGTCGAAGTACTCGCGCCACGTATCGGTCACGCTTCCGGGGTTGGCAAGGTAGTTTTCGTACATCTCTTCGACGTATGGCGCATTGCCACCGAAAAGGTACGTATTGCTGGCGTAGGCCTGATAGACTGACGCAGGGCTCGTCTTCTGCGACGTGGATTCACTCATATTCCGCTGACCTCCGTTTCCCTGAGGGAAACATTAGCTGGTTAAAGCTGATTTAAATTAACCTTCCGCGGCACGGCTGAACCGTTTGGCGGATGCGACTGTGGCGTGGGAAGGGCCTAGTTACGAACCTGATTGTGCCACCAATTGACAGCAAACAAGTTTCAAGAGTCTCGCTATGACAGTAGGAGTCTCACGGAGCGCCCTTACACATGGCTTGCGAAACAAACAATATTTCCATCGCAAGTCGTGACACCGCAGCGCGATGCCCGGTGGCACAATTCAGCTTGATTTCACTGCCTTGATCTGGGAACGAGCTTGCTCGACACGCTGGTCCAAATAGGCGCCATAGAAGTCGGCAATATAGCCACCCTCCATACGGGGAACAATCTCTTTGCCACGCGGCCCAAAGAAGAGCACGGTAGGCGCAATGGTGATTCTCCAAGCCTGTACCAATTGATCGTGGGTGACGGTTGCGCCGCTAAAGTCGCGTACCGTGTGTGCGCTGCGCATGTCGATCTGAAAAATGGGTATGCCCTCTTGACGCCGCAAGGGCTCCAGGTAGCTATCCCGCGCCACGCGGCAAAACGGGCAGCCCTCCAGGCTGACCATCACGACCAGCGGGTTTCCCTTCTCCAACGCCTTTGCCAATTCGTCGGTTAGCGACTGCGGTGCAGGCAGAACAGATCCAGCGGCCCACGCGCTCCCTGCGCTTGCCGCGACCATACCCACGCTTGCGGTCGTCAAAAACAGGCGCCTGTCGGCTCGAAAGTACGGATTCGTCATTGAGCGTCCCTCTCCATCAGCAAATAGGTGTTGTAGGCGTTCATGCGGTTGGCAATGCGAAACAGGGGCAAGCCCTCGAACCGGGCCCAGTTGGTTGCCCGGTAGGCATCATCAAAGGGCTCCATGTTTTTGGCAGCCTGACTCATGGTCTCACGCAAAAAGACCAGGTAGTCGCGGGTCAGTTCCATGTCGTGACGGGCCTGGGCGGATAGAGGACCGTGCCCCGGCACGATGGTGGCAGTCTCAAAATCCAGCAGGGTCTGCAAAGACTTGATCCAGTGACCGCTGTCGGCCTGCCCCACATAGGGAATCCGTCCACGAAACACCAGATCCCCTGCGAACAGTATTTTCTCTTTCGGCAAATAGACCACAAGGTCTTCCGGGGTGTGAGATGGACCCACTGGTTGCAACAAGAAACGTACCCCACCTATGATCAAATCAGTCGGGCCATCGATCCAGTCGTCAGCCGGTATGAGCCGCGTGGAATTGTCAATCCAGGGTGCCAACGTTTGGCGTGAGGCCTCCAGGCGAATCAGCGCCGTATCAGAGTGCAGGTATTCCTTCGCAGCGCGGTGGGCGATGATGCGCGCGCCTTTGGCCTTGAACGACTGGAGGCCGTAAATGTGGTCCGCATGGTAGTGCGTCACGATCACATGGGTTACAGCCAACGGTGTGACTTTGCTGATTTCAGCCATCAGTTGATCGGCAAGCACGGGTGAGCCCAGAGCATCTATCACGACAACTCCTGCTGGCGTTACTACAAAGGCAGCGTTGGAGATGAAGTTCTGGTTGGCACTGCTGCCAAGCGCGCCAAGACCCTGAACGTACCAGGACGAATCCGCTACGCGCCGCGCAACCACACGCGGTGGGGTGAGCGAAAAGTCGTCACTATCGTCGGCCGCGGGACTATTCGGAGTCTGGGCAGACGCAAATGCGCTGGCAATAGCCAGAATGAAAACGAGAGCATAGCGCACGCCCGCAGGTAGGGGCGATTGGAAGAACAGAAGCATCAATAGTCCTTTACGAGTTCCCGCAGCCAAGAACCCGACACAAGCGCGGCACTTGGCATTAATATAAGCATTTGCTGAATTATTGGGGAATGCAGTGGATCTGGCAACCATTCTGGAGCGTTATGGAGACAGCACGGTGCTGGCTGCGGGTGGAGCAGCAATTGGCATGCTGTTTGGTTTTTTTGCACAACGGTCGCGCTTTTGCCTGCGCGCGGCAGTTATCGAGTTCTGGCACCGCTCATTTGGTGAAAAGCTGTCTGTCTGGCTATTTGCTTTTTCCGCAGCGGTCGTCGCGGTTCAGTTGCTGCTGTTGACACACAACCTGGACATTAGCACCACGCGCCAGATCGCCATGCGTGGCAGTCTCTCTGGCGCCCTGATTGGTGGTCTGGTTTTTGGCGCCGGCATGATCATGACCCGTGGCTGCGCCAGTCGCCTTTTAGTGTTATCAGCCAATGGCAATTTGCGCGCGCTGTTATCGGGGTTGATTTTTGCCGTCAGTGCACAGGCCTCGCTTTCGGGCGCGCTGGCCCCGCTACGCACCGGTATCAGCGAATGGTGGACCGTGGAGGGTGGTGCCTCCCGGGATCTGCTGGCCATCAGCGGCGTTGGGCCATGGGGTGGACTCATTGCCGGCCTGGTCTGGCTGGCCGCAGCGCTATATTTCTCCTGGCGCAGCCCAAAACGCAGCGGCTGGTTGTGGCTGGGTGGGGTCGGTGTCGGCATGGCGGTAGCCTTGGGCTGGTGGTTCAACTACCTGGTTTCAACTCAATCCTTTGAAGCCATACCGGTTCAGAGCCTGACCTTTAGCGGACCATCTGCAGAGTGGTTG
>CAJAVE010000119.1 GCA_903945325.1 uncultured beta proteobacterium | reverse complement strand
GCCAACAAACGGCAGGCCGCGTAATTCAAACGTTCCCCTATTTGCCCACTTCGAATCTACGCTTTGCGCCCGAAGCCCATCGCGCACCACACCTTTGGCCAGTGCCCTCGCGATGACGTGCTCGTGCTGAAGCGTTTCTCGAGCCCACTGAGTCACGATGTCCCAAAAACGATAGCTCTCTACGTGATGCCCAAGGTTCATTGATGGCGCTTTCTTTAAAGCTAACGAATGTGTAAGGGGGTAAATCGTTAAGAACGATAGTCCACTGGACCACGCTCCCCACCGGCTGCAATCGCTGCAAACCGGCGGCAGTGATGGGCTGGAAGCCGACTTTTCCGGCGCTCCGAAGCGGTCTCTCAAATGCAGGTTTAACGTATGACTTAAGCGGCCTGCCGTTGGCGCTCCGCTTGAGCGAGGGGTTGGGCCGCACTCGCGATGGTGGCGCCTACTGAGATTGAACCCGTAGACAACACATCAGCTCTGAGGCCGGCCCGGTGCACAAGTGACTTTACGACGATTGGTGGCGTGATTTCTCCAGTTGCCAGGGCTTCACCCAAACCTAGACACGGTTCACAAAGCTCCACGCCTCGAAGCAAAACCGAGCCAACTGTGAACTCCTTGCCAACCAACTCGTTCAGGCGTACGCCGCGGGTGACAAGATTTCTCCCTGTGATTGAAAGGTCATGCGGCCTGTCATGCTCAGAGATGAAACGCTCGATTTCTTCGGCCTCGATTAGAGTGATGTTCTGGCCTGGCTCTTCATGTCGATCGAAGTACCGATCGCCCTCAATTCCCGCGCCAGTAATGACGTTCACAGATTGATGCTCGTGCGTCGATCCATCAGCAGTCGAGCGGGTGAAGATTCTTTCGATCACGGATAGAGCTTTCGAGTGCAGAGGTTGGTGGACTTGTGCGGCCTAACGAATGTGTAAAGGGTTAGGTTATTGAGAACTATAGCCCACTGGACCACGCCCATGACCGTCTGCAATCGCTGCACTGCTGGTCGCCACGGCCAAAAACGGATTTTCGCCCGCGAACGACTGCATTGGAGTTTTCGCGATGGGCAAATGATGAAATTGGACCAACACCGGCTACGACCGGTATGGAGAAAATGGTTCAATTCAATGTGCCGCAGCGAACGGCAGGTTACTCCACATTGCCGTCCGCCAACCATCCCACAAGCAACTCAGACACCCCGACAGTCTTGACGAAAAGCAAAGCATTTTGCTATAAATACATGAGCTGCTTACGCACATTCCACGGGGGCTAGAAGCCTATTTGGCACACAATTTCGGCCGCTGCGAGCCCCTGTAACCGGCAGCCGTCTCCAAACGGAAGACCGCCTCACTCACTCATCCCCCCTGGGCGGCGCATCCCTCACCTGGCACAGCAGGTCTTCCGCCTGCAGCTCGTCTTCGGCAAACATCACCTTGATCTTCCCCGGCGTAGCAGCGCTACCGGCCATCGCCAAAATGGAAAAATGGACCGATATGTATTTGTCCACTTTGCGCAGTCACATTAAAGCCATGGGCGGTCAACTGGAAATCGTTGCACGTTTCCCGGAGGGTGCTGTCCAAATCAGCAACTTTGCTGAACTTGGTGAAACTGCGGCAACTTGATCAACAAAAATAGCCATTTGAGGCCTATGCGGCCACCCGCCCAAATCGACCGGCTGCGCTTGATC
>CAJAVE010000118.1 GCA_903945325.1 uncultured beta proteobacterium | reverse complement strand
GCCGGATGGGCGAAACCTTGAAGTGCACACCTACCGCATGCCATCGGGCGACGTGGTGCGCACGTTCAGCGATGTCACAGAGTTTTCCGCCGCCCGCGACGCAGCAGAAGCTGCCAACCGGGCCAAGAGCCGGTTTCTGGCCACCATGAGCCACGAGATCCGCACGCCCATGAATGGCATTCTGGGCATGGCGCAGGTGTTGCTGTTGCCTGGCATTGCGGACCGCGAGCGCGTCGAATACGCCCGCACCATCGTCAGCTCCGGGCAAACTCTTCTGGCCCTGCTCAACGACATACTGGACCTTTCCCGGGTGGAGGCCGGGAGCCTGCAGCTCGAAGCCATTGCCATACAGCCGCTTGCACTGATTGCCGAGGCCGAGGCCCAGTTTGGTGAGCAGGTGCGAAACGCAAAGCTGACGATCGAGTGCCAATGGGGCGGTGCGCTTGACGCTTGCTACCTGGGCGACCCGCTTCGCCTGCGACAGATGCTCGCCAACCTGGTGAGCAACGCGATCAAGTTCACCCGGCAGGGCCACATCCGCATCGAGGCCAGCGAAATTGGCCGCAGCGAACTCGGGGCCTTGCTTGAATTTTCGGTCTGCGATACCGGCGTGGGGATTGCACTGGACAAGCAGTCCCTGTTGTTCCAGAGCTTTTCTCAGGCTGACACCTCCACCACGCGCGAGTACGGCGGTAGCGGCCTGGGACTGTCCATTGTGCGCAACCTGGCTGAATTGATGGGCGGCGAGGTTGGCATGCACAGCGAGCCCGGTCAGGGGTCGCGCTTTTGGTTTCGGGTGCGACTGGCGTATGCACCGTGCAGTGAGACAAAGACTTCTGTGGCGGCCTTGGGGCACGAGGCGGTCGGCGCGCTACTGCCGGCCGCATTTGATGGCCACGTGCTGGTGGTGGAGGATAACCCTGCCAACCAGGCGGTGATCCAGACTCTGCTGGGCAAGCACGGCGTGCAGGTCACGCTCGCCGGCGATGGCCAGCAGGCGCTGGATGCGCTGTTGGCGCTCCAGCCCGCAGAGCCGTTTGACCTGGTTCTGATGGACCTGCAGATGCCGGTGATGGACGGCTGTACCGCAACAATGAAGCTGCGGGCCTGGGAGGTACAGACCGGGCGTGCGCGTCTGCCGGTGGTGGCCTTGACGGCGGGTGCCTTCGCAGATGATCGCCAGCAGTGCATGGACGCGGGGATGGATGGGGTTCTGACCAAACCGATTGCCATGGACCAGCTCAAGGCCACGCTGACGCGATGGCTGGCGCGAGCACCCTCTGCCACAGCCGATCCGCCTTCTGCGCCGGTGCCTGGTGGCGGGCCGGTGGATGTGGTGCGCATTCGCGAGTTGATGGCTGAGATCACGCCGCAACTCGCACACAGCAAGTTTGCTTCCATCGCCTGCTTCAGGCAGATGCAGGAGGCCGTGGCCGGCACCGCGCTGGCCGACGATATGGCGCAGACCGGACGCCTGCTGCAGGAGTTTCGCTTTGATCTGGTTCAACAACGCTTGCGCCAAATGGCGGCACAGCAGGGGTGGGATACCGCAATATGACTAATCGAAAATCAACCGTTCTCGCCATCGACGATACGCCGGCGAACCTGATAGCGCTGGGGGCGGCCCTGGGCGATGACTTTGAGCTACAGGTCGCTACCTCGGGCGAGACTGGCCTGGCACTGGCCCGCGAACTGGCGCCTGACCTGATCCTGCTGGATGTGATGATGCCCGACATGGACGGCTACGAGACCTTTCGCCAG
>CAJAVE010000117.1 GCA_903945325.1 uncultured beta proteobacterium | reverse complement strand
GGGATTCCCCCTTTTTCCAACGCTCCCACATCAGGGCCTTCTGACTATCCGAATAGTAAATCCTTGGTCTTCGCTTCATCTGCAACACTCCTTCTGCTCATGCAGAATTTAAGGTGTTGCATCGACCGGTTGAATCCAAGGGCGCAAGGAGTCATAGGATTTGACGCTGTGGATGACTCCAGAGGGCTGAAAGCAAAAATCCAATTCTCCAGACAGCGGACATTCGGGCACCCGCACGGTCAGCATTGACCATTGCGGCGGCTAGTCGCAATCTTCAAGGTGTTCGTTCCATGTAGATTACCTCTTTCGCTGCCCTTGTAACCACGAAGCCAAGTCGTTCATAGAACGTCCGAGCCCGATTCGACGCGAGGACGTGAAGCCGGATGGGTATTCGCCGCAAACCTGCCTTAGCAATAACCATGAGCATGACTGCCTTACCGACGCCCTGATTCTGGCTACATGGCTGCACGTACAGTTCTTCAAGTTGATGGTGTGTTTCATGCTGCTCAACCGCGACTGCTCCGACACGCTCGCCGTTCATTTCGATCGTCGAAAAAAAACCCTTCGCTATCAATGCGGCAATCGTCGGACCCGCAATAGCTTCAAAGCAATCGCCCAAATCGGCCTCAACATATTCGCGCATTGTTGCCTCACACAGGCGGTAGATGTAGTCGAATTCGTTGAGTCCCGCAGGGGAAAGTGAAATGTCAGTCGGCAACATTGATGGCATAGCTGGCAGATGAGCAGTTTTCGTATCGCTGTTAGCTTATCTGTTTTAGACAGACACACGAACCGAACAGCCGCTTCCGCTGCCTACCTGACTCACGAGGACACCGGGTGGATGCCAGCAGTGCGTCTTAGCCAGATATCCGTGCGTCGGCCAAAAACGCGAATCTGGGGTCAGAGCACACGTCCGCTGCGCTGCCGGTGATCCGACCCCAGATTCGCTTCCAGTCTTTCAGCAGCTGTACTCGTATCGGGTAGTGAACACATGAAGGCTGCCAGGTACGATCCGCCTGGCACTGAGCGCGACACCACCGAAAAGGAAGGGCGACTTACTTGTCACCGCCCAGCGTCAAAAAGTCTCCGTCCTTGCCCAGCGACAGCATGCCGCTTTGTGCATAGATGCCCAGCTTGGCGCGGGTGTCGGTGATGTCCAGATTGCGCATGGTCAATTGTCCAATTCGGTCCAGCGGGCTGAACGGCGCGTCTTCCACCTTCTCCATGCTCAAACGCTCGGGCGCATAGGTCAAGTTGGGTGACTCGGTGTTCAGCAGTGAGTAGTCGTTGCCGCGGCGCAATTCGAGTGTGACGATTCCGGTGATGGCGCTGGCGATCCAGCGCTGGGCGGTTTCGCGCAACATGATGGCCTGGCTGTCAAACCAGCGGCCCTGGTACAGCAGGCGACCGAGCTTGCGGCCGTTGTCGCGGTACTGTTCGATGGTGTCTTCGTTGTGGATGCCGGTCACCAAACGCTCGTAGGCGATGAACAGCAAGGCCAGTCCGGGAGCTTCGTAGATGCCGCGGCTCTTGGCTTCGATGATGCGGTTTTCGATCTGGTCGCTCATGCCCAGGCCGTGGCGTCCGCCAATGCGGTTGGCTTCCAGAATCAGGCTCACCAGGTCGGGATATTCGACACCGTTCAAAGCAACAGGACGGCCCTCTTCAAAGCGCACCGACACTTCTTCGGCACGGACGGAGCAGTCGTCTTTCCAGAACGGAACGCCCATGATGGGGTTTACGATCTTGATGCCGCTGTTCAGGAACTCCAGGTCCTTGGCCTCATGCGTGGCCCCCAGCATATTGCTGTCGGTGCTGTAGGCCTTCTCGGCGCTCATCTTGTAGCCAAAGCCACGCGCTGTCATGAACGCGGACATTTCGGCGCGGCCGCCCAACTCGTCAATAAAGGCCTGATCCAGCCAGGGTTTGTAGATTTTGAGCGCGGGGTTGGTCAACAGGCCGTAGCGGTAGAAGCGCTCGATGTCGTTGCCCTTGAAGGTGCTACCGTCACCCCAGATGTTGACGTCGTCCTGCTTCATCGCGCTCACCAGCATGGTGCCGGTCACGGCGCGGCCCAGCGGCGTGGTGTTGAAGTAGGTGTTGCCGGCGGTGGTGATGTGGAAAGCACCGCTTTGCAATGCGGCGATGCCCTCGGCGGCCAGCTGCGGGCGGCAGTCCACCAGACGGGCTTTCTCGGCGCCGTACTCCATGGCCTTGCGCGGAATCTCGTCGTAATCCGCTTCGTCGGGCTGGCCCAGGTTGGCGGTGTAGGCGTAGGGCAGGGCGCCCTTGAGCTTCATCCAGTGCAGGGCTGCGCTGGTGTCCAGGCCACCAGAGAAGGCGATGCCGACCTTTTGGCCGGCGGGGATGTTTTGCAGGATGGTATTTGACATGAAATTGGCCTCTAGCCCCCGCTGAATGTGCGTGAGCAGCTATAAAAAAAGGAGCAAATCTGGATTGCTGGATCGGCGCTCAGCCGAAGTGGCAGATGTAGTGGTACGCGTCAAAACCCTCGGTCACACGAATCTGGAACTTGGCGTTGCCCGGAACGCTGAATTGTTCGCCTTCGGACGACTTCACCCAGACATCGCTGCCGTCGAGCTGGTACTCGCAGCTACCGGCTACGCATTCCATGATCTCGGGCGCACCAGTGTTAAAGGTTAGCGTGGCGGGCAGGATCACGCCCACGGACTTCTTGGTGCCGTCGGCAAAGGTGATGCCGTGGCTGACGCACTTGCCGTCGAAGTACACATTGGCTTTGGTGGTGACGGAAACGCTGTCGATTTGGGTAGTGGTGGTGCTCATGGGGTTTGCTCGGTTGCAGTGGCTCCAATTTTAGGGCACTGCCCGAGCAGCACCTTTCCAGCGTCTTTTCACTTGGGATGCGATACTCGTTTCGATGTTGATTCAGATCCCGATTGCGGCGCTGCGATCCCTCCGCGATGACTACTTTCCCCACCTGACGCCCGAGCTCAAGCGCCTGGCGCAGGACAACGTCTCCATGGGCGTGGAGGACATCGCGCCGCGATTGGAGGCGATGGAAAAGACGCACGGCAAAGCGCAGCTGAAGCTCGACGTGAGTGGTGGTCCGTGGACGCTGGTGGGTAGCGTCATGCGCTCAACCCGACCCCAGTTCTGGCGCACGCTGGTGTACATGACCATTGCCACCGTTGCCGCAGCCGCACCCGCGCTGCTGATCGAGCATTTCATGACCGGTTTCGATTCCATCAAGGCGGCTCCACTGGAGATGTCCAACCTGGTCTTCCTGTTGTGTTTCCCGCTGGTCATATACCTCACCAACGTCAGTTTTCAGCGCTACCTGCAGGCCTTTGCCCATGCGCAACTGTTGCAAAAGAGCGCACTGATGCAGGCCTTTGCGACGAAGTGGTTCCGCCTATCGCCGGCTGTTCGCCACGGCTTGCCGCAGGGCAATATGCAGAACCTGATGCAGGTCGATGTGCCGGCCGTGAGTGTCTGCGTGGAGCGCATGGTGGATGGACTGTTGGTGGTCGTGCATATCAGCATCGCGGCAGCCCTGCTGTGGCGCTACATGGGCTCCACGGCCATTGCCGGCCTTGCGTTCATGGCCCTGAGTGTGCCGCTGCTCAGGATCATCGTGCGCGAGACTTCCAAGCGCCAGGGTGAATTGCTGCGAACGCGCGACCAGCGGCTGGACCTGCTGTCGCAAATCCTCTCAGCCAGCAAGGTGATCAAGCTCTCCGGCTGGTCCTCCCTGTTCCTGGCCAAGGCGCGGCGCACGCGCAGTGCGGAGGTGGACCGCCTGATCGACGTGATGCTGTTGCAAACCCGGGCCTCGCTGCTGTTCTCGTGCGCCGGTCTGGTGGTGGCCACCTTCACCTATGGCATTCACATTCTGCGGGGCGGCGAATTGCACGCGGCCATGCTATTGCCCACGTTGCTGATCTTTCAGGGGCTGGAATTTCCGTTCATGGTAATCAGCGATGTGGCAAGCACGCTGGCGCAAACCGAGGTCTCGGCACGGCGCTTGCTGGAGTACTTCAAACTGCCGGACGAGCCTGCTACCGCAGCCCCGGCCGCAGCAATAGTCCGCGCACCCGATGGCGGCAAGGCACTCACCGTCACCAAGCTCGCGTTTGGGGCCCAACCCGGCACGCACGTCCTGCGCGACATTTCTTTTGAGCTCGAAGCAGGTCAGAGCCTCGCCATTGTGGGTCCTATCGGTTCCGGCAAGACCGTGCTGCTGCGCACGCTGCTAGGCGAGTACTCCCCAACGGCGGGCGGGATCACCTGGGGCACTGCGCCGCGCTTTGCCTATTGCCCACAGGAGACTTTCGTGGCCAGTGGCTCGCTGCGTGACAACCTGACGCTGTTCGGTGGACGGGAGGAATGGCCAGACGCAGCACTGAACCGCGCAATGGAGCTGGCCAACCTGTCGCAAGACGTGGCGCAGTGGCCCGGCGGCCTGGATACCGAAGTTGGTGAGCGCGGGCTCAATCTTTCCGGCGGACAAAAACAGCGCCTGTCGCTGGCGCGGGCCGCCTTGCACCCGGCCGATGTCATCATCCTGGACGATCCCTTTTCGGCGCTCGACGTCGGAACCGAGGCGCGTGTGGCCAACGCGCTGGTGTTTGGCCAGTGGCGGGCGAGCCTGCGCATTTGCGTGACGCACCGGTTGGCCCAACTGGAGCGGTTCGATCGCATCCTGTTTCTGGACGCCGATGGGTCATCCCAGTTTGGCACGCTGGCCGAGCTGCTGGCGGCGAGCCCGCGCTTTGCCAACTTCCTGCGCATTGAGCGGGAGGGTCACTCCGACCAGCACCAGGTCGCCCACCAGCTCGGGACAGGTTTCCAGGGCGGTGCCGGCAAGGAGGAGGTGCTCACCACAACCGAGACGCAGGCCGTGGGTCGGGTGCAGGGCTCGCTATGGAAGAACCTGCTGCTGACGCTGGGCGACAGCAACTGGGCCGGGCGGGCTGCAGCAGGGGCGATTGCGATGCTGGCGCTGATGCTGGTCGCCAGTGTGCTTCCGATGTCGCAGCAGGTTCTGATGTCGCGCATGGACGGTGCGGATGCGATGAGTGCCACGCGCTTCTTCCTGGCTTTTGCGTCATTGACGGTGCTGACGGTACTGGCGAGCTACATGGCACAGGTCACGTTCCGCAAGGCGTGCGCCCACACGGCACAGAAGGCGCACGACCGCATGCTGGGCGGGGTCATGCAGTCGCCGCTGCGGTTCTTTGAGACAACCCCTTCCGGCCGCATCTTGAACCGGTTCTCGGCAGACATCCAGCAGCTCGATGTGGAACTGGCGGGCCGGGGTTTTCGCTTCACGCAGGGGGTCAGCGCTGCGGTGGCGGCTGCGGTGGGCATTGTTGGCGTGGCGGCTGCGGCCATCGTGCCGTTTTCGATTGCCACAGTCGTGTCGATCCGCGTGTCCCGTCTTTACGGTGCAGCCGTACGGGAGACCGCACGCCTGGGTTCCATCACGCGCTCGCCGGTGTTTTCACTGTTCAACGACGCTTTGCGCGGCCACTCGACGCTGCGCTCGTTTCGGCGTGAGCGGCATCTGCTGACGCAGTTTGAAGCTGCCACGCTGCTGAGCCTGAACACCGAGTTGCGGCGCTGGGATCTGGTGTTCTGGCTGTCCATGCGGCTCACCGTCGTTTCGTGCGCGGTGATGGTGTGCCTGTTGGTTCCGCTGGTGCTGGGCGGTGGGCACGCACTGCTGCCGGATTTGGGTACCGGCGCGGCCGGCCTGTTGCTGGCGCTCACCTTCGGCCTACTCACCCGCATCGAGCGGCTATGCCGGGACTTCTTCGCGCTCGCCACCGTGCTGGTGCCGTGGGAGCGTTGCCAGCAATGGGCGGAACTGGAGCCCGAAGAAGGGACTTCAGACGGGGTTGCAACCGAAGCCAACATTCCCCTGGACTGGCCGCAGCAAGGGGCCATCGCGTTTCGCGGCGCGTGCCTGCGTTATGCGCCCGAACTGCCCGTCATCGTGCAGGACGCCACCTTCGACGTCGCGCCCCGCAGCCACGTTGCATTGCTGGGGCGCACCGGTGCGGGCAAGTCCACCATACTGCTGGCGCTGTTACGTACTCTGCATGTTGGGGGCGGTGAAATCCTGATTGATGGGGTCAACATTGCCGATGTGCCGCCGTCAAGGCTGCGCAGGGCTATAGCCTACGTACCGCAGGACCCGATACTCTTTCTCGGACCGCTGCGGGAGTCGATTGATGTGGAAGGTGATTTCAGCGACGCGGACATTGCGGCGGCACTGGCGCAGATCGGGCTGGCGGGATTTCTCGACAGCCTGCCCCAGGGGCTGGCCACGCCGCTGGAAGAGGGGGGCCGCAATATCAGTGCCGGACAGCGCCAGCTGATATGCCTGGCGCGCGCGTTGCTCTCCAAAGCCAGGATCATTCTGATGGACGAGGCCACTGCCAGTGTGGATGTGGAAACCGATGCACTAATCCGCGCCGCGATTCAAAAGCATCTGCGCAACACCACCATCCTGCTGATTGCGCATCGCCCCAGTTCACTGGCCTTGTGTGACCAGTGGATTCACGTCGAGAACGCGCGCACCCACGTGGTGGACCGGACGGCCACGGTCAGCCCGGATGTGATTGCCTGACGCGGTTTGCAAATAGTTCTTCTTTGAAGCCAATTGTCACGGTGCCGTCCGCCCACGCCACCAGCGGGCGCTTGATGACGCTGGAATTCGCCACGATCACCGCCGTGGCGGAGGCAGCATCCACCACGCTGGCCTGCAGGGCCGCGTCCAGCTTGCGCCAGGTCGGGCCCCTGCGGTTGATCAGGGTGTCCAGACCCACAGTGGCTATCCAGGCTGGAAGCAGATCAGTGGGCACGCCCTGTTTCTTGAAATCATGGAAGGCGTAGTCCACGCTGTGGTCTGTCAGCCAGGTGCGGGCTTTCTTGACGGTGTCGCAATTGGGGATGCCGTAAAGGGTAATCATGGGTCTGATTCTGGCATAGCCCCTCTGGGCTATTGGGCTAGGGGCCATCTGATGTGATACTGCTTTGCACCTTAGTACAACGCGAATTCTTGCAGAGGACCCGCCGCATGAGCACCCCCAACACACCCAAATGGGTGGCCGGTTTCAAGTCGGATTACGACAAGTTGTTTGTCAAAAAGTGGTCGTCCTACCTCGGCGCGGTCTTGCTGATGGTGGTCATCCTGGCGTTGATGATCAATGGCATGGTCTGGGGCGTGTTTGGCGGCGTCAAGTTTTGGGGTGACTGGTTCAACAACCTGATTGGCCTGGGGCCGGTGTTGGGCCTGTCCGCTGAGCGCATGCCGTTGTGGATGCACAGCATGTCGCTAATGAACATCATGCTGGTGCTGGGTGCCTTCTGTGCGGCACTGCTGTCGCGCCAGTTTTCGCCGCTGCGCCCACCCAAGATCGAGTATGTGTGGGCATTGCTGGGTGGCACCCTGCTGGGCATTGGCGCGGCCCTGGCGGGCGGCTGCACCACCGGTGGCTTTTTCAACCCGGTATTGCACGCGTCGCCTGCCGGTTGGGCGATGTGGGCCGGCTTGCTGGCCGGTGCGGCCATCGGTTTCAAAATGCTGTACTGGACGCTGGAAAACATCGAATGGGGCACCAAGGCACCCCCGAGCCTGCAGATGCCCGCTGGGCTGGTTGCGGTGTACCCGTTGCTGGGTTGGGTGGTGGCTCTGGGCACGCTGGTGTTGGCCCTGGAGTGGCTGTATTCGGGTAGTGCACCGCTGGTCTACCGCGCGCCCATTGTGCTGGCCGGGTTTGCGATTGGTTTCATCCTGCACCGCTCGCGTCTGTGTTTTGCGCGTGCCTTTCGCGAGCCGTTTGTGACCGCTGAGGGCGAGATGACCAAGGCCGTCATACTGGCGCTGGCCATCGGAATGCCCATCGCAGCTCTGCTGTTTCAGAAGAAGGTGATCGATCCCTACATTGCCATTCCGGCCACATTCTGGATTGGTTCACTGGCAGGGGGCTTCATTTTCGGCATCGGGATGATTTTTGCCGGCGGTTGCGCTTCGGGTTCGTTGTGGCGCATGGGCGAAGGGCACGTCAAACTGTGGGTGGCCATGTTCTTCTTTGCCTGGAGCGGCTCCACCGCCAGCGCCTTGTTCAAGAAGTTTGGCCTTAGCGCGGTGGATGAAGACAACACCGACCCCTTTGAGCGCACCCAACTGGGTTTTCAGGCCTTCATGCCCGACATGTTTGCGAGCTGGGGCATCACTTTTCTGGTCTCGGGTGGTCTGCTGCTGGCGTGGTATGCCTGGGTGCGCTACAACGAATCGACGGAAAAGTTCACGCTGATGTAGGACTTTTACTGTTTGAAAATTTGCAAAAAGAAACAGTCTCGGAACAGGAGGGCTGGGCGTTTTGCGCAGGTAAAGGAGGAGCCCGCACAGCGGGCGGGGGACACGGAGCAAAACGCCCGGCCCACCTGTTCCAGAGGCCTCACTTTTGATCCAGATGGCGGAGGTGGGCGACAATCTGCGGCTTTATGCAAGCACTGAACACCCTCGATGACTGGCTGGCCCACTGTGAGCGCCTGCACCCCACTGCTATTGACATGGGTCTGGAGCGCGTGCACACGGTTGCCCAGCGTATGCAGATCCGCTTTGACTGCCCGGTCATCACCGTCGCAGGTACCAACGGAAAGGGCTCCACCTGCGCCATGTTGGAGTCCATTTTGGGCCAGTCCGGTTACCGCACCGGCCTCTTTACGTCGCCGCACCTGGTGCACTTTGAGGAGCGTCTGCGGCTACTGGGTGAGTCCGTTGATGCGACT
>CAJAVE010000116.1 GCA_903945325.1 uncultured beta proteobacterium | reverse complement strand
TCATGGACCTCGGCAGCCAGCAGGTCTTCCACGCCGGCGGCACAGGGAAGGAAAATTTGGAGTTGGTTCACAATGCTTTTCTTAGTGACGCAGGAGCAATCTTCAGCCCCTCGCGGTATTTGGCCACCGTGCGGCGGGCGCATTCGATACCCTGCTCTTTCAGCATTTCGGATATCTGGTTGTCGCTCAGGGGCTTTGCGTTGCTCTCGGCGCTGATGAACTGCTTGATCAGGGCGCGCACCGCCGTGCTGGATGCATTGCCGCCAGACTCGGTACCCAGCCCGGAGCCAAAGAAATACTTCAGCTCAAAGGTGCCAAATGGCGTGGCCATGTATTTGGCCGTGGTGACCCGGCTGATGGTGGACTCGTGCAAGCCCAACTCATCTGCAATCTCGCGCAGTACCAGTGGCCGCATGGCCAGCTCGCCGTGGGTAAAGAAGCTCTTTTGCCGCTCCACGATGGCGGTGCTGACGCGCAGGATAGTGTCAAAGCGCTGCTGGATGTTCTTGATAAACCAGCGCGCCTCCTGCAGCCGCTGCTGCAACCCGGCGTAGCTGGCGCTGTCCTTGCCGCCACCGCGGTGGTTGCGCAGCACATTGGCATAAATGTCATGTACGCGCAGTTTGGGCATCACATCGGGGTTGAGCATGACGCGGAACTGCGGCGTAGCCCCCACACGGGTATTGCCTGCGGGAAGTACCAACACATCGGGTACCACAATGTTGCGTTCCACATCGACAAAGCGACGCCCCGGTTTGGGCTCCAGGCGGGCGATCAGGGCAATGGCTTCGCGGGTGTGTGCGTCGGTTCCGCCGCAGCGCTGGACCAGCGTTTTCACGTCGCGACGGGCCAACAGCTCCATGGGCTGCGCGCAGATGCGCAAGGCCAGCGCCAGCAACACGGCAGCTTCAGCGCCTGGCGGGTTCAGCACATCGTCCATCTTGGCTCGCAGTTGCAAGCGCAGGCATTCACCCAGATCGCGGGCGCCCACACCTGCGGGCTCCAGGCTGTGCAGCAATCCCAGCGCGACGGTGAAGTGGTGCACCAGGTCGTCTACCTGCTCTTCGTCACTGCCCGCCAAACCGCGTGCCAGATCCTCCAGCGGGTCTTCCAGGTAGCCATCGCTATTGAGGGATTCGATCAGGAAGCGCAGCGCATTCGCATCCGTCTCGCTGAGCCGCAAACTCAGAGCCTGGCGGTGCAGATGCGATTGCAGCGACTCCTGAGAGCGTGCCAATTCGGTGGCATCGGTGTCGTTGCCATCCCCCAGGTTGTTGGCGCGTGCCTTGGCGTCGGTGCCCCATTCGCCATCATCGGGCACCAGCTCGGTCGTTCCATCGCCATCCCAGCTGGGTTCGTCAGCGCCGGTCAGTGGCGTAACATCTTCGTCTTTTTGGCCGCTAGCCCCCGTGGAGTCTGCGTAATCAGCTACTGAATTAGGAGCATATTCCATTTCGCGCTCGCCCTCGCTAACTGGCGTGTCGGCCTGCGTTAGACCAAACTCCTCGCGCGGCGCCTCGTCCTGGGTCAATTCCAGAAACGGATTCTCGTCGAGCATCTGCTCCACTTCCTGGCTCAGTTCCAGCGTGGAGAGCTGCAACAGGCGAATCGACTGCTGCAGTTGGGGGGTGAGCGCCAGGTGCTGCGAGACGCGTAATGAAAGGCCTTGTTTCATGCGGTGACCATCCAGCTACATCTTGAAGTGCTCACCGAGGTACACGCGGCGCACATCAGCGTTGTTCACAATCTCGGATGGGGTACCTTCGGCCAGTACGCTGCCATCACTGATGATGTAAGCATGGTCACAAATACCCAGAGTCTCGCGCACGTTGTGGTCGGTAATCAGCACACCGATGTCGCGCGCCTTCAGGAAATTGATGATGCGCTGAATCTCGATCACCGCAATCGGGTCAATGCCGGCAAACGGCTCATCCAGCAAAATGAAGCGGGGCCGGGTGGCCAAAGCACGGGCGATCTCGACACGGCGTCGCTCACCGCCTGAGAGCGCCAGCGCAGGTGACGCGCGCAAATGCTCGACCCGCAGGTCTTGCAACAGGGCGGTCAAGCGCAATTCGATTTCTGGGCTGGTCAGTGGCTGACCGGCTTCGTCGAGCTGCAACTCCAGCACGGCCCGCACGTTATCTTCCACATTGAGCTTGCGAAAAATCGAAGCCTCCTGCGGCAAATAACCCAGCCCCAGCCGCGCACGGCGGTGAATGGGCATGTGTTCGATGGACTGGCCATCAATGGTGATGTCGCCCGCACTGGCGCGCACCAGCCCCACGATGATGTAAAACGAAGTGGTCTTGCCCGCGCCGTTGGGGCCGAGCAAGCCCACCACCTCGCCGGTGCGCACGGTCAGCGACACATCTTTGACGACCTGGCGCTTGCCGTAAGACTTTTGAATATGGCTGACTTCCAGACGCCCGATGGCGGTATCGGGCACCGCTTCCACGGACGGGGTCACTTTGGCACACTCCCCAGCGCCGTGGTGGGACGCAGCACCGCGCCAGCCTGCACAGGGGCTGCAGCTTTGGGCACCGAGGGCGCCGCTTCGGGCTTTGGCGTCAACATGCCCCGGAACCGACCGATGGGCTTGCCCGAAGGGTCTTTGACGCTACCGCCGTTCACAGTGAAGGTGTCGCTCAAATTTTCATAGACGATCAATTCGCCGGTGATCTCGTCGGCCAATGTAGCGCCCCGAAGACGCCGGGTTTGCGCCTTGCCGATGAATTTCACGGTGTCGGCGCGACCGTCATATTCGATGCGCTCACTCTCGCCTTCCACAAATTCGTCTTTGCCTTCGGCTTTTTGCCGGAAAAACGCCGGGGCCTGGGGGGTGCCCGCAATCGTGCCAAACTGGTAACCGTCCGGGTCTTCACGCAATTCGATTCGAGTCGCCCGAATGACGATACTGCCCTTGGTCAAAACTACATTTCCGTCGATGACCGTGACCTGCTTGACGTCGTCATAGCGCATGGTGTTGGCTTCGAAAATCATCGGCTTGTTGCGGTCCGCTTTCTCGGCCCACGCACACGGTGCCAGACCGACAATGGCGAGCAAAAAAATCAATGAAAACGACAGGATTTTCATAAAGGCACGAAACTTGCTAAAACTTTTTATTCATTGTACCGGTGCAAATACCGGCAGCGATTGGACAACACTGACCTGATCTGCACAAAGGGTTCGCCACCCATACAGTGTTTGTTTGCGCCAACACAACAACATAGCTCGGTGGCACCCTAGAATGACCAAAACTAGTGGTCTCCCAGTCTGTTGAACTTCGCCGCAGACCTGATGACACACCAGTCAAAGGAGAAGCCCCATGTCTGACACCAACGCCGAACGACGTACCAATGTCCAGTTGCGTTCCATTTTCCCTGCCGCATTCGAGGCTTTGCGGCCATTCTTTGATGGCGCCAACCAATGGGAAGGCCAATCCCACGACCACTTGGCATACCAAACGCTGAAAGAGCATTTTCCCGAACTCAGCTCTCAGGATGTGTTCATTGTGGTTGCCACGACACGGCGCCTGTTTGCCAGCGGCAAATTTCCTACGCCCAACTGAGCGCACGAGCGCTAGCAACAACGGAGCCCCCCATGTTTGAATCCGCAGAACTTGGCCACAAAATTGACAAGGCAACCTACAAGGCAGCGGTTCCTGCCCTGCGTGCTGCCCTGCTGGAAGCACAGGTCAGCCTACAGGAAAACAAGAAAATTCCGGTAGTGGTACTGATCAGCGGACAGGACGGGGCAGGCAAAGGGGAGACTATCAACGTGCTGTACGAGTGGATGGACCCGCGCTTCATCTCGACGCTGGCGTTCTCCATGCCGAGCGACGAAGAGCGGGAGCGCCCACCCATGTGGCGCTACTGGCGCTCGCTCCCACCCAAGGGACGCGTCGGCATCTTTGCTGGGTCCTGGTACTCGGACCCGATTCGCCAGCGCATTCTGGACGAAGTGTCCCTCAAGGAATTGGACGCTCAGGCAGACCAGATCAATCGTTTTGAAGCCATGTTGGTCAACGAAGGGGCGCTGGTACTGAAGTTCTGGTTTCACTTGACCAAGGAGGGCCAGGTGAAACGGCTCAAGGCACTGGAGAAAGACCCACGCACAGCCTGGCGGGTTACGCAGTGGAACTGGGACCGACTGAAGACTTACGACAAACTGCAGGATGTTGCGGGACACCTGCTGCGTTTGACCAATACTCCCTGGGCGCCTTGGGTCGTCGTCGAAGGCACCGACGACCGCTATCGGTCGCTGACCGTGGGGCAAATTTTGCTGCAAGCCTTGCAGAAGAAACTTGCGAGTACGGACAAACAGGAGTCTCCGGTAGCACCCATGGTGCGGGTCAACACCGATGGTCGCACCGTGCTGTCCGAAATGGACCTGAGTCTGAGCTTGGCCGACAAGACGTATGAAGATGAGTTGTCCCGTTGGCAGGGCCGCCTTGCAGAACTGCTGCGCGACCCCCGCTTCAAGGGCCGCTCGTTGCTGTGCGCTTTTGAAGGCGCCGATGCGGCTGGCAAAGGCGGCGCAATCCGGCGCATCGGCGCGGCGCTGGATGCGCGGCAATACCAGGTCATTCCAGTGGCGGCGCCGACCGAGGAAGAGCGCGCACAGCCTTACTTGTGGCGCTTCTGGCGCCACATTCCGCGCCAGGGACAGGTGGCGATATTTGACCGGACCTGGTACGGGCGAGTCCTGGTGGAGCGGGTTGAGGGGTTTTGTGCCGAGAACGACTGGCTGCGTGCTTACACCGAAATCAATGACTTCGAGCACGAATTGGCCGGGTCGGGTGTGATCGTGGTGAAATTCTGGCTACAGATCAGCCAGCAAGAACAGCTAAAGCGCTTCAAAGCGCGCGAGCAGATCGCCTTCAAGCGCTTCAAGATTACCCAGGAAGACTGGCGCAACCGCGAAAAGTGGGACGCTTACCAGCAGGCCATTTGTGACATGGTCGAGCGCACCAGTACCGGTAACGCGCCCTGGACCCTGGTCGAAGCCAACGACAAGAATTACGCCCGGGTCAAGATTTTGCGCACCCTGTGTGAACGTGTCGAGGCCGAGTTGGACGGGCACGGCCCCAAGGTATCAAAGACTCTGTCCAAAAAGGCCCGCAAAGTCGACCGGACTGAAACCCCCGCAGCGGAAGCGGAAAGCGCGCCAGAAAGTGAATCCGGGCGCGCTGGCAAAGGCAAGAAGAAAAACAAAAGCTGAACTACCGACCCGCCCTGACCTCCGATATCAGGTATTCAGCCACTTGCAGTGCCCGCTCCATACTGCCCGCCATGGATCCATCGGTATAAAACCGACCGGCAATACCCAAGGCCGGCACCCCTTCCACGCGGTAAGCATTTTGTAATTGCGTGGACCGGGTCGCCTTGGTGGATACGGAGAACGAGTTGTACTGCTCCAGGAATTTGGCTTTGTCAATGCCCTGCTTCGCAACCCAATCGGCAATGGCGTCGCCCTTCGCCAAATTGAGCCTTTCAACGTGAATGGCGGTGAATACTTTGACATGCAGTTTTTCGAGCAGCCCCATGGCTTCCAACGCTAAAAACAATCGCTGCTGAGGAACAAAACTGTCATTGAATGCAACGTGAGAGCGCCTGAAAACGATGTCCTTGGGCAGAGTCTTGACCCAAATCGCCAATGCGGGTTCAAAAACGTTGCAGTGGGGGCAGCTGTACCAAAAAAACTCTACTACCTCAATTTTCCCGGCGGGGGCCTCCAAGGGAGCCTTGGCATCAAGAATATGAAAATCCTTGCCAGCAATCGGGTTTTTAGCCTGCGCATTCGCAAGAGGCGACAGCAATGCCGTCGAGGCCAACGCAGCGCCAACCGCTGCATGAGAAAATTCACGACGTTTCATATTCATGCAATAGAACTCCAAAAGTGTGTCTGTGACCACCGCAGGAAAGTAAAGTTCCCTAACGGCTTTTTATCGTTGCACCCGCACCAGCGACGTTTCCAACCCGGCTTTTTCCAGCTTTTCCTTGTTGCGCTCTGCGTCTTCCTTGCTGTCAAATGGTCCTGTACGAACCCGGAATACGACGCGCCCCGACTGCTCGCGCTCTGTAATTTTCGACTCAATGCCGCTCAAGGACAACTTGGCGCGCTGGCTTTCAGCATCTTCAAGTGTGCGGTAGGCGCCCAGTTGTACAAAGAAGATGAACGGCTCACTCGCTGCTGGCGTTGACTTGGACTTGGCCAAGTCGCCCAAGGGGTCAGCCGACACAGCTGGTTTAACTTCTGCCTTGCTGTCAACTTTGGCATCGGCTTTAACAGGATCCACCGCTTTTGGCGACGATGCAACATTGGCCACCGCAGCGGCTGCCGACGTCGGCACCGCAGGCTTGGCCGGGTTCTTTCCGTACAGTGGCGCATTCGGATCCCAGTCCTTGTTCTTCCTGGCCTCGGCTTCATCCTGATCAGCCGAACGGCTTTGCCCCTTGTTCATGAAGGGGACCGGCACCTTGGTGACGTACACCGCCACGGCCAGCGCAGCAGCCAGTCCGACCACGACACCAATAATGAACCCCAACACGGTTCCGCCCAGCTCCTGTTTCATGCACATTCTCTCAATCAGTTGGGGTCAGAACACATCACTTCGCGAGTGGTCTGACCCCAAGGTTTCACATTCTCTGCGGAGCGCTCAAGCCCAGCACCGCGAGCCCATTGTGCAACACCTGCGCCGTGGCCGCGACCAGGGCCAGACGTGCCAGCTTGACTGCTTCGTCGTCCACCAGAATGCGCTCGGCATCGTAGTAACTGTGGTAGCAGGCCGCGAGTTCGCGCAGGTAAAAGGTGACATCGTGCGGCGCAAAGTCCTGCGCGGCAGCGGCGAGCATCTCGGGGTATTTGGCCAGCAACAGCATCAGAGCCAGCGCCTGAGGACTTTGCAGTGCTGTCAAATCAACATATTGCAGGTTGCTCACATCGCCGCCCCAACTGGAGAGCACCGAACAAATCCGGGCATGGGCATATTGCACGTAGTACACCGGGTTGTCATTGTTCTTGGCCACCGCCAGATCGACGTCAAAGGTGTACTCGGTATCAGGTTTGCGGCTGAGCAGGAAAAAGCGCACTGCGTCCTTGCTGGTCCACTCGATCAGGTCGCGCAGCGTCACGTAGCTGCCGGCGCGTTTGCTGATCTTGACTTCTTCACCGCCCTTGACCACGCGCACCATGGTGTGCAACACGTAATCAGGGTAGCCCAGCGGAATGCCAACGTTGGCGGCTTGCAGACCGGCGCGCACGCGGGCAATGGTGCCGTGGTGGTCGGTTCCCTGGATATTCACCACCTTGGTGAAGCCGCGCTCCCACTTGGCAATGTGGTAAGCCACATCGGGCACGAAGTAGGTGTAGCTGCCGTCCTGCTTGCGCATGACGCGGTCCTTGTCGTCACCGTAATCGGTGGACTGGAGCCACAGCGCGCCATCTTTTTCGTAGGTCTTGCCATTGGCCACCAGCTTGTTCACCGTCTGCTCGACCCGGCCACTGGTGTACAGACTGGATTCGAGGTAGTACTCGTCGAACTTCAGGTTGAAGGCCTGCAGATCCTTGTCCTGCTCGCGGCGCAGATAGGCCACCGCGAAGTTGCGGATGGACTCCAGGTCTTCCACATTGCCGCTGGCGGTGAAACTGCGGTCGTCGGCTGCCACCGTCTTGCAAGCCAGAAAGTCGTCAGCAATTTCCTGAATGTAATCACCGTTATAGAACGCCTTGCTCAGGGGGTTCTCCGGGTCCACCGGCCAGCATTCGTCACCCGGCTTGAATCCCTTAGCGCGCAACTGCGTGCTATTGGCCAGGGTCTGGATCTGCACGCCCGCATCGTTGTAATAGAACTCGCGGTGCACCTTCCAGCCCTGGGTTGCGAACAGGTTGCAGATGGCATCGCCCAAGGCGGCCTGGCGGCCATGCCCTACGTGCAGTGGGCCAGTCGGGTTGGCCGATACGAACTCCACCAAAATGCGCTGACCAATGCTGGCCTGGTCGCCAAATTGCGCGCCTTGCGCCAGCACCTCGCGCACCACCTGCTGTTTGCTTTCGGGTTTGAGGCGGATATTGATAAACCCCGGACCGGCGATTTCAATGTCCTGTACCCAGCGCGCAAATGGTGCCTGGCTCAGCAGTTCCGTGCGCAGCGTTTCGGCCAATTGGCGCGGGTTGAGTTTGAGCGGCTTGGCCAATTGCATGGCCGCCGTCGTGGCCAAATCGCCATGGGCAGCCACTTTGGGCGATTCAAAGGCCGCTTTGGCGCCGGCGCCAGGCAACAGTTTTTCGAGGGAAGCGGCCAGCGCCTCCAGAAGTTCATTTTTTACAGACAGCATGCCGGGATTTTACGGGCAGGGGTGAGCCGCCCGCACCACCCGCCCGATTCAATGCAACTCGACCAGCAAGTCCTTGGCCGCGATCGTCTCACCCGGTCGCACATGCACGGCGTGTACGGTGGCGTCGCGCTCGGCGGTGAGCTGGGTCTCCATCTTCATGGCCTCCATCGACAGCAAAGGGGCACCCTTGCTCACTTTTTGCCCCACCTTCACCGCCACCGTCACCACCATGCCCGGCATCGGAGCACCGACGTGGTTCGGATTGCCCTCAATGGCCTTGGCTTTGCTGTGACCGGTGCCTGCTAGTCCGGCCTTGGGCACGCGCACCGTGCGCGGCTGGCCATTCAACTCAAAGAAGACCTTGATCTTGCCTTCTTCGTCCACCGTGTCAGAGCGTCCGGTCTGGCGCACCACCAGGGTCTTGCCCTTGTCGATGTCAATGGCGATTTCTTCCCGGTCAAGCAGACCGTAAAAAAACGGCGCGGTGGGCAGCAGCGAGACGTCGCTGAACTCGCGGCGGTGTTCGGCGTAGTCCTTGAATACTTTGGGGTACATCAGGTAAGACGCCAGGTCGGTGTCACTGACTTTTCGGCCAATGGCATGCTCCGCTTCGGCGCGTTTGGCATCCAGGTCAACCGCTGGCAGGTGGTCACCAGCACGCCCCTGCATCGGCGCTTCACCACGCAACACTTTGTGCTCCAACGCTTTGGGGAAACCGTCGGGCGGAAAACCCAGTTCACCTTTGAACAGCGAAATAACCGACTCCGGGAACGCAATGTCGCGCGCCGGGCTGCTAACGTCTGCGGGTTTAAGATCGTTGGCGACCATAAACAGCGCCATGTCGCCGACCACCTTGGACGTGGGCGTGACTTTGACGATGTCACCCAACAGAATATTCACATCGGCATACGCTTTGGAAACCTCGGGCCAGCGGTGCGCCAGTCCCATGGCTCGCGCTTGCTCGCGCAGGTTGGTGTACTGGCCGCCCGGCATTTCGTGGTTGTAGACGTCGGATGTGCCCGAGCGCATGTCGGCCTCAAACGGCGCGTAGGCGCGGCGCACACCCTCCCAGTAGTGAGACAAGGCCTGCATGGCAGACAAATCCAGACCGGGGTCCCGTGCAGAGCCGCGCAGCGCTGCGGCTATGGAGCCCAAGTTGGGCTGCGAAGTCAGGCCGCTCATGGAATCCAGTGCGCCATCGACCGCGTCGCAACCGGCGTCAATCGCGGCCAGCACCGAAGCCGCCGAGATGCCGCTGGTGTCGTGGGTGTGGAAGTGAATCGGCAACCCCACCTCTTGCTTGAGCACGCGCACCAGTTCAGCCGCGGCGCGCGGTTTGCAGACACCGGCCATGTCCTTGATGCCGAGGATGTGCGCGCCCGCTTTTTCCAGTTGCTTGGCCAAACCAACGTAGTACTTGAGGTCGTATTTGCTGCGCCCTACGTCAAACAGGTCCCCGGTGTAGCACAGCGCGCCTTCGCACAAGGCGCCGGTCTCAATCACCGCGTCCATGGCAACGCGCATGTTGTCCACCCAGTTGAGCGAATCAAACACGCGGAACACATCCACACCATTCCTTGCAGCCTGCTGCACAAAGTAGCGCACCACGTTGTCCGAATAATTGGTGTAACCCACCGCGTTGGAGGCACGCAGCAGCATCTGGAACAGGATGTTGGGGGTCGCCTCGCGCAGGCGGGCCAGGCGCTCCCACGGGTCTTCCTTCAAAAAGCGCAAGGCCACGTCAAAAGTGGCTCCGCCCCAGCACTCCAGCGAGAACAGCTGCGGCACCATGCGGGCGTAGTGCGGTGCAATCGCCACCATATCGTTCGAGCGCATGCGCGTGGCAAACAGCGACTGGTGCGCGTCACGCATGGTGGTGTCGGTCAGCAGCACCTGCGGCTGGTCTTTCATCCACTGCGCAAACTGGCTGGCGCCAAGTTCCTTGAGCAAGTCACGGGAGCCTTTAGGAATCGGGGCCGTCAGGTCGCACGGTGGTTTGATAGCGGTTGCCAACGGGAGCTGTGGCAGGGTGCGGCCCTTCATCTCCGGGTTGCCGTTGATCGCCACATCACCCAGGAATTTGAGCAAGCGCGTGGCACGGTCACGCCGTTTCTGGAAGTTGAACAACTCTGGCGTGGTGTCGATAAAGCGGGTGGTGCATTCGCCGCTACGAAACAGCGGGTGGGCGATGACGTTTTCCAGGAACTGCAGGTTGGTGGACAGACCGCGCACCCGAAACTCGCGCAGCGCCCGGTCCATGCGGGCCGCCGCCTCATCGGGCGTGTGACCCCAGGCGGTGACCTTGACCAGGAGCGAGTCGTAATACGGGGTGATGACGGCACCGGCATAGGCGGTACCGGCATCCAGCCGAATACCAAAACCGGCGGCGCTGCGGTAGACGCCAATCTTGCCGTAGTCGGGGGTGAAATTGTTTTCCGGGTCTTCGGTGGTGACGCGGCATTGCAAGGCGTGGCCGCGCAAGGAGATATCGTTCTGGAACGGGATGAAGGAGTCCTCATCGCCCACACAGGCACCTTCGGTCACACGAATCTGCGCCTTGACGATGTCAACCCCGGTCACCACCTCGGTCACCGTGTGTTCCACCTGAATACGCGGGTTGACCTCGATGAAGTAATACTTGCCGCTGTCCACATCAAACAGGTATTCCACGGTTCCGGCGTGGCTGTAGTGGGCAGCCCGAGCCAGACGCAGAGCCGACTCGCAAAGCTCTTGGCGGGTGGCCTCTTCCATATAAGGCGCGGGCGCGCGCTCCACCACTTTTTGGTTGCGCCGCTGTACCGAGCAGTCGCGTTCAAACAAATGCACCAGATTGCCGTGCGTGTCACCGAGCACCTGCACCTCCACGTGACGTGCGCGGCGCACCAGTTTTTCCAGATAGACCTCGTCGTTGCCAAAGGCGGCCAGGGCTTCGCGCTGGGCCAGCTCCTTCATGGGAGCCAGATCGGCTTCGGTCTCAATGACGCGCATACCGCGCCCACCGCCACCCCAACTGGCCTTGAGCATCAGCGGGTAACCCACCTCGGCGGCCATGCGCTTGGCAACCTCGATGTCGTCGGGCAGCGCACCGGTCGCAGGCACCACCGGCACACCGGCCGCCACCGCCACCGCACGCGCAGCCACCTTGTTGCCCAGGGTGCGCATGACATCCCCCTTGGGGCCGATGAAGGCAATGCCCGCCGCCACGCAGGCATCGGCAAAGTCCGGGTTCTCGGACAAAAATCCGTAACCGGGGTGGATGGCATCAACCCCGGCCTCTTTGGCAATGCGGATGATGTCGGCGATGTCCAGGTAGGCCGAGATCGGCTTCTTGCCCTCCCCCACCAGGTACGACTCGTCTGCCTTGAAGCGGTGCAGGGCGAAACGGTCTTCGTTGGAGAAGATGGCCACCGTGCGGATGCCCATCTCAGACGCTGCGCGCAGCACCCGGATGGCAATTTCACTGCGGTTGGCGACGAGGAGACTGCGGATTTTTTTCATACTGACGACATGCAAGTTTTGTTCCAGATTTGAATGGCCGTGTAACGGCCGGCTTGGCTAAGCCGATTCCTCGCGGCTGCATTCCTCCAGCAGATAGGCAACCGAGCGATAGGGCCGGCCGGTCTCTGCGGTCAGGCCGATTTCGCAGGTGCGATTGGTCGACACGCCTTCGCAACAATTTGCCGGCAAGGCGTCGTGTACCTTGCGCAGGGCATGGACATTGAGCTCTGGCACGACAAAACCGCGGTCGCCGCCAAAGCCGCAGCAGGTCACGCCCGCCGGCTCAACGATGTCGGTCACGCAGGCCTGCATCAGTGCGCGCAGCTTGGCATCGGACGCGGTGCGGCGCACACTGCAGTTGATGTGCAGCGCAATCGGGCCAGGTTGTTTCGTGATGCGCAAACGCGGCAACAGCGCATCGACGGCAAATTCATGAAAGTCGAGCAGCGTCAGGCGACCGGCGAGCACTTTTTGCATGCGCACCGAACAGGTGCTGGCATCCATGATGACCGGGTAATAGCCGCCCTGGCCATTGTCAGCGGCCTTCAGCAGTGCGGCGGTAACCGCATCGGACATCGCGTCGGCCTCCTCGGCCATGCCTTTGCTGGCCAGCATCTGGCCGCAGCACAGCTTGTCGAACCCCTGTGGCAGGATGGGGGCATAACCCGCGCGCACCAGCAACTCCATGATCACTTCGGGCAACGTGGCTTCATCGGCGGTGTTGGCACCAAAGATGCGGCCACCGCAAGCCGGGAAATACACCACCGGGTCGCCGTTGCCACCATAGGCATCTGGCAACTTGCCGGCTTGTGGCATACCGCGTTTCCACTTGCCGCCCGACAGGCGTGCCAGCAGTTTGTCGCCCACCACACTGGAGGCGACGTGGCCCAAACCAATGCCGATACGCGAGGCGGTGGCGACCTTGCCAAAATTGTCCGCCGTCCACTCGCCGACCTTGCGCGAGCCACTACCCAAGCCACGCCCACGCAATAGCCGCGTCAGCGCGCCGGTGTCAATGCCGACCGGGCAGGCGGTAGAACACAAGCCGCAACCGGCGCAGGTGTCCAGGCCAAAGTAAGCAAAATCGGCCTCAACATCGCCACCCGGTTCGCCTGCCGCCACCCGGCGAGACAGTTCGCGCCAGCTGACGATGCGCTGGCGTGGTGACAGCGTCAGGCGGTGGGACGGGCACAACGGCTCGCAAAAACCGCACTCAATGCAGCGGTCCACAAGGTCTTCTGCCGCTGGCATGGGCTTGAGGTTTTTCAGGTGCGCCATCGGATCATCGTTGAGGACCACGCCCGGGTTGAGCAGGTTCTGCGGATCCAACATCTGCTTGATGCGGCGCATCAGGTCGGTGGCCTGCTTGCCCCATTCCCGCTCGACAAAGGGCGCCATATTGCGTCCGGTGCCGTGCTCGGCCTTGAGCGAGCCGTCATATTTGTCCACCACCAGATCACAGACGTCGTCCATGAACTTGGCGTAGCGGTCAATCTCGACCTGTTCGTAGAAGTCCTGGGTAAAAACAAAGTGCAGGTTGCCCTCTAACGCATGGCCGAAGATGATGCCCTCGGAGTAGCCATGTTGGCGCATCAGGGCCTGCAAATCCAGGGTGGCAGCAGCCAGCGACTCGACCGGGAAGGCCACGTCTTCGATGATGACCGTGGTGCCCGCGCGGCGCATGGCGCCTACCGACGGAAAGGTGCCCTTGCGCACTTTCCAGTACATCTCGCAGGTGGCGGGGTCGGTGGAAAACACGGGTGGCTCTACGGTTGCTATGCCTTTTATAGCTGCTTGCGCAGCACCCATGCGCTCTAGCATGGCAATTGATGTCTCACCCCGGACTTCGATCAACAGTGCGGCAGCATCGTCGGCCAGGGTTCGCATCACGGCTGGCAAGCCCGGCTTGTCTTGCACCGAGCGCAAGGCCGCCCGGTCCAGCAGTTCAACAGCCGATACCGGCTGCTGCTTCAGCTGGATCACGGCCTGGCAGGCGCTCTCAATGGTGGGGAAGAACACCAGGGCGCTGGCCTTGAAAGGGTCTTCGGGCACCGTATTGAAGGTGATGCGTGAAATAAAGCCCAACGTGCCTTCAGACCCGATCATCAGGTGCGAGAGGATGTCGATGGGGTCCTCAAAGTCAATCAGGGCATTGAGGCTGTAGCCGGTGGTGTTTTTGATTTTGTACTTGTGGCGAATGCGCGCTGACAGCGCCGCATCGGCGCGGGTGGCGGCACCCATGGCCGCCAGTTCGCCCAGCAGCGCGGCGTGGCTCTGGCGGAACTGCGCCACGCTGGCCGAATCTTCGGTGTCCAGCACCACTCCGTCAGCCAGCACCACCCGCAGGCCGGCCATGGTGCGGTAGCTGTTCTGACTGGTGCCACAGCACATGCCCGAGGCGTTGTTGGCGGCAATGCCGCCGATCTTGCAGGCGTTAATGGAAGCCGGGTCGGGCCCGATTTTGCGGCCATGCGGCGCCAGCCGGTAGTTGACCTCGCCGCCAATGATGCCCGGGCCCAGGCGCACCGTGGCCGCATCGGGGCTGATCTCGCAGGTGGCAAAGCCTTCGCCAATCAGCGCCAGCACGCTGTCGGTAACGGCCTGCCCCGACAGGCTGGTGCCGGCCGCGCGAAAAGTCACCGGCTTGCCATGCGCGCGCGCCGCTTGCAGCAGCGCTTGCATCTCCTCTTCGGACTCCACCACGGCAACCACCTCTGGCGTCAGGCGGTAAAAGCTGGCGTCGGTGCCGTAGGCGAGCCGACGCAAGTTGTCGGTGATCACCTGCTTGGCGGGCAGTATCCGTTCCAGTGCAGAGACCAGCGTGCTCATGATTTTCGGTCCTTCAAAAGGTCACGCAACCGCTTGGGTGCTGGAACCAGCGGCGTGCGGCTGCGCGTCCAGGCCCCTTGTTCGGAGGGCGACATGGCGCGGCCACGGCTCATGAACCAGGATGCCAGTTTGTACAGACCCAATCGGCTATAGACCTGCGACCAGACACCCCAGACCGCGGTGGCTGCGACGGTGCGGGCAACCCCGCTGCCGCGCAGGGTGGCATCCTCGCTTTCGGGTTGCGCCATCGCCTCGTTGCGCAGACGCACCAGAATGTCCGGAATCGGAATCTTGACCGGACAGACCTCGCCACAGGCACCACACAGAGTGGACGCAAAAGCCAGCGGGTAGGTGCTCTCCAGCCCGAGCAGGTGCGGAGAAATGATCGCGCCAATCGGGCCGGGGTAGGTGGTGCCGTAGGCGTGGCCGCCAATGCGGGCATACACCGGGCAGTGGTTCATGCAGGCGCCACAGCGAATGCACTGCAGCGTGGCACGCAATTGTTCGTCGGCGTAGGCCTGGGTGCGGCCGTTGTCCAGCAGGATCAGGTGCACTTCTTCCGGGCCGTCCAGCTCGCCCGGCTTGCGTGGCCCGCTGATCAGGTTGAAATAGGTGGTCACCGCCTGCCCGGTGGCCGAACGCGACAGCAGGCTGTAGAGCGGGGGCACATGTTCGAGCTTCTCCACCACCTTTTCAATGCCGGTGATCGCAATGTGAATCTTGGGCACCGTGGTGCACATGCGCCCATTGCCTTCGTTCTCCACCAGGCACAGGGTGCCGGTTTCGGCGACGCAAAAGTTCACACCAGAGAGGCCAATGTCGGCGTCGGCAAACTTGCGGCGCAGCACACGACGGCCGATCTGGATGAGGGCATCCACGTCTTCGGTGTAGGCCACGCCGGGTACTTCTTCGGCAAAGAGTTTGGCAATCTGTGCCTTTGTCTTGTGGATGGCCGGCATGATGATGTGCGAAGGCTTCTCACCCGCCAACTGCACGATGTATTCGCCCATATCGGACTCGAAAGCTTCAATACCCGCCGCTTCCATGGCATGGTTGAACTCGATCTCTTCACTCACCATCGACTTGCCCTTGACGATGTGGCGGGCGTTGACGCGCTGGGCAATGGCCAGGGCAATGGCGTTGGCCTGATCGGGCGTTTCTGCCCAGTGCACGTGGACACCGTTGGCCGTGAGCTTCTGCTCCAGTTGTTCCAGCAAGCGGGGCAAGTGCGCCAGGCTGTAGCGGCGGATGGCCGCACCCAGGTCGCGCAAGCCTTCGCGCTCTTCCTGGTCGGGGAACTGGCTTTTGCGCTTGGCCTGCAAAAAGTCCATGGCACCGCGAAAGTTCTTGCGTTGGCCCGGGTCATTCAGCACGGTGCGGCTGCGCTCCTTGAAGTCGTCCATGACGTGGATTGGGATGACCTTGCTCATTGCGATGCTCCCGTCGGGTGGCGCAACAGCACAATCAACTCCTTGGGGCCGTGCGCGCCGTAGGCCAGGGTTTGCTGGATGTCTGCCGTTTTCGAGGGGCCGCCAATCAGCAGTGCGTTGGTCGGCAAGCCGTCGCTCCAGCGCTCGGCTGTGATGGCGGAGTGCAGGTCGGAGTGGATGGTGACCACGTCCAGCAAAACAAAGTGAATGTGCGGGACCAGCGACATCAGGCGCGGCTCGGACGATGTGGGCCAGACAATGACGCTACCGATTTCGGCCACTGCACTGCGCGCAGCGGTCAGCGACGCGTCGATGCTGTCAAACAGGGTGTCGCGCCAGGCTTCAATCGGTTGCGCATAGTGCACCAGTTGCAGGCTGTCGGGGTTGCGCGCCTGCAGTTCGGCACCGTGTGGCGTGTTGGTACCGATCAGCAGATTGCGAATGCCTTTGGTAGCGGCTACACGCAGCAAAACGTCGACCCAGTCGCCTGCTGTCACGTCATGGAACTCGGTTTTGACCGCCTCCATGGCGGTGCGCAGGCGGCTGATGCGCCCGGGCAGGTCTTCATTGCGGCGGTTGCCATCAAACCAGGCTTTTACGTCAGGAAGGGAAGGTTTTTCGGGGATCGCCGTTGCGCGCAAGCGCCCC
>CAJAVE010000115.1 GCA_903945325.1 uncultured beta proteobacterium | reverse complement strand
TTCCAGTTGGGACATCAGGTTGCGGTTGGTGATCGCAATAGCAGCTTGTGACGCCAGTGATTCAGCAAGACTTTGGTCCGAGCTCGAGAAGGAAACCACTTCGCCACTCGCTGTAAGTTTGGCATTGATAAGTTGCAGCACACCAATGACATCGCCTTCATGGTCCTTCATTGGTACCGCAAGGAACGACTTTGACCGGTAGCCAGTACGTGCGTCGAACTGGCGCGTCCCGGAAAAATCAAAGTTTGCTTCGGTGTACGCATCCGCAATGTTGACGGTCTGTGAGTGAATCACCGCATAGGCCGCAACCAGCGAGTCATTGGGCTGCCCGCTCTCGTCATGCAGAGGCAGATTTGGAAAGTTGATCGGCTTGCCAGACGTTCCACCCATGGCAATATTGAGCGAGTCCGTCTTGAGAATCTCGAAACGCAAAGCCTGTCGATCTTCCGTCACCCGGTATAAAGTTCCGCCATCCGCACGGGTGATGGTTTTTGCAGCCACCAGAATGCTTTCCAACAGGCGGGTTATGTCACGCTCTTTGGACAGCGCCGCGCCAATGGCGTTCAATTGCTCAAGTCGCCGGAGCAGGCCTTCGATGGAGTCCACAAGTTCCCCTTTTTGTAAAAAAACCTCGTCCACTGGGGTGAACGTCCCATTCTTTCACAACCGCCCGCTGCGCAATGGACAGACCCTACTTCTTGAGCAAGACCTTCAGCACATTCTGCACACGCCGAGCAGTCGCCGGATTAAACGAGCCGGCAAAAACAACCGCTGCGTCCTGACCCCAAGTCTGTGCGGGCGGCGGATCGTTTCGACGCGTCAACAGCTGCAACTGAAGGCTGCGTCGCGCGTCCAGATCATCCGCTGGAGTGGGTACTTCGGCGGCCATTTCCAGTCGCAACAATGCTACTTGCGGATCACTCGCTTTGGTATCGCTTTTGGCTTCACTGCCAAGCGCCTGAATCCACGCTGTTCGGGTAGCAGGTGTTGCCCGGTTACCCAATGCTTGTGCACCCGGCAGTAAACTGGCATCGCGCTTTTCCCAAGCGGTCAGCAGTTGGGTCAAGGCCTCGCCGTGGGCCTGAACGGCCAACTTATTGAGCGCCGCTTGCGCATGCTCCAGGGCATCGCGCTGGGCCCTGAACGCAGCGTCGCCTAAACGAGGCGCATCGTGCCAGGTGTCCGTGCGGGTTCGTCCGTCCACACCAGGGCGTCCACCAGGTCGTGCACCATCACGGCTATCCGTGCGTGCAGCGCCCCGGTCACCCGGTCGCTGGAACGCAGTTTTGGTGTCACGCGAGCCACCAGAAGAGTCGTTACGTTCACCCCATTTCCCAGGACGCCCCCCTGCGGGTGCGGGCGCTTCTTTTCTGGTTCCGGGCCGGTCATCGCCGCGCGCGGCAATCACGCGTTTAGGCGCAGCCTTCGGTGGCGCAACCGGTTCCACAGCAACCTCTGCTATGCCATCGGACTCTGATCCTTCTGGCTTTTCACCCGTTATCGCTATAGATTCAGTAGCGTCTTGCGCAGGTTCCACGGGGTTCAGAGCCGTTTTTTCATGCGATTCACTGGCTTGCGAAGCCGCCTTGGCATCCACCTCCTGCGAGCCTGCAGTTTGCACGTCAGCCTGTGCCTGTGCCTGACCTTGTAAGGCTGCCTCCAAACCGGCCATAGCGGCACGGATGGTGTGCGCATCACCACTGGCGTTTGCCGCGTCCAGCGCCTTGGCAGCTTGTAGCACCATGCGGTCGCGAGCACCTAATGCCGCCTCAGCCTTTTCACGATCAGCAGTCTTGCGGTTGAATGCGTCATCGATAGGCTTGCGGAAGGCATCCCATAGCTTTTGTTCGTGGCGTCGATCCATCGGCACTCGATGGGCCTGGGCTTGCCAGCGTTGCTGCAGCGCCTTGACGGCATCGATCCGCAACTCGGCAGCGGCCCCCAGGACCTTGGCCTCGTCGATCATGGCGTGGCGCAACGCCAGGCTTTCAGCCTGAAGTGCTTCCAGCGGAGCCGCTGCGTTGGAAATGGCAGCCTTCCACAAGGGCTGCAACTCGGCAAACGCCTTTTCGCCGAGATGACCGGCATCACGCCAGCGGTCGCCAAACTGGTGCAAGATGCGGTTGAAGCCTTTCCAGTCATCGTCCAACGCAGTCTGGTTGGCGCCAGCCCAAGTGTTGACTTCTTCAATTAGCGCCAAGCGCTGCGCCTTGTGCTCTGCGGAATCGGCCCGAACCTTGTCCAACCAAGCCTCAACAACCTTGTGGGCTTCATTGCACGCCTCGTCAAATCGCTTCCACATTGAGTGGTTGGGCGCGCCACCCTGGTCAGTCTGCTTCCACTGCTCGCGCAGGGTACGCAGTGTTTCCTGCATTTTGCGCCCCCCAATGGCCTGGCCCTCGGGACGTTTGAGCAGGCCCTCAGCCTGTGTGACCAAGGTTTCGCGCAACTGGTCCGCACGCCAGCGTTGCCAGCCTTCCAGTTCACCCGCAGCGGTCAGTGCGGTGTGGGCCTGGTTTTCCAGCTTGTCATCAATGACTCTGCCAAACTCCTTGAGCGCCTGACGCAGCGCGTTGGCAGCCCCTGCGCTGGCCTTGCCGTGGCCTTCAGCGATTTCCAGTTCCAGTGCTGCCAATACTTCGCGCACTGTGGCAGTGGCATGTGCACGCACTTGCGGGTCAATTTTTGGCTTGGGCTGCTTGGCGGGTGTGTCAGCAGGAACTCCCCGGACTGCACGCAACTCATCAGCCCAAACTGGGACTGGGGGTAGTGGCGCAGCATTGTCAAGCGACGCACCTACGGCCAGCGCCAGTGCTCCCTGAAAAGCGTCCCACACCACCAGAAGCTGACCTTTGGACGCATCCAGAAGCGGAGGAAATTTCAGGTCCACACTAGCCCAATTGGCATCTGCCGCAAGTTGTGAGGCCTGGGTTTGCCAATGTTCTACGTCCATACGCAGGGCGTCCATTGCACTCTTTGCCACTTGCCAGGATTTGGTAGACAGAACTTCAATGCGCTGCGCCAGCAGCACAGCAGCCTCGCGCTGCACTTGAACGCGGCGCTGTAGATCTTCAATGACCCGAACCCGTTCGGCCAATTGCACTTTGAGTGCCGCCAACGGGTCACGGCTCAGTGGCGCGCCAGCCTTGGCCGCATCGCGTTGCCATGCCAGAGCATCTGCAATGTTTAGTTTGACCATATCAAGCAAGGATTGCGCCTTGGTTGCCCAATCAGCCGCGAGCGCTTCCTGGCCCTTGAGCCGACGGGCCTCGTCGATCTTTTCGCGCACCAGCTTGGCAGCACCCTTGTCCTTGATGCTCAGTTCCTTGAAGACATCAGCCAGCTGATCGGGAGAGGGGCTGCCCAACAGCCACTCCCGTACACGGGCGGATCGTTCGCCGGACGTCGGTGCATAAAAAGCACCACCCGTCAGACTGTCTAAATGGGCAATATCGTTGTTTTTGGCAGTAGAAGGCGACGTCACAGTGAGCTCAGAGGTGGATTAAAAATGAATCTGCAACGCGTATTTTCGCATGGCCAACACTATGGGTATGCATATGTAGAAATAGCAAAGCGCAAAGCCAGCAATTTTTGCGAGAAACAAACAAGAAAGCCCGGCCTCCGAACCAATTGATTCAGCCGCCGGGCTCGACGGCTGACCAGAGGTCCATGCCGTCAGAGTTGGCACCGTGGAGATTGAAGTCCAACAATGCACTAGAAGCAACAGATTGCCTCCTTAAGTTTCCGGGGCCGCTTCATCTCGGTACCTATCTGATACGGACTGGCTACTGCCGGAATCAAACCTGAATGAACAGGCGTGTGAAGTCTAGCGGACGTCGACACCAATTTCAAATCGCATTTCCAATGGAATTGTGATTTGTGATTGCCAGATTTATGAGGCACAAACCAACGCTTGAAAACTGCGCAAAAACCCTCTTTTCAACTAAAACCATCTGAAATAGAATAACAAACCTATTTAATATTGTTGACTTGGTATATCAAACACCCCTAGAATCCGCCCATTCCTGGTTTTTCTAGGGATAAACCCGTAACCGCTGCCGAACCCGGCATATTCAAATCGCTGCACATGTCGAGTCGACGCCGCAGGATATTGATAGCGTACCAACCCAAACGAGGTGTCTGAAGTCACCGCACTGCTTGCAGTGCACGACCCACGGCCCCCGCCTAAGAAGGAAGAGCTATGACAGCGACCGAAAAATTCACCAAGGGTGTGGCCACATTTGCCAGCGATATTGCCCAAGGTTTCTTTGAAATCACACACAACGGTTTTGCCCTGCTGGGCCTGGCCGTCATGTTTGCAGTAATCACACTGACCGCAAGGCCAGAAATCCGCCAAGCCGGCGAAGTCGAGCTGATGGGCTGGCTTCAAACCCGCCAAGCATCGGTCTCGGGCATGGCCACTGACACCGACGCCATCGACCGCGCAACGGCCACCAATCCGCAAAGCCTGCCCAAACAGCAAGCGGCCGTAGCCTACTGGCTAAGCAAAAAATACAACGTGGCGCCAGAGCCCGTTAGTGCACTGGTCGCAGAGGCGTTCGAGACCGGTAGCCGTGCCAAACTCGACCCCACCTTGATTTTGGCCATCATGGCGATCGAATCAGGGTTTAACCCGTTTGCCCAAAGCGCAGTCGGAGCACAAGGGCTGATGCAAGTGATGACCAAAATCCACAGCGATAAATACGAAGGCTTTGGCGGCAAGCTGGCGGCGTTTGACCCGATCTCCAACCTGCGTGTTGGCGTTAAGGTGCTGCAAGAATGTGTTTCCCGTGCAGGGTCGGTTGAGGGTGGCCTCAAACTGTATGTGGGTGCGGGCAACATGGAAGATGATGGTGGTTATACGGCTAAGGTCCTGGCGGAGCACAACCGGCTGCAACTGGTTTCATCTGGGCGCACTGTGCCACTGACTTCGCCACAAATCGTACCCGTCAGTCACCCTGCTTTGCCCAAGCCGGTCACAGAAGAAGTGACCAGCACTTTCAGCTCCTAGTTCGATCCGTAATACGGCTCGGGTAAACTCTGGCTGCACGCGACTGGCGATAGGTGCCCAACCGAACCAGGTTTGAGGCGCTGACGTGGAACCACCACTGGGAAGCGTGCCACACCACCTTGTCTGGCGGCTGTGTTCAGCCGTTCGCCTGGGCAGCCCTTGTCTCATTTCGTTTCACCGCGCATATGACCAAGGTTCATTGTCTTAAAGGACTGCCATGTACCACCGCAACATCCTCGTCGAACAAACTGACCCCGAACTGTGGGCCGCCATCCTGGCTGAGAACGCGCGCCAGGAACACCACATTGAGCTGATAGCCAGCGAAAACTACGCCTCGCCCGCCGTCATGGCAGCACAAGGAAGCCAGCTGACCAATAAATACGCCGAAGGCTATCCCGGCAAGCGCTACTACGGTGGCTGCGAGCATGTGGACGTGGCCGAGCAACTGGCCATCGACCGGATCAAGCAGATTTTTGGCGCAGAAGCCGCCAACGTTCAACCCCATTGCGGTGCCTCCGCCAATGAAGCCGTGTTTCTGGCCTTTCTGAAGCCCGGAGACACCATCATGGGCATGAGCCTGGCCGAAGGTGGCCACCTGACCCACGGTATGCCGCTGAATATCAGCGGTAAATGGTTCAACGTGGTGTCCTACGGCTTGAACGCCCAGGAAGCCATTGACTACGACGCCATGGAGCGCAAGGCGCACGAGACCAAGCCCAAGCTGATCATTGCCGGCGCCAGCGCGTACTCCCTGGCTATTGACTTCGAACGCTTTGCCAAAGTGGCCAAAGACGTGGGCGCGATCTTCATGGTGGACATGGCCCACTATGCCGGTCTGATCGCGGCTGGTATCTACCCCAACCCAGTGCCCCACGCCGATGTGGTGACTTCCACCACCCACAAGAGCCTGCGCGGCCCCCGTGGTGGCATCATTCTGATGAAAGCGCAGCATGAAAAAGCCATCAACAGCGCCATATTCCCCGGCCTGCAAGGTGGCCCGCTGATGCACGTGATTGCGGCCAAGGCGGTCGCGTTCAAGGAAGCACTGCAACCGGGCTTCAAGGAATACCAGCAACAGGTGCTGAAAAACGCCCAGATCGTGGCGCAGACCCTGACCGAGCGCGGCCTGCGCATCGTCAGCGGCCGCACCGAGAGCCACGTCATGCTGGTGGACTTGCGGGCCAAGGGCATTACCGGCAAGGAAGCGGAGGCCGTGCTGGGCAGTGCCCACATGACCATCAACAAAAACGCCATCCCCAACGACCCCGAAAAACCCATGGTCACCAGCGGCGTGCGTATTGGCACGCCGGCCATGACCACCCGCGGCTTCAAGGACGAAGAGGCGCGCGCCACCGCCCACCTGGTTGCCGACGTGCTGGACAACCCGCGCGATGCGGCCAACATCGAAGCCGTGCGGGCCAAGGTGCATGCGCTGACCTCGCGTTTCCCGGTTTACGGTTAACTAACATGAATGGCGCAATTGCTATGTTTTTAATAGCTGCTTGCGCACATTTGACGGGGTCTAGAGGTCGATTTGGCTCAATATTTTCGGTCAACCACCCATGAAATGCCCCTTTTGTAGCCACTCGGAAACCCAGGTCGTAGAGACCCGGATTTCTGAGGATGGCGATTTCATCCGGCGTCGACGCCAATGCGGCTCGTGTGAAAAGCGCTTCACCACGTACGAACGACCCGAAGTCAACTTTCCGGTCGTGGTCAAGAAAGATGGTCGCCGCATTGACTACGATGCATCCAAGCTGCGCGGCTCATTTGCATTGGCACTGCGCAAGCGCCCGGTCAGCACCGAGCAAGTCGGTGCCGCCATTGATCGCATTGAAGAAAAGTTGCTGAACCTGGGTCTGCGTGAAGTGCCGTCGGCCCGTATTGGCGAACTGGTCATGCGCGAACTCAAGAAAATCGACAAAGTAGCCTACGTACGCTTTGCCAGCGTATACCGCAGTTTTGAGGATATTGACGAGTTTAAAACCTTGGTGGATGAGGTGAGGCGGTAGTACGACACCATTGGCCACGGCATAAGGTTGAATTGGTAACATCCGGTGTTACTCCAATAGCTCCCAGTTCCAACACCATGTCTCTCACCGTTACCATCACCGACAACCTGCCCGGTACTGCCAACCGCACCACCGCCAGTTTGGTTTACTCCCTGGCGTTCAGTGACACCGTCACCGGGTTGGATGCCAATGACTTCACCATCTCCAATGGCACCGTGGGCACCGTTGCGGGCACCGGCACCAACTGGACAGTGAGCGTGACTCCGGCGCAGGGCGTCAGCAGTGGCACTATCGGCCTGACACTCAAGGCCGGTGCCGTCAGCGATGCGGCTGGTAACTTGAACGCCGCGACCACCAATACCAGCCAGGCCATTGACACGGTCCCACCGGTGGCGCCCAAGCTGGTCACCAATGCAGCTTTCAACTCCCTGATTGATCCGCAAGTGACCCTGCAAACCAGTATGGGTAACGTGGTGCTGGCACTCTACCCCGAGCAGGCACCCGCCACCGTGGCCAACATGCTGGCTTATGTGAACAATGGCTTTTACGATGGCACGCTGTTTCACCGGGTCATCCCAGGCTTCATGGCGCAGGGCGGTGGATACACCGCGGGCCTGGCGTATAAGACACCGACCTATAGCGCCATCCCCTTGGAGAGCACCAACGGCTTGTCCAATCAGCGCGGCACCATCGCCATGGCACGCACCACAGCACCCGACTCTGCGACATCACAGTTCTTCATCAATCAGGTGGACAACAATTTTTTGAACTACACCGCGCCGACCCAGCAAGGTTGGGGTTACGCCGTCTTTGGTGGCGTGCTGTCGGGTATGTCGGTGGTGGACAGCATGGTGGCGGTGCCCCGCAATGCTTCCGACGTACCACTGACCAATATCACCATCACCTCGGCCCAGCAATCGGTGGCCGGTCTCAGCCTGGCCAACACCGCGACGTTAACACTCAGTGGTCTGGAAACGGGCGCGATTTGGGGGTACAGCCTGGACGGTGGTGCCACCTGGTTCAATGGAGCGGGAACCACTCTGACCGTACCGGTAGGCAGCTATGCCGCTGGTGCCATTCAGGTTTTTCAAGAAGATGCCGCTGGTAATTTCAGCACCACTGCAGGCAAGTTCACCAGTGCACTGGTGGTGCAGGCAACAACCCTCACCGGCACGGATGTTGCAAACACCTACTTCAGTGCCCCGGGTGCCGAAAGCATAGACGGCAAGGCCGGCACCGACTGGGTCATCTACAGCTCACTCCAGGCCGCTTACACCCTCACTAACAAGACCGTTAGCTACAGCGTGAGTGGCCCCGATGGCAACGACACCCTGGTCAGCGTTGAGCGCCTGCAATTTCTGGATTCCAACCTGGCTTTTGATCTGGACGGCAACGCCGGCCAGACCTACCGGCTGTACCAGGCTGCCTTTAACCGCACCCCTGATATCGCTGGCCTGGGTGGCTGGATCAATGGCATGGACGGTGGACTAACCCCCACCCAGGTAGCCACCAGCTTTATGGCCAGTGCCGAGTTCCAGAGTTTGTACGGTGCCAACCCGAGCAACGAGCAGTTTGTCTCCCTGCTGTACACCAACGCCTTGCACCGCGCCGCCGACGCCGGCGGTCTGGCCTACTGGGTCAACCAACTGGTCAGCAACCTGCAAACCCGTGCGCAGGTGCTGGTAAACCTCTCAGAATCACCCGAAAACAAGGCAGCCGTGTTGCCCAGCATCGCCGAGGGGATTCTGTACGCCAATGCCAACCAGGCGGCGACCCTGGCCAAGGTGCCAGCCTTCACCGGTACAGCAGGTGACGACAACCTGGTCGGTAGTGCCGGCAACGACGCCATCAACGCAGTGGCTGGAAAAGACACCATCACGGCTGGCTATGGAAATGACACGCTCACCGGCGGAACTGGAAACGACACCATCAATGGCGGCGACGGTCTGGACACTGCCATTTACAGTGGTAAACGTGCCACGTACACCGTGGTCAGTACCAATGGCACCTTGACGGTGAGCGGTGGCACCGATGGATCAGACACCCTCACCCATGTCGAGCGGCTGAAGTTTGAGGACATTACTCTGGCCTTTGACACCAGTGGCAATGCGGGGCAGACCTATCGGCTGTACCAGGCGGCGTTTAACCGCACACCAGACCAGGCCGGTTTGTCAGACTGGATACGGGGCATGGATGGCGGACTGTCGCTACAAAAGGTGGCCAGTGGCTTTATTGCCAGTGAAGAATTCAAGAGCCTGATGGGAGCCAACGCGACCGACAGCCAGTTTGTGGATTTGATGTACACCAATGTGCTGCACCGCGCGGCCAACCAGCAGGAGCACGACGGTTGGTTGGGCCAGATGCAGGGTGGCTCCACGCGCGAGACGGTGCTGATTGGTTTTTCGGAGTCAGCCGAAAACCAGGCAGCGCTGATCGGAGTGATTCAGGGCGGGATTGAGTACTTAGCGGTGTAATATGTGCCCCTGTTGCCAGAGGGGATTCTGCAAGCCCCCAAGCGGCACAGCAGTCAATCTATCAGAACCACTTCGGAGGAAGAACCATGGCAACGACCCCTATTGGCAGTATCAGCGGAATCATCAACGTTCGCGGCGATCAGGACTGGATCAAGCTTACCCTGGAGGCCAACACCCTGTATGGATTCACCCTTACAGGCATCACCTTCAACGGCATTTCGGCCGCGTCCCTATTTCTCTATGACTCGACAACGACCAGCATCGAGTACGGGTTGTCCTATGGCGGCGGGGCGGCTGCCTTTATGCTCCCAACGAGCGGAACCTACTACCTTGGAGTCGGTGGCCCCATGTCGTTTGACGTGACCGGAAACTACACACTGAGTCTGGTTAGTTCCCCCGACGACTTCCGCAACAACATCAGCACCAGCGGTGCAATTGCAAATCCCGGTACCGCCAGCGGAACCATTAACCTGTCGGGTGACCATGACTGGTACAAAGTTAGCCTGACCGGCGATACCCTGTATGCCGTGACGACGACAGGCTTGGCTACCAATGGAACGTCAACCCTTAGCCTGGGCGTTTTTGACGCAACTGGCAAAGCGGCGGGCACACTGGATGCAACAGGCAGCGCAGCGTTGGGCTTCATGCCCGGAACCAGCGGCAACTATTACATTGATGCCAGTAGCCTGACAGTCGGCGACTACAGCGTAAGCATTGCCGTCGCAACCGACGACTTCCGAAACAACCCGACCACGATCGGCGCCCTCACTCTGGGGGCACCGACTGCTGCAAACATCAATGTTGCCGGGGACCACGATTGGTTCAAGGTCAACCTGGCGGCCAATACGCTCTACAAAATCAGCACCACCGCTGATGCGGGGTCCATCGCCGTGTTCGACGCCAATGGCCTGCCGGTCGATGACATGATCGGCTCCATCAGCGGAACCGACGCCTTCATGACGGCTACCAGCGGGGTCTACTATGTCGACGTTGGCAGCAGCAAGGCCGGGGCTTACACCGTGACTGCCACTGTGAATCCAGACGACTTTTTCAACAACGTGTCAACCAGCGGCAGAGTGTCAGTTGGCACACCGGTCAATGGCGTCATCAATCTGGCCGGAGACCATGACTGGTTCAAGGTCGACTTGCAGGCCAATGTGCTGTACGGAATCGCAACCCCTGGCGAAACCCTGTTTCCCGGGTTTAACCTGCCATCCACCAACTTTACCCAGATTCGCGATGGCAATGGCGTAGCCCTGACCAGCCTGGATGCCTACGGCATAGGCGGCGGAACCGGGTTCATGCCCACCACCACGGGGTCGTATTACATCGACGTCTCCAGCTTTTATATCGCCACAGGCCTCAGCAGCGCCTATACCTTGAACGTGGACCGTTCGGCAGACGACTTCACCAACAACACCAGCACCAATGGCATCGTGAGGGTCGGCGAAACTGTCGGCGGCTTTCTGAACGTGGTGGGAGACCACGACTGGTTCAAGATGGAACTGACGGCCAACACGCTGTACGCCATCAGTACAACCGGACTCGTCACTGGTGACCAAGCCACATCGTATTTGTACGTGTATGACGACGCGGGTTTGAACCTGCCTGCTGTCGATGCCATTGGCATAGGCGCCATCGGCTTCATGCCTGCCACAAGCGGAACCTACTATTTGGACGTGGCCGGGACGGGCGTCACAACAGCGGGTTCTTACACCGTGAAACTGCTCACCTCACCCGACGATTTTCCGAGCAACAGGACAACAACCGCGTCACTTGGTGCTGAACCGCCAGACACCACGCCGCCAGCGGTTAGCGCCTTTTCACCGCTAGACGGGGCATCCAGTGTTGCGGGGGGTGCAGATGTGCAAATCACGTTCAACGAGGCCATTCAAAAAGGAACCGGCACGGTCGTTATCAAAACGGCAGCAGGCGCCACTTTTGCCAGCTATGACGTGTCAACCAGCACCAACCTCAGCATTTCGGGCAGCACGCTCACCATCAACCCCAGCAGCAGTCTGTCGCCAAGCACCCAATATTTCGTTGAGTTGGCCACGGGTGTGGTCAAAGATCTGGCTGGCAACGCTGCGCCTGGCATTGCTACTTACGACTTCACAACGTCGGCTCCGGTGAACACCCCTGCCACTGGCACCGTGACAATCAGCGGCAGCGCAGTACAGGGCCAAACACTCACTGCTGGAAACGCCCTGTTTGATCCCGATGGAGTGAACACCATCAATTACCAATGGAAAGCCAACGGCACCGCCATTGCCGGAGCAACGACCAACACACTGGTCTTGACTGAAGCTCTGGTGGGCAAGTCGATTACGGTAACAGCCGCCTTCACCGACGATATAGGCTACGCTGAATCCGTGACCAGTCTGGCCAGTGCCGCAGTGTCCAATGTCAATGATGCCCCCACCGGAGCGGTCACTATTTCCGGCTCTCCCATATTGGGTCAGACCATGACCGCATCCAATTCACTCGCTGATGCAGACGGCATTCCGGCTAGCGGTGTCGGAGCCATCTCGTACCAGTGGAAGGCTTCGGATGTCAACATCGCCGGTGCTACCGGGTCCACTCTTGTATTGACACAAAGTCAGGTCGGCAAGTCCATTTCAGTGACCGCCAGCTATGTTGATGGCCATGGTACCTCGGAGTCGGTGTCCAGTTCTACGACCGCCAGCGTGAGCGCGGCCAACGCTGCACCAACAGGCAGCGTCACCATCACTGGCACCGTCACACAAGGCCAAACACTCACAGCAACGAACACTGTGGCCGACTCTGATGTTCTTGGATCAATCTCGTACCAATGGAAAGCCAATGGCGTAGCCATTGCGGGAGCCACCTCCAGCACCTTGACCTTGACCGAATCCGAAGTAGGCAAGTCCATCACCGTATCGGCCAACTACACCGATGGCCACGGTACCGCCGAGTCTGTTTCAAGCAATGCCACCAGTGCCGTGTCGAACATCAACGACGCACCCACGGGCACCGTCACCATCACTGGCAACACCAGCGTGGGCCAATTACTCACTGCCGCCAACACCCTGGCAGATCCGGATGGTTTGGGCACCATCTCCTACCAATGGAATGCGGGCGGCGTGGCCATCAGCGGCGCCACCGGTAGCACACTGACCCTGTCAGAAGCCCAAGTGGGCAAAGCCATTACCGTCACCGCACGCTACACCGATGGCCATGGCACGGCTGAGGCCATGAGCTCTGTAGCCACTGCATCGGTCGCCAGCGCACCCCCGCAGCCCGTCAACGGCACCACAGGCAACGACCGCTTACCAAGCACCGCAGGCAATGATGCCATCGACGGCAAAGCTGGCATCGACACGGCCGTCTACACCGCCCGCATGGCGGCGTACACCCCTTCGCCCACAGCCGTCAGCGGCCCCGACGGATCAGACACCCTGGCAAACATCGAGCGTTTGCAATTCCTGGACGCCAATCTCGCCTTTGATATTGACGCCAACGCCGGACAGGTCTACCGCCTCTACCAGGCAGCTTTCAACCGCACCCCCGATCTGTCGGGCCTGGGAGGCTGGATTGCTGCCATGGACGATGGAAAGCCTTTGCTCACCATCGCCTCCAAGTTCATGGAAAGTGCCGAGTTCCAAAGCCTGTACGGCGCCAACCCGACCAATGCCCAGTTTGTTGCCAACCTCTACACCAATGCACTGCACCGCCCATCGCAGCAAGATGCGGGTAGCGCAGCCGGTTGGGTCAACCAACTCTCAACCAACGCAGTGTCAAAAGCCCAGGCATTGGTCAACTTCTCGGAGTCCGCAGAGAACAAAGCCTCCGTCCTGCCTGTCATATCGGGGGGCATCACCTACGCCAACGCCAGCCAAGCCGCAGGAGCAGCCAAAGGCCAGAGCTTTGCCGGAACGCCCAACACAGACAGCCTCATCGGCACCGTGGGCAACGACACATTCACGGGTGGCTCGGGCAATGACACCATCGAAGGCGGCAAAGGGCTCGACACCGCCGTCTACAGTGGCGCCAAGGCCAGTCACACCATCGCCCGCACCACGACAGGCTTGACAGTTGCTAGCGGCTCTGCTGGCACGGACACTCTGTCCAACGTGGAGCGGCTCAAGTTTGATGATGCCATCCTGGCCATGGACACCGCAGGCAACGCAGGCCAGACCTATCGGCTCTACCAGGCCGCGTTCAACCGCACACCGGACAAGGCAGGCCTGAGCGACTGGGTCAAGGGAATGGACACGGGACTGACGCTCACGCAGATGGCAACGGCATTCATCGG
>CAJAVE010000114.1 GCA_903945325.1 uncultured beta proteobacterium | reverse complement strand
CTGCCGGCGCATTGGTCTATCGGGGTGCAACCTTTGCCCAGCGCCAGGCCGCCGGGAATCCGCTATTTCGCTACGAGCGGCGCGTACAGGATGCGGCGACAGGGCCCACCGCAAACCACATCACGAGCGACCCGGCGGGGCACGTGATCATTCTGGAGTCCGCGACGCTATCGAACGCGTACGAGGTGCGCAGGTTCGAAGCCACTAACCGGCAATCGGGCATTGCCGGGTCCGTGCAGGTTAGTAGCGATGGACGCCATCTGGAGTATGAACTGAACGATAACGGCAAGGTCAGCAAAGCCGCTGAAGACGTATCGGCTCCGGTCGTCTGCGGACCGTCCTTGTTCGGCTTCATTCTGAAGCACTGGGAGCCCCTCAAGGCCGGCACAACGATACCTGTGCGCATGGTAGTGCTCCAGGAAAAGACGTCCTATGGGTTCGACCTGAAGTTTGGAAAGTCGGCCAATGACCAAGCCACATTCACGCTCACGCCCAGCAACTTCCTGGTGCGCATGGCCATCTCACCACTGACGGTTACATTGGATACCCGTACGAGAACTCCGGTGCGCTACGAAGGACGGGTTCCACCGATGGAGAGCGTCGACGGCAAGCTCAAAAATCTCGATGCCCGGGTGGAATATACGTCTCTGGCGCCGGTCTACCGTTGAGTTAAAAACCATGCGTTTCGTTGACCAGTTTCGAGGCCTGCTGTTCGACATGAATGGCACTTTCATGTTTGGGCACGACCGTCTCGACGATACAGAGGACTTCTTTTCCACCTACCGAGGCCTCGGTGGCACTTTTTTGTCTGAAGGCGAGGTCAACGAGTCCGTGCGCAAGATATGTGCAGGTCTTCGCCGGGACTATGACGACCCCCATTGCTTTGAAGCATTCCCATCACTCCTTGATGCGACCATAAAATATGGTGGTATCTCTGAAGACAGGGCAGAGGAAATTGCAAACGTGATCGCAGCACACGAGGTTGGTGTAGTGCCGTCTTGGGCGGCTCACACGCTCCTAACTCTTTCCACCACACACCCGCTTGCCCTTGTCAGCAACGTCTGGGCGCCGGCTGAATGTTGGTCTGGCGTCCTGGAGGGAAGTGGTGCTGCAGCAGCTTTTCGATGCCAAATATTCTCTTCTTCCTTCGGCGCCATTAAACCGTCCCCTCTGCTATTTCTTGCGGCGCTGAATGCTCTGGAAGTTAAGGCGTCCGACGCGTTATTTGTCGGAGATTCAATCGAACGCGACATCCGTCCAGCAAAAAGGCTCGGCATGAACACGGCCCTCATCGGATCGAATACAAATTGCGCTGAAGCGGACATCACTTTTTTGACCATCGAACAACTCCTGCATTGCAGTGACTAAACGAGGTCTAATGAAATGTGTATATCGGACCACGCCAACGCTATCGAACAAAAGGAGAATGGTTTGAAGAATGTAGTTTTATTCGCAGTAGCAGTTTCTGCCGCCGCATTCGCAGCCTCTGGCAACTGCCAAACGCCGGATGCAAAAGCGGTACAAGCCTCGGCGCTCTCGGCGTGCACTGCACCGGCACAGCCCGTGCGCGAAGACCAATTCGTTTCCATTGGCGGCAGTGCGCAATGGGTCACCATTCATGGAGAAAGTTGCACCAATCCTGTGGTTCTGTTCTTGCATGGAGGCCCAGGCAACACACTGAGCCCCTACGCTGACGCGATCTATGGCCCTTGGGCGCGCGACTTCACGCTGGTGCAGTGGGATCAACCGGGCGCGGGGCGCACTTTTGGCCGTAACCCTCCCACAGAGGATGCGACGCTGACATTGGACCGCATGGCGCAGGACGGTATCGCGCTCGCCCAGTACCTGACACAGCGCCTTGGGAAAAAGAAAATCATTTTGACCGGCGGATCCTGGGGCTCGGTATTGGGGGTACAGATGGTCAAGGCCCGGCCGGATTTATTTTATGCCTACGTGGGTGTCTCTCAAGTGGTCCATTACCGCGACAACCTGACCGCAAGCTACACCAGGCTGATGGGTTTGGCGCGCGCAAAGAACGATCAGGTCTCGATTGCCACTTTGGAATCGATCGGTCCGCCCCCTTGGGTGGATCCCCGT
>CAJAVE010000113.1 GCA_903945325.1 uncultured beta proteobacterium | reverse complement strand
CGCGTGATTGCGCAAGCTGCCGCCAACAACCTGATTCCGGCCACGCTGGAACTGGGTGGCAAGAGCCCGAACGTGTTTTTCGCCGACATCATGGACAAGGACGATGCCTTCCTGGACAAGGCCGTCGAAGGCCTGGTGCTGTTTGCGTTCAACCAGGGCGAGGTCTGCACCTGCCCAAGCCGCGCGTTGATTCAAGAATCGATCTACGACAAGTTCATGGAACGTGTGCTAAAGCGCGTCGCCGCCATCAAGCACATGAACCCGCTGGACACCGACAGCATGATGGGCGCGCAGGCCAGCAAAGAACAGCTGACCAAGATTTTGTCCTACCTGGACCTGGGCAAGCAGGAAGGCGCAGAAGTGCTCTCCGGCGGCGGTCAGGCCCATCTGGGTGGTGACCTGGAAGGCGGTTACTACGTGCAGCCCACGCTGTTTAAGGGCCACAACAAAATGCGCATCTTCCAGGAAGAAATTTTTGGACCCGTTTTGGCCGTGACCACCTTCAAGGACGAAGCCGAAGCATTGGCCATTGCCAACGACACACTCTACGGTTTGGGTGCCGGTGTCTGGAGTCGCAACGGCAATGTGGCCTACCGTATGGGCCGCGCCATCAAGGCAGGCCGCGTGTGGACCAACTGCTACCACGCCTACCCCGCCCACGCCGCATTCGGTGGCTACAAGGAATCAGGCATCGGCCGCGAGACACACAAGATGATGCTGGACCACTACCAGCAGACCAAGAACCTGCTGGTGAGCTACAGCGAAAACAAGCTGGGCTTCTTCTGATGGTTGCCAAAGTCGTTGCCACGCCAGCGGCTTTGGAACTGGTGGCATTGCTCCAAACCAAATATGGTGCGGAGCTGATGTTCCACCAGAGTGGCGGCTGCTGCGACAACAGCGCTGCCAACTGCTTCCTGCCCGGCGAAATCACCATGGGCGCGGGCGACGTGTACCTGGGCGATATTGGTGGTTGCCCGTTCTATATTGGCAAGGGTCAATACGAAACCTGGAAGCACACGCAGCTCATCATTGACGTGATTGAGGGCCATGGCGGCACCTTTTCGCTGGAAGGGCCCGAGGGCAAGGCCTTTCACACACGGTCGCGGGTGTTTACCACCGAGGAACTACTCGAATTGGGGATAACCGGGACGTAGACCTGTGTCAGCGCGCACGGGAGGGCTGCAGCAGGACAACCAGCGCACCAGCACCGCCCTGGGCCGGTTGGGCCTGCACAAAGGCCGCCACTTCGACGCGCTGCACCAGCCAGCGGTGCACCTTGTCTTTGAGGACGGGCGCTTTGCCAGGTGATCCTAGGCCCTTTCCGGTGACCACGCGGACGCAGCGAATGCCCTGTTTGTGGGATTCGCGAATGAAGGCACCGAGCGCTTCGCGTGCGTCGTCGCTGCGCAATCCGTGCAGGTCGATCTGCCGCTGAATGGACCATTTCCCTCTTCGCAGCTTCTGCGCCACGTCTGGCCCGACGCCGGGGCGGCGAAAGCTCAGGCGTTCATCGGTGTCCAGCAGGGTTGTGACGTCCACCTCGTCGCTGATCGACTCCCTCAACGCAGCGGCTTCGTCCAGCAAGTGCTGCTTGGGAACGGGTCGCGGTGCGTCTGGTTTGAGGTTGGCCGTGCCGTGTATTGGCAGGCGTTTGACCGCACCGACAGCCGCTTGAAACAGGCTGCGGTGTTCCCGCACGCGCCTGGCCTCCATCGCATGTTGGGCCGCTGCCTTGGCTGCGCGCTCGGCTTGAGCGGCAATCTCCTTCTTCACCTGCTGGAGGTCACCCAGTGAACTGACTTTGAGTGGCTTGGGCCTTGCCGTTTTGGCAATTGCCCCCGTCATATCAAGCCTCTCTCTGCCATGGACAGGGCCTGCCCCGGGCCTACGATGATGTGGTCCAGCACCCGGACATCCAGCAGGGCCAGCGCGGCTTTCAATGTTTGCGTTAGCGCTTCATCGGCACGTGAGGGCTGCACCGTGCCGCTGGGGTGGTTGTGCGCCAGCACCACGGCACTGGCCTGGTGGTGCAAGGCGCGAAGCGCCACTTCACGCGGGTAGACGCTGGTTTGGGT
>CAJAVE010000112.1 GCA_903945325.1 uncultured beta proteobacterium | reverse complement strand
TACATCTCGGCCACCGCATTCGGAGGCGGAGCGGAACAGTACATCGACTGACGGCTTGTGTCGGTTTACCGGCGGACCGTCCACCACATGCACATAGTACTGACCCGCGTTTTTGCGCAGCTGCATGTGCAAGCCACCGGGTGCAATCAGCACCACGCCACGCTCCAGGCGGTCGCCGTCCTTGGCCTCACGCACATTCATGGCACAAATGCCATCCAGCCGTTTGGCATACATGGCCGTAAATTTTTCTGGCATGTGCTGGGTGATGGCAATGCCCGGCGCATCGGCGGGCAGACTGGTCAACACCAGCTCCAGCGCCTGTGTGCCACCGGTGGAACTGCCAATGACAACCGGCTTGTTCATGGCAAAGGCATGCACGGAGTTCAAGACCGGTGCGCGCGAGGCCGCCGTAGGCCGCACTGCAACCGGCTCCGACCCCGCCGCACGCAACCGGGGCCTGGATTTGGCCGCGGTTTTGAGCGTCTGAATCATTTCCCGGCGCGAGTCTTCCAGGTGCTGCCTCAATCCGAGCTTGGGCTTGGCCAACACCGCCACTGCCCCAGCGCTCAGAGCCTCCAGGGCGACCCGGCTGCCCTCGGTGGAAAGGGTAGAGCAAATGACCGTCGGTATAGGCGTGCCTGACATGATTTGACGCAGAAAGGTCAAACCATCCATACCCGGCATTTCAATGTCCAGCAGCAAAACGTCGGGTGGATTCTTTCGAATCATGTCCATCGCCAGGAGTGGATTGGGCGCACTACCAATCAGCTCAACTTCGGGGTTGCCGGCGAGCATGTGGGCCAGTGCCTGACGCACGACGGCTGAGTCATCCACCACAAAGACTTTAACGACCATTGCAAATACCTTGTTCTGAAAATGCGGTTCTACCGTTGGCCCAATGGGCGGCGAATGCTGGCCCGTGGCGAGTGCGTGTTGTCATTCCATCAGGTTGTTTTTCGGAACGCACCTGGAATGACGGTTGTAATGGGTGTATTGCAGGGCACGCGGCCCTCGGCTGTACCCAAAAAGAACAAACCACCGGGTTTTAGCGCCGTCAACACCCGGTCCACCACTTCGCTCTTGGTCGGTGGGTCGAAGTAGATCAGCACATTGCGCAGGAAGATGACGTCAAATGGGCCAAGGCCACTGAAAGGCTTGCACAGGTTCAATTGTCCGAACTGCACCCGGGAACGGATTTTGTCTTGCAACTGCACTTGCCCCTGCGACGGGCCCTCACCACGCAGGCAATAACGACGCAACCGCTCGGGATTTACGGCCCTCAGGCGGTCCTCCGGGTAAATGGCCTCTTTGGCACTAAGCAATACCCTGTGACTGATGTCGGTTGCCAGAATCGACCAATCCGGCCCGATCTTTCCCATCACCTGCATGTCAGACATCAACATGGCTGTGCTGTACGCCTCGTCTCCAAACGACGACGCCGCGCTCCACACCGATATCGGAATTCTGCTACCCAGTCTTGCCAGTTCTTCCTGCAACAAGTCGTAGTGCTTGGGCTCGCGAAAAAAATACGTTTCGTTGGTGGTCAGCAGATCGACGGCCATCTGAAACTCAGCCGCCTCCGACTCGTCTTCAAGAATGGCGATGTAGTCCGGGAATCCGCCAAGACCCAGCTTCTGGATCCGTGGTGAAAGGCGTGAGTGAATCAGCGACTTCTTGGAATCGTTGTACGACAGCCCCGCTGCCTCGTACATGATGCTGGCGATTTTTCTGAACTCGAGGTCACTGAATGGAAGTGCGGCCATGGTCAGTGTTCCGTCAACACACGGCGAATGGTGGCAGCCAATTCTCGTGGTGCGAACTTGGCGACGTAGGCGTTGGCGCCCACGGTGCGTACATGGTTCTCGTTGGTGGTACCCGTCAGCGAAGAATGGATAACCACCGGTATCGCTTTGAAGCGAGCATCCTGCTTGATCAGTCGGGTCAGGGTAAAGCCATCCATTTCGGGCATCTCCAGATCGGTTAGCACCACCGCAACCCTGTCATTCACTGTCTGCCCAGCGGCAATGGCATCGTCGGCAATGGATTGCAACCGCTCCCAGGCTTCTTTGCCGGTTTTTGTCATGATGTAGTGCACGCCCATGGCCTTCAAGCCCAACTCGATCACCGAGCGTGCCACAGCAGAATCATCCACCGCCAGAATTACCGAGCCTTCAGGCAACCTCAATTCGGGTCCAACCACCTCGCGGTTGATTTCTTCGGTGGTCACCGGCATGACCGTTTTCAGAATCTGTTCGACATCCAGCACCTGGGCTAGGCGCGTATCGGCGGTAGCGCCATCGAGCCGGGCAATACCAGTGATCACTGCGCCGGCGTGACTGCCCTCAGCCGGAAGTACCTGGTCCCAGTCCAGGCGCACAATTTCACGGACATCTTCCACGGCAAAGGCCTGAATCGTTCGCCCGAACTCGGTGACCATCAAGATATTCAGCCCGGTCTTGGGGTCACAACCGACGACTGCGGGCAAATTGATCACCGGAATGATCTGGCCACGTATATTGGCAACACCCATCAAGTGCTCGTGTGAGTTCGCAAGCTCGGTGACGGGTGGCATCACCAGCACCTCGCGCACCTTGAAAACATTGATGCCAAACAACTCCCGCTGGCCGCTTCCGCGCGCTTCGCCCAGGCGAAACAGTAACAACTCGAACTTGTTGTTGCCGGCCAGGCGGGTTCTCTCTTCAATTTCCTGTTGCGCGGTTCTCATGGGGAAAATCTCAGGCTAATGGGTTAATAGGGCTTGAAGTTGGAACTGCCGCCACGCACAGGCGCCGGGCGCAACGTAGAACCCAGTCGCGGCGCCGACCTGCCTATATTGGGGCGCCGTTCGTTGCCACCCAATTCGTGTCGACTGGCGGGGGGGGGTGCATCATCGCCAATGTTGAAAAAGGCAATACTTTGCTGCAGTTGCTCGGCCTGCCCGGACAACTGCTCGCTGGTGGCGGCCAGCTCTTCACTGGCACTGGCATTTTGCTGAGTGGCTTTTGACAGCTGACCCATCGCGCCGCCAATTTGCTCCACCGATTCGCTCTGTTCGGCACTGGCGGCGGCGATCTCCTGCACCAGCTCACTGGTTTTCTGGATACTGGGAACAATGGCGTCCAACAGATTGCCGGCACGCTCGGCCGTTGTCACACTGCTACCCGCCAACTCACCAATTTCCTTGGCCGCCAGTTGGCTGCGTTCTGCCAGCTTGCGTACTTCAGCAGCCACCACGGCAAAACCCTTGCCGTGTTCACCGGCACGGGCTGCCTCAATGGCAGCATTGAGCGCCAGCAGGTTGGTCTGGTAAGCGATGTCATCCACGATGCCAATCTTGGCTGCAATCTGTTTCATGGCCACCACCGTCTGACCCACTGCACCGCCACCATCCACCGCTTCTTTGGAGGCTTTGGTCGCCATGCCGTCGGTCACTTTGGCGTTGTCGCTGTTTTGGCTGATGGAAGCCGACATGACATCGATTTGCGAAGTCGTTTCTTCCACACTGGCCGCTTGTTCGCTGGCGGCCTGGCTCAGGCTCTGCGCTGTGGCGCTGACCTGGTTGGCCGCACCGGTCAGCGCGTCTGCCGCTGCGCGCACTTCGCCCATCACTCGGGTCAGATTTTCTGCGGTGGTGTTGGCACTGTCTTTCACCTTCCCAAACAGACCCTGATAGTCGCGCTCCATGCGTTTGGTGAGGTCGCCTTCTGCAAAAGCCGCCAACAATTCGGCAACATCGGTCAAGCCTTGCTCGCTGGTGGCAAGAAGTTCGTTCATGCCCGTCCCTACCGTGGCAAAAAAGCCGCTCTTTCCATCCATGCTCAAACGGGTGCTGAAGTCGCCCTGGCCGGCCGCGGCTACCAGGTTGGCAAGTTCAATTTCAGAACGGATCTCTTCGGTGCGGTCCACCCAATGGGTTACACGCCCCAGGCGCTGGCCCTCACTATCGAGAATCGGCTTGGCCAATAAGCGGATTTGACGGCCTGCAATCTCCATGTCAACCGACTCACCCGACATCACCGCATGGTCAAATTTCTCGGCGGTCGTATGGTCGGAAAACAGACCGCTGATCTTGTTGCCATAGAGCTTGCTCAGGTCGAAGCCCGGACCACCCAGTTTTCTCAACAAATCTTCCGCGGCCGGTGTTGCGTGCACAAAGGCCGCATTGGCGTTCGACACAGTGACGCACTCCGGCAAGCTATCCAAAGCCATCTTGATGCGCATGTTCTCGTTTGCAATGGCACGGTCACGCTCTTCCTGGAGTTGCTTCTCGGCGGCCGCGGCTTCTTCAGCAAGCGCCTTCTCTTCCAGATTCTTGAGCGACTGGTTGGTACGCGACAGAGACTCTGCAAACGTGCCCCGCAACCCCACTGGCTGTGCCAAACGGAAATACTGTCCGGCACTGGCATAGTGCAAGGCCGTGGCTTGCTCGCGGAAACACGCTTCCAGCTGGTCCAGCATGTCGTTCATGTCCCAGCACAATTGGTGGAAAACGCCCGAAGTGGGTACGTTGGTGATGCGTCGGCCGAACTTGCCGTGTGCCACGTCCTGCGCCATGTCTTGTATTTCACCCAGGTAGCGCGCCTGTCGCTGTGCCTTGCTGGCCCACAGGACCAGCAGCACCATGGAGGCGACCAGCCATAACAACGTCAGAACCGAAAAACCGGCCTGCCACCACTGGAGACCTGCACCGACAACGAGCAACAGACCGAGGCCTACGGCAAAACCCATGGACTCAGATGGAGAGGACGAATTGTTCATATGAAACTCCTTTCTGGGTCAAAACGGTGGCCAGTAATGCGAGCGATACATCGCAGGCATCGCGCGAGCCTGCGCGCTGCTCTTCCAGCAGCATCTGGCGGTACAGGTCCGACATCGCAGAAATGGCGCCTCGGCTGGGTTTTCGGCGTGCGGAGAAATAGCCCTCAACCTCGCCCTTGTTGCTTAAATTTGGTGTGACGTTTGCCAACACCCAGTAATAACTGCCGTCTTTGGACATATTCTTCACAAATGCGAAACACTCATTTCCCGCACCGAGCGTGTCCCACAAGAACTTGAACACGCCACGAGGCATGTCAGGATGGCGCACGACGTTGTGCTGTGCGCCCAGCAACTCCGCCTCGGTATACCCTGCAAACTCGATGAAGACACGGTTGCAGTAGGTAATGCGACCCTTGAGATCGGTCTTGGAAATGATGAAGTCTTCTTCCCGCATAACCAGCTCGTTTTGGATTGGTGTAACTTTGTATTTCATTTGCCTACCTTTCGTAAACTCTGACCGCTACGCCCACAATGGTCCATTTCCATTTTCAGCCCAACTCTCTTTTCATTCGCCCCAGGGTTCCAATCACATGGCTGGAAGCCTCAGAAAACTCGGACTTGGCGGCGATCATCTGCAACGCGTCCGCATAGCGTTTTTGATTGATGGTGCGAGCCACTTCTCCGGCACAGCGATGGAACTGCTTGTGCTCGTCAATCAGACGCTGGAATATGGGCTGATGCCCAAAAACGCCTTTACCGATGGAATATATCCAGCGCCCCAACTCGCAACGGTCATCACAACTGATAGTGGTCGCGTCCAGATCATCCTTGCGGGTAATGGCCGTGCGGAAATTGGTTTTCCACTTGGCATGGGCGGCGGTCACCTTTTCATAGTCCAACCCCGAGGCGGGGGGGCTGGCTGATTGACTAACCAATAAAGCCGATGAGCGCGAAGTGGATACCTTCGTGTATCCCAGATCCATAGTACGTCCCGCACCACCCCTTCGCCCAATGCCCAGTTGTGGCGCGCTTGCCAGGCTTTGACCTCCTATATTAAAGAACGCAATGCTTTGCTGCAGTTGCTCAGCCTGGCCGGACAGTTCTTCGCTGGTAGCCGCCAGCTCTTCGGAAGCCGATGCGTTTTGCTGCGTGGCCTTGCTCAGTTGCCCCATCGCACCGCCAATTTGCACTACCGATTCGCTTTGCTCGGCACTCGCGGCGGCAATCTCCTGGACCAGTTCTGACGTTTTCTGGATGCTGGGCACGATTTCGTCGAGCAATTTGCCTGCACGCTCGGCAGTCGATACCGAGTTGCCAGCAAGGTCGCCAATTTCCTTGGCCGCCTCCTGGCTGCGTTCTGCCAGCTTGCGCACTTCGGCGGCCACGACGGCAAAGCCTTTGCCGTGCTCGCCTGCGCGGGCGGCTTCAATGGCGGCGTTCAGGGCCAGCAGGTTGGTCTGGTAGGCGATATCGTCAACGATGCCGATCTTGGCGGCAATCTGCTTCATGGCCACTACGGTCTGGCTCACCGCACCGCCGCCGTCGGTGGCTTCCTTGCTGGCCTTGGTGGCCATGCCGTCGGTGATGCGCGCGTTGTCGCTGTTCTGGCTGATGCTGGCCGACATGACGTCGATCTGCGAGCTGGTCTCTTCGACACTGGCGGCCTGTTCGCTGGCGGCCTGGCTCAGGCTTTGGGCAGTGGCGCTGACCTGGTTCGCAGCACCCGTCAGAGCGTCGGCAGCAGCGCGCACTTCGCCCATTACACGGGTGAGGTTCTCGGCGGTGGTATTGGCGCTGTCTTTTACGGTTGCAAAAAGTCCTTGGTAGTCGCGCTCTATGCGCCGCGTCAGGTCGCCTTCTGCAAACGCGCTCAGCACTTCAGCAACATCGCTCAAACCCTGTTCGCTGGTCTCCAGCAATTGGTTCATGCCGGTTGACAGGGTGGCAAAAAAACCCGCTTTACCATCGAGCAGCAAGCGCTGACTGAAATCACCGTGGGCGGCGGCCTCGACTAGGGTTGCCACTTCTTTTTCAACACCTACCTCGGCGGTGCGGTCTGCCCACTCCACGACGCTTCCCAAGCGGTTGCCCTGTGCATCCAGTATGGGGTTGGCCATGAGGCTGAAATACAAGTTTCCAACCTGAATCTGGGTTTTGTAGGTGGTCTTGAGGGCCGCCAGCAAGTGGCGCTGGTGCGCCGGGTTCTTGTGGAACAGGTCAATGTTTCGGCCAATGAGCGTGCGGGCATCAAACTGGGGCAAGCTCTTGCGCAACTCTGCTTCGTTGCGCTGCATCATGGCCGTGACCGTCTCGTTCATGTAAATGATGTTGAGGTCGACGTCGGCAATCATGACATTGGTAGTGCACTTGTCCAGCGCATTGCGAATGCGCAGGTTCGTGCGTGCCGCTGTAGCGGCCTCTTGCAGGGAAGCTTGCACTCTGTCCATGGCCTCACTAATGCGTGCCTTTTGGCCGGGCAATCGCGGCATGGCGGCATCCAATTTTCCAGACGCGTAGTCCGTCACCAAATCCACAATCTTCATCTTGAGCGCTATGTGCGACTGCACCAGATGATTCAGTGATTGACCCATGGTTCGGTAAGCACCTTCCAACTGATCGACAGGCATGACATGGTCGATCATTCCCGCTTCGTGCTGGCGCGCCATCGCTTGCTGTGCAGCCTCAAACTGCTGCAGCGTCGCTTGCATCTTGGCCAGGGGGCTCAGCAACTGACCGATTTCGCTGGCATCTTCTTCAATTTGTGTATCGAGTTGACCCGAAGCCACCAGATTTGCAACCCCCAGCGCCTTGGCCAAGGGCCGAGTGATGCTGGTAGTCACCAGAAAAGCCACTAGCACCGCAAAGAGAACTGCAATAGCCACGATTGCCATCGCCGTCTGCGAGATTTGGTCTGCTTTGGCCTCAGACGCACTCAGGTCAGACTTCATTTGGTCAACCTGGGATTTGACAAACGGCTCCAAAGCCTTTTGCAGCGTTTCGCTGGCCCCGTCAAAACTTGACATGAGTTTGTTGCCCGCTTCCGGGCCGCTTGCCACATACGCCTTTGCCATGGCCTGACCGGAGGCATAGTAGGCGGCGGCGTTCCGTTTGATCTGCTGCATCTGCTTCACTGAATTGCTATCACCAGTGGCCGAAAAATGCTTTTCAAATTTGTCTAAAGACGCATTCAGGCTTTCATAATTTTCCTGTGCTTTCTGAAATCCATCATCCAGTCCGTCTTTGCCACGGGTTGCTGATACATCGGACAAAAACTGCTGTATCTGCACGACGTTCTTGTCAAGCTGGGTCGCCAACAGAGCGTATTCAACGCTGGTCTGCGACACATTCGCCATGCTTTGCTTGACCTGCGTGAGCTGACCACCCAGCCAGAACGTGAAGCCGACAAACAGAAGTATCGGTAAGGCGAATCCCCACAAAATGCGGGCTCTTATCGACATATTGAAACTTTTCATAAAGGTCAAATTCACTTCAAGCGGTGCAGTCTGCAAGTCACACCGATGCCGCTTTCTCAACGAGTTGCGCCATATCATCTATATCCAGTGCGCGTTCGGGCTCCAGAATGACGATGAATTCACCGTCCACTTTACCCATGCCGCGAATAAATTCCCGTTGAATCGACGTACCAAACTGCGGCGGCGGCTCGATCTGCGCAGGCAGTATTTCAATCACCTCGCTGACTGCGTCCACCATCAAACCCAACTCGGTCTTTTCACCATCGCGGCTAGCATCAAAGATGACGATACAGGTCTTCTTGCCTACCACCGTAGTGGCCCGGCCAAACCGCGACTGCAGGTCAATCACGGGCACCACTGCACCACGCAAATTGATGACGCCCCGCACAAATTTAGGCATCAAAGGCACCACGGTCATCACGCCATGCTGGATGATCTCGCGCACGGTGCGTATGTCCATTGCGAAGACTTCTTCACCCAGCGTGAAGGTAAGGTACTGCTCCGGTACGGTATCGGTGGTCATGGTCAGCACTCAATAGGGTTTGAAGTTGGAACCGCTTGCGCGCACGGCGGCCGGCCGCAGGGGTGCGTGGAGTCGTGGTGCAGCAGAACTGCCGCGTCGCTCTGCTGCGCCTGTTTCATGGCGACTGCGTACTTTGGGCGCATCGTCTCCCAAGTTGAAGAAGGCCACTGACTGCTGCAACTGCTCAGCCTGTCCTGACAGTTCTTCGCTGGTGGCGGCCAGCTCTTCCGATGCCGATGCGTTTTGCTGCGTAGCCTTGCTCAGTTGGCCCATCGCACCGCCAATTTGCACCACCGATTCACTCTGTTCTGCGCTGGCAGCGGCAATCTCTTGGACCAGTTCAGACGTTTTCTGGATGCTGGGCACAATTTCGTCCAGCAATTTGCCCGCACGTTCGGCGGTGGACACGCTATTGCCAGCCAGTTCGCCAATTTCTTTGGCAGCCTGCTGGCTGCGTTCTGCCAGCTTGCGCACTTCAGCGGCAACGACAGCAAACCCTTTGCCGTGCTCGCCTGCGCGGGCAGCTTCAATGGCAGCATTTAGCGCTAGCAGATTGGTTTGGTACGCAATGTCATCGACGATGCCAATCTTGGCGGCAATTTGCTTCATCGCCACTACGGTCTGACTCACGGCGCTGCCACCGTCGGTGGCTTCCCTGCTGGCTTTGGTCGCCATGCCATCGGTGACCTTGGCGTTGTCACTCGTTTGGCTGATGCTGGCTGACATGACGTCGATTGACGCCGTCGTTTGCTCGACGCTAGCGGCCTGCTCACTGGCGGCTTGTGAGAGTGACTGGGCTGTCGCGCTCACCTGATTGGCCGCACCGGTCAGGGCATCGGCGGCACCGCGTACTTCGTCGATGATGCTGGCAAGTTTTTCCGAGCTTGCATTGGCATCTTGTTTAACCTGGTCAAAAATGCCCTGCGCGTCGCGGGTAATGCGCTGCGTGAGATCGCCCGCGGCCATGCCTGAGAACACACGCCCGACGTCATCGATAATGCCGGCCATTTTTTCGCTCGTGTCATTGGCGTCTGCCTTCAATTGCCCGAATGTTCCGGCATAGTCCCGGGTCACTCGCTGCGAAAGATCGCCAGCGGCGAGGGCACCAAAAACGCGCACCACATCGGAAAAAATCACGGAAGTCGTCTCCATGAGAGAGTTGACGCCATTGCACATGGACTCAATGGGACCACTCTTGCCGTCCAACGGTATGCGTTGTGACAAGTCCCCCTTCATCGCGGCGGAGGTCACTACTTGGGCCTGCTCCACCGCGTTGCGCAACATGTCGCTTGCACTTACGGCAGCACTTACATCCGTGGCTATCTTCACAATCTTGACGACCCGCCCCATCTCGTCCGTTACGGGCGCGTAGACAGCTTGCAGTGAAACCTGTTGTCCGGTCTTGGTGACACGTTTGAAGACTTCGTTCTGGGCTTTTCCGTCATTCAGATCACGCCAAAACTGCTGGTAGGTCGGCGCACTCGATACCGCGGAGTCGCAAAACATGCGATGGTGCTTGCCCACGATCTCGTCGTGCTGGTAGCCCATCACTTGCAGAAAATTCTTGTTCGCCTTGAGCACATTGCCGCCCAAGTCGAATTCGATATATGCGTAGGAAGCGTCAATGGCATTGATGATGCCGCGCGCATTCTGGCGCTCAATTTCGGCAGCTGTGATGTCATAGCGCACGCCCAGATACTTCATCGGCTTTCCGTTGTCACCCAGAATGGGCGCAACCACCGCATCAACGTAGTAGGGCGTGCCGTCTTTGGCGCGGTTCTTGATGATGCCCCGAAAGGTGTCTCCTCGCCCGATGGTGGCCCACATCTGCTTGAAGGTCTCCTTGGGCATGTCCGGGTGGCGCGTCGTATTGTGCGGCTGCCCGATCAACTCACTGCGGCTGTATTTTGAAACTTCAATGAACTTCTCGTTGATGCTGACAATATCGCCTTTTTTGTCGGCCTCCGAGACAATGCTCGTGAGATTCATGATGTCGGTACGAACCTTCAGCTCGGCTTCAAGCTCTGCAATCCGGCGCTCCATATCACCGCCATTGAAGAGTCGCGAAATCCAGGAAGTGGAATTTTGGGCCATATGAATGCTCCATTTATGGTTTTAACTATTCGAACCTACAAGCGCTTTCGCGCTGCAAAACAAGACTCAATTGGAAACGGCCAACGTCTCTGCCCCGGTAACCAACTCGCCTAAAGAATTCACATCCAGAATCAGCGCCACTTCGCCACTGCCTAGGATGGACGAGCCAGAAATACCGCGCAAGGTCTTGAACAATCGCCCCAACGGTTTGATAACGGTTTGCTGTTGCCCCAGCAATACCTCGACCTCAATTCCGTATTGACCACGTGTGGAGTGCACCACCACAACGCTTACACGGTCAGCGTGGGTCGATTCCACGCTGTACAAGGTTCGCAAACGCACCACCGGCAAAACGGCGCCGCGCAGCTCCAGGCAATGGCGCCCGTTCTTGTCGACTTTGACCTGGCTGCCACCCGCTTCGATGACCTCAACAACAGACTCCAGTGGCAGCACAAACTTGGCCTTCCCGACGCCCACCAGGAACCCGTCGATGATGGCCAAAGTGAGCGGCAGGCGAATATCCACCTGCAGGCCCTGACCCGGGTTGCTGGTCAGACGCAATGAGCCGCGAAGGGCCTCAATATTGCGGCGCACCACATCCATGCCGACACCCCGGCCCGAGAGATTGGTCACTTGCTCGGCGGTTGAAAAACCCGGCTCAAAAATAAGCATGTTGATCGCGTCGTCACTGGGCACCACCCCTTGCTCCACCAGCCCACGATTCCAGGCCCGTTGCAAAACCCGCTCGCGGTTGATGCCACGACCATCGTCTTCAATGCGAATTAAAATCGCCCCAGTTTCATGCTGGGCACTCAGGACCAGCTTGCCTTGCGCAGGCTTGCCCGCGGCAATGCGCTCTTGCGGAGGTTCCAGGCCATGGTCAAGTGAATTGCGTACCAGGTGCATGAGAGGATCGGCAATTTTTTCGACCATCGATTTGTCCAGCTCGGCATCGCCTCCCACGATTTCAAAGTTCACCTCCTTGCCCAGACTGCTGGCAGTGTCACGCACCACCCGACGGAAGCGGCTGAATGTTTCCCCCACAGGGACCATGCGCAGGCCCAGTGTGCCATTGCGGATCTCTTCAATCAGTCCGTTCATGTAGAGGTTGGCTTCAATCAATGCAGAGTTATGGGACTCCCGCGCCAGCAGCGTAGCGCCGGCACCGGCAATCACCAGTTCACCCAACAAATTGATGACAGCATCCAGCCGATCCGCCTGAACGCGGATATAGCGCTCTTCACTGGGCGCGTTGTCACGAATTTTTTGTTGCTTGCCAAGCGCTGCCGCGACGACCTCCGGGGCCACGCCCGCCTGCGACTCCAGCAAATCGCCCAACTTGGCCTTGCCGACCACCGGCATGCCGCGGGATTGCTGCTGGTTGCTAAGAACCTGGTCAAGCTTGACTTGCGACACCGCACCCACCGAAACCAACATCTCGCCAAGACGAGGAGTTTCGGGCATTTCTTCGATGGCGCGGGCCATTCGCTGACCCTCCGTCTCCGGAGCTACAACATCGAGTTCGCAATCGTCCAGCACAAAACTGAAAGCCCCTTCAATGTCTTCTCGGTTGGAGGTGGTTTCGAGCTCCATATAGAAGCTCAAATAGCAGCTCTCAGGATTAAGATTCACCAGCGGTGGAACCGTTTCAGCCCCGCAGCGAACGCTCACCACGCGCCCCAAGTCCTTTAGGTAACGGGCGATGGACAGCGGGTCCATGCCATTGCGAAACGTCTCCGGCCCAAAACGGGCAGAAATGGTCCAGATACGCAAGCCGCCTTCAGCCGCAGTAGCAGTGGCTGGAACGGACGCATTGCCAGCCGTGGCAACCCCCTCTGCCTGGGCTGCGGGATCGGTCAGCGCCTGGAGTCGGATTACCAAATCCGCACGTTCGGATTTTTGTTCCAGCGTATCCGCACTCTCGTCCGCCGCGGTATCCACCAAAAACTTGATCTGGTCATTGCACTGCAATAGCAAAGTACTGATATCCGGCGTGAGCGCAATGTCGCCATCGCGCATTTTGTCCAGCAGGGTTTCTACATGGTGTGTGAACTCCACAACCCGATTGAGGCCAAAGATACCGGCCGAACCTTTTACGGTGTGCGCGCAGCGAAACAGGGAGTCCAATAGCTCGCGGTTGTCGGGTTGTTCTTCCAACTCCAGGAGAAGGGTCTCAATGGCTTCAATTTGCTCCGCCGCCTCGCTGATAAAGGCGGGCATCGCCTGCGCAATGAAGTCCTGATCGGCATCGCTGCTGTAGCTCATGTGTTGGACTCCCCGCCACTTTCTTTGAGGTATCGCTTGTCGAGCCAATCACCAAAGCCCAACGTACGGCAAGCCTCGGCAAAGGGTTCACTGGCTTCCACCAGGTGCCATGTCTGTTCCATATTGCTCAATGCCGCTAATAGTTGTAGACCGGAACCATCGACCTCAACTACGTCACGCGCCGATATCTCCAGATACCCTTTTGCCTTGGTCATTTGTTCAGTTGCCCACGCCAGCAACGCATCGCGCGACTCCAGCGCGCCATAGATATTCAACTCGGAGGGAAGCTCGAACCGATCACTCATGGAAATCCCCAGACAGCATCAAAAATAGAACCAACCACGGCGACTTTGCCCCGCCCAACGACGTCTATGGGCAAAGTTTTCCAACCGCACTCACAAGCTGTGTTGGAGAAAAAGGCTTGACCATCCAAGCCTTGGCACCGGCTGCCTTGCCCTCTTCTTTTTTTGAATCCTGGCTTTCGGTCGTCAGCATCAATATGGGCATAAACTTGTAAGCGGGCAACTGCTTGGCCGCCTTGACAAACTCAATACCATTCATGACAGGCATGTTGATGTCGCAAACTGCCATGTGGACCTGGCGGCCATCCAGCAAGGCCAGTGCAGCCTTGCCATCACCCGCCTCCAGTACGTCGTAGCCAGCACCGGTCAGCGCCATTTTCACGACCTGACGCAAACTTGCAGAGTCATCTATTACCAAAATCGTCTTTGCCATTTCAACCTCTCAAAAAAAAGTAGTTTCGTTATCGCCATTGCTCGTTGGAACACCCATGTCTCTCGCCAGGTGATCCTGGTGTTGTTCAGTCATGGCGTATTGCGACTCCAACCGCAACAACCAATCGGCCAGACCCGGTGCGCGTGCCGCACCGCCAGACAGCGCCTCCTGCAAACGCGCAATATCCCCCTCAATCAACGCCAACATCTGGCTAATGCGGTCCTGGTATTGAAATCCCATATACATGCGGTCCACTTGCTCCGCAACCATCTGTGTTTCATGCTGAAAGGGTTTGGATATTTGCTCCATCGCGCCCACAGCACTGCGCACCATCTCCAAAACCTGCCCGATAGCAGACCGGCTCGACACTGTCAATCCTGCATCCTGCAAAACCGGTTGCAAAGCCTGCTCGCAGGCCTGCACCAAGCCGATCACGCCGCCAATCGGTTGAGCCAAAGCATCATTGATCTGTTGTGACTGCCGCTCCGCCATATTGATGTGCGGGCCGATGTCCGCAAATGCCTGAAGCATTTCGGTCACAGCACCTTCAGACTGGACGCGCGAGGTGGCCAAATGACGCCCCCAAACCGGCAACAACCCAGCACACAGTGCAAGCCGAGCCCGCATAGACTGCAGGTCCGATTCGTCCCCAGAGGTGGAAGGAATTTCGTTTTGCATTGCGCTACTCTTTGCGAATGGCAGGGCTAACCAGCCCATTGCGCGTTGACGTAGCAACCACATCCTATGAGCCGATCCTGATCGATTGGCACGACATAGGAAACTTTGGTTTGCACTTCTTGCGTCAGCGGGTTAGAGATAGAGTAGGTTACCCATCCACCATCATCTTTGTCACACACATTCCAGGCATCCGTTGTCAGCTGCACACCGACCTCACCGATCAAGTCGCCCAAGTTGACACCGACGCGGCTCTTATCTGCCCCGCAAACAACATAGGTCCCATGACGATCAAATATAAAGATGTACAGGTCTTTCCAATTGAACTTGTCTTGCTTGTCCTGGAAAACGGCAATCGCGTCCCGCAAGCCCAACTTTCCAATCTCGACCAACCCATCAAACACCATCTGCCGAGCCTCATCGGCAGAGCCCTGGCGCAGTTGAATATGGCTGACCGAGATCTCCAATTCTGATGCCTGAATGGTCATGCTGTCTGAATTGGCGCTGGCACGCACGACCAATGCTGCATTCTCCTGGGTCAATACGTCCAGATCACCCACTGCAGACACCACGTTCTGCAAGGCTGAACTTTGGGCTGCACTGCCCTCGGCCATGACGTTCACATTGGTTGCGATTTCACCAATGCCAGCCACCAAACTCTCCATGACCTTATTGATTCGTTCAATTTGATCCACTGTGTTGTTGATTCGGTCGGAGGACTCCCGAATCAAACCCCGTACTTCAGCAGCAGCGGTCTGGCTGCTTTTAGCCAGGCGCCGCACTTCTGCCGCCACCACCGCAAAACCGCGCCCCTGCTCGCCAGCGCGCGCAGCCTCCACAGCCGCATTGAGGGCCAGCAAATTGGTCTGAAACGCGATGGCGTCGATGGTGCCAACAATTTCGTTCATGCGACCAGACGTCGCTTGCAGCGGGCCTAGGCTTCCCACCGTCAACTTCATTTCGTCACCCGCGCCTGACGCCTCCTTGTGAAGCATATCCGTCATAACGCTGACCTCTTGTGAGGCCTCCGCATTGCGCGACACCGTCTCGCTGACCCGGCGAACGTGCAAGGCAGTTTGCGTAAGGTGCTCGCCCTGCGCCTGGGCGCGCTCGGCCAACGACCGGGTGTCGTCCACCAGTTTCTTGCCGGTATCACCCAGCTGCACCGCTGCGCTTCGAATATTGGCAACCATTTCCGACATGCGCCGGGTCACCAGTTCAAACTGTCGGCCAAAGTTACCCATGCTGTCGATACCGAGCGAGCCCGCGCTTCCTGTCAGGTCGCCAGTGGTGGCTTGCATCATGACGTCATCAATCTGCTGGCGGTCAGTCTGGTTGCTCTTGAAAAAGCTCAATACCGCGTAGCCCCAAAGTGCCAGGCCACAAAAGGCGATTAGCAGGGTCATCCACAACTCCATATTCGAAGGGGTTTGAACAGCACCTGCCACGGATGGATAGGTCAATGCCCTGACGTGCAAGACCGTCAGGGTCAAAACTGACAAAATGAGCGGCGCCGCGATGACCCAAAATTTGCTGCGCCCGCTCAAGCGGGCCATCAATGCCAAACCTGGCTTGAATAGTCCGTTTACTGGTTCGTTAGTAGCCAAATCCGCACCTCGCGCTTACGATTCATAAACAAAGTCTGTAGGAACAGTAATGGCACGCGCCGCCACCTGGCCCCATTGGCCCGGTCGACCGCATGGACCGCATCGCTGGCCACGCCCCACTACATGGGAACCTGAAATGACTTTAGCAGAGTTATGCGAGCCATTCGGTAAAAATTTCCCGACTTTGACGCAGGTCTAAAGAGCGAGCTTCGCGAACAGACTCAGGCGGTCGCAGATGCACGCGGAGCCGCCCGCCGCGTGCGCTTTGGCCTGTCCGGCGTCACCTTGGCTGCCAACAATTTCGGCGGTCGCGCCGCGGCACTACGGGGCTTGCGTCGGACCGCCCGTTGGGCCAGTGCCAGGTAGTCCTGAAAGCTGTCACGCAGGCACTGCGCCAACACCTCAGGATCGGGCAGTTGCTCTGCACAGCTGGTAAACGAGATCACAATGGTGTCGTTGTAACCGGTTACCGAGAAGACCAGTCCCATGCCGTCGGAAATTGGCATGATGGCGGACAGATAGGTCAACCGCGCTCCCTGCAAATACAGCGGCACGCGAGAACCTGGAACATTTGTAATGGCACAGTTGGCCAAAGGTGCCCAGTCTCCCAGCAGGGCTGAAGCGGAACGCAGCATCTTGCTGGTTGCCGCAATGGCCAATGAGGGCGCGTTCTGCGCCAGATTGGTCAACTCACGTGCGCTCAGCGCCTGGGCCATGACTGATGAGGACGAACTTGACGCCTGAATCGAGGTGAGTCGCTGTACCGGATCTGCAATATCTGTCGCCAGCGCAACGCGCACCCAGGAAAAATTGGTCTGTGGACCGGTCTCCAGATCACTGTGCACAGCGATGGGGGCTGCTGCCAGCAGGGTCTCATCCGGCAGCTCTTCCTGCATCTCCAGGTAACTGCGCAGACCACCGGCGCACACTGCCAACACCACGTCATTGACCGTGGCATTGGGTACCAGCGCACGGATGGACTTGAAATCCGCCAAAGCAAATCGACGTGTTTCAAAAACACGTTGGGCTGACACCTCGGTATTGAAGCGCGTCATGGGAAACGTATGGGGCAAGCCCATGATCTCGCCAGCAAACGTTCTTGCCGTTGCCTTCAATGCAGTCCAGCTGGCACGCAGCGGTTGCGCCATACGCAGTGGAAACAGGGCGAGGTTAATGCCTGCCAGCCAAAACAAGTGCAGGTTGCCCGGTGCGTTTTCCGGAAACCACGGCGCTGCCGGGACCGGCAACGGCGCTGCGGGAGTGGTGTCGTGTAGCAGCTTGGTGATTTCGTTGCCGTTGGCCACATCGATGGCCGAATGGTGAACCTTCAGCAATACGGCGAAACTTCCGACAGGCAAGTCCAGAAAACTGTCCAAGCCCTCGATGACATACATCTCCCACAGCGGGCGGTTCAAATCCAGTGGGCGCGCGTGGATGCGCGCCGTCTGGATACAGAACTGACGCCAATCACCCGGCTTGGGCAAGGCGATATGGTGCACGTGGTGCTCGATATTGAAGTTATCGTCTTCAATCCAGTACGGATAGTCCAGATCCAGCGGAACCCGCAGGATTTTTTCGCGGAAATTGGGCAGCTGGTCGAGCCGACTGTTGACATGGGCCAAAATTTGCTTGAAGCGCACAACCCCGCCGGGCGCCGTGGACTGGTCATAAATATGCAACAGCGTCACGTTGGAATTCGCGTGCGCCGTATCTGAGTAGACAAAGGCGGCGTCGTGTTCGGTCATTTGGCGCATGGTTGACTCTTTCTATTCAAATTGCCGCTGCAGAAGTCTGTGCGGATGGCACGTAACTGACCGTGACGCTCAGCGCCCGCTTGAGAAGCCCCTGAGCGGTGAAAGGCGTCCATTCGTTCTCGGGCTGCGCCAGACGCTCCGCCACAATAGCCAGCACGATGCCATTGAAGCCCAATCCGATATGGCTACCGGGCACCTGAATGTTTTCGTGCATGGCCGGGTCGCCATCGATAGTGGCCTCTTGCGGGGGCACCACACCGTCCGATAGCGAATACAAGCAACTGGTGGGAATGGCGAGACGGCGGCGCTCGCGCATGACTTTGGCCCTTGGCTGCATCATGTGGGCCGATGCGCCCAACCGGTGCGACACCATGCGGTACAGCGCCTTGACCACGTTGGGCGACTGGCTACCGGTGGTCTCGACACTGACGGGACTGCCCAGCGTGATGATGGAGCGCACGCACTCCAACGCGTTTTGGGCTCCGTACATGGAGAAGACCCCGCCCAGGCTCCAACCCACCAGGCTAACCTTCTTGCCGGTGATGTAATGAAGGTGCCGGATTTTTTGCGGTAAGGCGTTGGCGTGCTTGCTGCGAAAACCCATGTTGCGGCCCAGTCCCCAGGTGTGCACGTCATAGCCTTTTCTTTGAAGAAACAGCTTCAACGCGACCAGTGATGCTTCACTGGCCATAAACCCCGGGACCAGCAAAACAGGATGCCCGTCACCGGCAGGCGCCTCCATCAGCAAGGGCAGCGACACCGGCAAAAGAGCCATTTCAAGAAGGCCGCGACCCTCCAGCAACGAAGTCAAGGCATGGGGCGCTCCCACATGGGCATGACGAACAACGGGACGGCTACGCGGCATTGAAAGCACTCCTGTATTGCGGGGGCAAGGATAGTTTTACAGTCTAAGGCGATTTTTCGACCCCGTGTTTGAGTGGTTTGCCTAATGGGATGCATTGGTGACACCTTCCTCGCGCGGTTCCACGGCAACACCGTGGCTGTTCAGCGCAGGACCAGTCCGACCACCCCACAAACTGCAATGACGGGGATGACACCGACCTTGTACCGCAGCAGTGCCACGGCGGCAGCGCCAGCGAGCAGCAATGCCAGCCAGTCGATCCTTAGCACTAGTGAGCCGCTGGCCCCCTGTTTTATTGCGATATGCGCTATGAAAAAAAGGGCAAGACTGGCAATGACACCAACCACTGCGGCCGTGATGGCGGTCAGGGGCGCGGTCAGGTGTAGCTTGCCATGGGTGGACTCCACCAGCGGGCCACCGGCCAGAATGAAGATGAAGGACGGCAAAAAGGTAAACCAGGTGACCACCGTGGCGGCCAGCGCCGCGCCCAGGAATTGCGCATCCGGACCCAGCACCTCTTTGGCCCAGCCGCCGACAAAGCCGACAAAGGCCACCACCATGATCAGCGGTCCCGGCGTGGTCTCCCCCAGGGCCAGGCCGTCGATCATCTGCACGCCGGTGAGCCAGGCAAAGTGCTCGACCGCGCCCTGGTAGACATAGGGCAGCACAGCATAGGCGCCGCCAAAGGTCAACAGCGCCGCCTTGGTGAAGAACCAGCCCATCTGCGTCAGGGTGCTGTCCCAGCCTTGCCAGGCCACCAATCCGCCCATGGGCAGCAGCCACAGAGCGACACCCACTACCACCACGGCAGCCAGGCGGGTGGGTGACCAGCGCGCGTGGGGCGGCGTGGGTGTGGTGTCGCCGATCAGCCAATCCATCTCGCCGGGTTTCAGGGCGATGGGATTGACAGTGCCATGACCACCAGCGCCCGCAAACTGCCTGGGTGCCCAGCGCGAACCCAGCCAGCCGGTGAGCGCAGCACTCGCCACGATCCACGGAAACGGCACGTTGAAACCATAGATTGCTACAAAACTCATAGCTGCAACCGCCCAAAGTACGGGGGCTACCGCGGGCTTCTTCAATGTCTTGGAGCCAATGCGGTGTACCGCCTGCAGCACAATGGCCGCCACCGCCGGTTTGATGCCGTACAACACGCCCGCCACCCAGGGCACGTCGCCAAAGGCCACATAGACCCAGCTCAGACCCATCAGGATGAACAGCGAGGGCAGCACGAACAGCGTGCCGGCCACCACACCACCC
>CAJAVE010000111.1 GCA_903945325.1 uncultured beta proteobacterium | reverse complement strand
TTGACATTGGCGAAGATGTTGGGAAAAGCCACTGTTGATCAGCGTCTTGGTCCGCTCGACGTCGTTTCAAAAGTTCAATGGCACATTTTGCAATCGGAAATTCATGGTCACCGCGGTTCTTGGCGTCGCCAACAAAGCCAATAGCGCGCTCAATATCGACCCAACGCCCAACGGCAGCCTCCGCATCCGTAATTCGGTCACGCCATTGCATTGTTGCCGATTCGCCCTGGCGCATACCCCACAACATTGTCAAGAAGATAAAGTCCGCCGAAACCGGATTCTGCTTGCGATAGTCCCAAATGGCTCTTACATACGGACCCACTTTATCGGTGAATGAAAGCGGGTTGCGAATCCCTTTGACCTTGTATTCGCGCTCGAGTTGTTCGTTAGTACGGTACTTCCCTTCAGTGCGCAAAATCGTGAAGGGGTTGTAAGTGAGCGACGGTGGCCTCATTGCTGAATGAGCATCATGGATCTCTCGCTCAATGGCCTTATCAACCGCCGCTGTAGCCCAACGCCCCATCGCCTCTGCTGCAGTCCTGTGCTTCATTTCCACCGCATGGTGATCAAACCGATCCAACACCTCTTTAGCAGAAATCAAACGCACTTTACGGTGCTCCCAGTCCTTAAACTTTTGCCGTGCCTTATTTAAGGACAGCTCCGAGTTGTGCTTGATTGGCGGTTGCTTCGACTTCAGGAATTTCAAGTATGTCTCCCACACGTCGCCAAGAGTAAGCTCGGACGCCTCAATTTGATCGGACACATCCTTGGGATTCATTCCGTGCTTTTTCGCAAGCTGAGCGAGTCCCCATGCCTGGTCCCTTGCCTCGGTCAGTGACATGACCTTTTCAGTGCCCTTCTTGCCTGCGGCCAAGCCAACCGGAATCTTCAATTTCCGCCCAGCCACTCGCTTGTCGACCAAGAATACGGCCGAGGTGCGCCCTATCCTTAGTGCAAATCCTGGCGGAGCATCTTTGTGATCGTCGTAGACAACATAATTGGGACCACTAAACGAAATGAACTTTGCACCGGTTGCTTGTGGATTTGGAGCCTTTGGACCCAACGGGCCATACTTTTCAGTCCCCTGCATCTCTCGAAACAACTCAAACACAGTCTCTGATTTCAATGCTAGCTTCATCGCAGATTCCTTGTACGGGCAAACCACCACAGACCAATCTGCGGTTGGAGCCAAATTTATTCAACTGGGGTGTCGTGCCGCCAAATTTGGACTCATTATGGCTCGAAATGCATTTTTGGCGGCATATTGGCGGCATTTTTGAGGGGTCGATGGGTCTTATTAGAGGTCATCACAGGGCACTTAGGGGCATTAGAGAATTTGGAGATCACCTTGGAAATTAGCGATAAATCAGCACTTACCGAGACGAAGAACTCTGATTTTTCAGCGCATACCCCAATGATGGCCCAGTACCTTGGACTCAAGGCCGAACACCCCAACACCCTGCTCTTTTACCGCATGGGTGATTTCTATGAGATGTTCTACGCCGACGCCGAGAAGGCCGCGCGCCTGCTCGACATCACGCTGACGCAGCGCGGCCAATCCGCCGGCGAGCCGGTGGTGATGGCCGGGGTTCCCTTCCATGCCATGGAAGGCTACCTGGCCAAGCTGATTCGCCACGGCGAATCGGTCGCAATCTGCGAGCAGGTGGGTGAGGTCACCGGCAAAGGACCGGTGGAACGCAAGGTGGTGCGCGTGGTGACACCCGGCACGCTGGTGGACGCCGAACTGCTCAGCGAAAAGTCCGAGTCCGTGCTGATGGCCATACACCAGGGCCCGCGCAACCGCTGCGGCCTGGCATGGCTGAGCGTCACCCAGGGCGTGGTTCACCTGGCCGAGTGCGCGCCCGATGCGGTTCCCGAGTGGGTGGCGCGGGTGAGCCCCAGCGAGCTGGCCTATAGCGCCGGTGCCACGCAAGCCTTTGAGGACCGCCTCAAACGCCTGCGCTCGGGGCAGGGCGGTGTCAACGCCCTATACACCACGGCCCGCCCGGAGTGGCAATTCGACGCTGCACTGGGTCAGCGCAAACTGCTGGACGCACTGCAGGCCGCCAGCCTGGCGAGCTGGAATGCGCAAGACCTGCCGTTGGCGCACGCCGCCTGCGCGGCCCTGCTCGGCTACACAGAGCACACCCAGGGCCGCGCGCTGACCCACATCAGTAGCGTGCAGGTGCAGCGTGATGGCGAACTGATCGATTTGCCGCCTACCACCCGGCGCAACCTGGAATTGGTGCAGACACTGCGCGGCGAAGATTCGCCAACATTGTTCTCGCTGTTGGACACCTGCATGACCGGCATGGGCAGCCGCATGCTCAAGAGCTGGCTGCTGACACCCCGGCGTGACCGGTCGCAGGCTCAAGCGCGGCTGGATGCCATAGCCACGTTGCGCAGTGGCACTATGCAGTCATCTTCGCTAGCGCTGTGGCAGGGTTTGCGCCTACAGCTCAAGGGTAGTGCCGATGTGGAGCGCATCACGGCCCGCACGGCACTGCGCCAAGTGCGGCCGCGCGAACTGGTTGCGCTGGTTGTGACGCTACAAAAAACGGAGCTGCTTGCGCATGTTCTGCGGGGGCTGGAAGGCTATTGGGCTGAGAATTCTGCTCCGTGTCCCCCGCCCGCTTTGCGGGCTCCTCCTTTACCTGCGCAGAATCCCCAGCCCAATAGCCTTCTTGAAGGTTTGCTGGCGGACATTGCGCGCGATCTGCTGCCGCCACCGAACTGCGGGGCCCTGCTGCTGCGTTCAATAGCCCCCGAGCCAGCTGCTTTGGTACGGGATGGTGGTGTGATTGCCACTGGTTTTGATGTCGAACTGGACGAGCTGCGCGCCATTCAGACCAATTGCGACGGGTTTTTGCTGGACCTGGAAGGGCGCGAGCGGGCCCGCACCGGCATTCCGAATCTGCGCGTGCAGTTCAACCGGGTTCATGGCTTCTACATTGAGGTCACCACCGGTCAAGCAGACAAGGTGCCCGACGATTACCGCCGCCGCCAGACCCTCAAGAACGCCGAGCGCTTCATCACCCCCGAACTCAAGGCGTTTGAAGACAGAGCCCTGTCTGCCCAGGAGCGCGCGCTGGCCCGCGAAAAGTGGCTGTTCGAGCAGGTGCTGGACCAGTTGCAGGCCTTTGTTCCCACACTGACCCGCACCGCTCGGGCCCTGGCCGCGCTGGACGCGCTTTGCGCGTTGACCGAGCGCTCGCTCACCTTAGATTGGTGCGCTCCGCAGTTTGCGGTGGAGCCGTGTATCGACATCACGCACGGCCGCCACCCGGTGGTGCAGGCGCGGCTGGCCGAACTCAGTAGCGGAAATTTCATCGCCAACGACACGCGCCTTGGCCCCAAACAGCGGCTACAGATCATCACCGGCCCCAATATGGGTGGCAAATCCACCTATATGCGCCAAGTGGCCTTGATCGTGTTACTGGCTTCCATTGGCAGCTACGTGCCAGCCGCCGCTTGCCGCCTGGGGCCGATTGACGCCATCCACACCCGCATCGGCGCGGCAGACGACCTGGCCAACGCACAGTCCACCTTCATGCTGGAGATGACGGAGGCCGCACAAATCCTGCACGCCGCCACGCCCTGCTCGCTGGTGCTGATGGACGAGATTGGCCGCGGCACATCCACTTTCGACGGCCTGGCGCTGGCCTCTGCCATTGCCACGCAGTTGCACGACAAGACCCAGGCATTCACGCTGTTTGCCACCCACTACTTTGAGCTGACCGAGTTCCCCGCGACCCACCACCAGGCACTCAATGTGCACGTCAGCGCCACCGAGTCGGGGCGCGACATCGTGTTCTTACACGAAATACAGAGCGGACCGGCGAGCAAGAGCTATGGCGTCCAGGTCGCGCGCCTGGCCGGCATGCCCGCTGCTGTGTTGAACCAGGCACGCCATACGCTGGACGCGCTGGAGCTGCAGGCCACACAGGCCCAGGCCCAGGTTGACTTGTTTGCAGCCCCACCTGCTACTGAAACGATAGCTGCCAGCGCATGGGAGACTATGCTTGCAGCCATAAATCCTGATGCAATGAGCCCAAGGGAAGCCCTGGAGGCTCTGTACCAATTGAAAGCGTTGGCAAAAAATACCTGATGCGGATTCCGTGCAAAATGGGTTAGCCTTGCCTCCTTGGTCAACACTCGTACCCCGTTGGAACTTCATGACAATCTCAAAAAAACTGGCTGCTCTGGCCCTGATGTGTGTCACTACCCTTGCAGTGGCTCAAAATGGCGTCACCGAGAAGGAAATTCTTATTGGCCAATTTGCGGCCACAACCGGGCCTGCGGCCCAGCTGGGCCAACGCATGCAAATCGGCATGCAAGCCTATTTCAGCAGCGTCAATGCCCAGGGAGGTGTCAACGGGCGCTCCATCAAATTGATCACCCGCGACGACGGCTACGAGCCCGAAAGGGCCGCTGCCGCCGTCAATGCACTGATCAACGAAGACAAGGTATTTGCCCTGGCCGGGTCGGTGGGGACACCCACCGGACTTGCAGCATTGCCCATTTTGACCGAAGCGCAAGTACCACTGATTGGCATGTTCACCGGCGCCCAAGCGCTGCGCGAGCCGTTTAACCGGCAAGTGTTCCATGTGCGTGCCAGCTATTTTGATGAAACGGAGCGCATCGTGCAGCACCTCACCACACTGGGTGCCAAAAAAATTGCAGTGTTTTACCAGAACGATGCCTATGGCAAAGCCGGGCTGGAAGGCGTCATTCGCGCACTGGCCAAACGCCAGCTCAAACCCGTGGTAACCGCCACAGTGGAGCGCAATTCAGTGGACGTGGCCCAGTCACTGGAGACCATTCTCAAGTCGGAGCCCGAAGCCATCGTACAGATCAGTGCCTACAAGTCCTGTGCAGCCTTCATCAAGCAAGCGCGTTCCAAGGGCTATGGTGGGCAATTTTTCAATGTGAGTTTCGTCGGATCGCGGGCACTGGCGGACGAACTGGGTGATGCCGGTCAGGGCGTGGTGATTTCACAGGTGGTGCCGTTCCCCTATGCCCAAAGTAGCACCATTGTTCGTGAATACCAGCAACGCATGACAGAGGCGGGCCACAAAGATTTCGACTTTTCGAGCCTCGAAGGTTACCTTACGGCGCGAATTTTGGTGGAGGGCCTGCGACGTGCGGGAAAGAACCTGTCACGCGAGGCACTTATCAATGGCCTGGAGTCGATACGGGATTTCAACCTGGGTGGATTCACCGTCAACTACAGCGCCAAGGACCACCAAGCCTCCAACTTTACGGATCTGACCATCATTGGCCGTGGCGGCAAGTTCATGCGTTGATGTGGGGTCGATACACTCTAGGTATTTCCCCTAAGCACTCCTGACAATGACCTACTGTGTAGCCATCAAACTCAACGCCGGCCTGGTGTTCCTCTCCGATTCCCGCACCAATGCCGGGCTGGACCAGATCAGCACCTTCCGCAAAATGATCGTCTACGAAAAGCCGGGTGACCGCTTCATGGTGCTGCTGTCGGCGGGCAACCTGAGCATTTCACAGTCTGTGCGGGAAATCCTGCAAATTGAGAAGCTCAAAGACCACGAGAACGACGAAGGCATCACCATCTGGAACGCCAGGAGCATGTTCGATGCGGCCCGCGTGCTGGGCTCGGCCATCCGCCGGGTGCAGGAGCGCGATGGCGCTGCTCTCCAAAATGCCGGAGTGGACTTCAATGTGTCGCTGATTTTTGGCGGGCAGATCCACGGCGAAGGCATGCGCCTGTTCCAGGTTTATTCAGCCGGCAATTTCATCGAAGCCACGCCCGAGACGCCCTACTTCCAGGTCGGCGAATCCAAATACGGCAAGCCAGTACTGGACCGTGTCATCACGCCAAACACCCCGTTGGACGAGGCCGCCAAGTGCGCCCTGGTGTCGATGGACTCCACACTCAAATCAAACCTCTCGGTCGGCCTGCCGCTGGACCTGGTGGTCTACGAGGCCAACCAGTTCCATACCGACCGGGTTGTGTGCATTGACGAGCACAACCCGTATTTCAAAATGCTGCACGACAACTGGGGCCTGAAGCTGCGCGAGGTATTCGACAGCATTGAAGACCCTCTGTGGAACGGTGGCCAGACCGATGTTCCCTTGCTGGTGACCGCAGCGCGTAGCCTGCCTTTGAAAAAGATCAGTACACCGCAGGAAAAGCTGATTTGATCGTTTTCTCCCACGCCAACAGCTTTCCGGCCAGCACCTACCGCGTTTTGTTCAAGAACCTGAAAGCGCGCGGATTCACGGTCAAGGCGATCGAGAAGTACGGCCACGACCCGCGCTACCCCATCACCAACAACTGGCCTGACGTGGTGCTGCAACTGGTGGACTACGCCCGCACTGTGGTGGACAAGGCTGGCGAACCGGTTTGGCTCGTAGGCCACTCGCTGGGAGGATTTCTGAGCCTGATGGCGGCATCCAGCAATCCGGAGTTGGCACGCGGAGTGGTGCTGATCGATTCCCCCATTCTGGGCGGCTGGCGTTCCACGGCGGTGGGTGTGATGAAAACCACGCAGATGTTTGGTTCCCTGTCACCTGGGGCGGTCAGCCGCAACCGGCGCAACCACTGGCCCACGGTGCAGGCAGCGTTTGAGCACTTTCGGCACAAGAAGGTATTTGCAAAATGGGATGACGAAGTATTGATGGACTATGTCACCCACGGCACGCTGGAGTCCGAAGGCAAGCGCGTTCTGAGCTTTGACCGTCATGTGGAAACCCAGTTTTACAACACGGTCCCCGACAATCTTGAGCAATTGCTGGCGCGGCACCCGGTCAAATGCCCAGTCGCTTTTATCGGTGGGCTCGCGTCGGTCGAAATGAAACAGGTTGGCATGGCCACTACCCAAAAAATCACCAAAGGCCGCATCATGATGCTCGATGGCAGCCATTTGTTCCCCATGGAAAAGCCCATCGCCACTGCGGCAGCGATTGAGGCTGCGCTGCGCAATTTCGACATTAAAAGCCAGAAATAGGCTGCCTTTGCGGACAGTTTTGAGAATGCGGACTGCAGGTCAACGAATAGCTGCACAGTATTCCGCAATGTCGGTAGCATTGTGCGCAAACCAATCTACCGATTTGAACCCGTGTTTGTCACCCCATTTCAACCAGTCGCTGAAAGCAGCTTGAAGACGCCATGACCGAAGCAGCAAGCGTCACGGGCTGGACAGATCCCGGAGATGGGTTCCTGGTATTGAAACGCAAGCACGATGGCAGCGTCGACCACGGCTCAGAGCGGTTGGTGGATGCAACCCTGCTTCCCGGCGACAACAATGTCAGCAGCGGTTACCAATTGCTGTCAGATCTGGGCACGGGCTATGACAGCCGCCCCATCAACACAGACATTAACTTTGCCGACCTGAAAGTCTGGACCGCACTTGCATCTGATGGCACGGGTGACAGTTACGATGCCGGCACAATCGGCCTGGTTTCGAGCGACCCATTCAAAAACCGGCAACTCCCGGTGCTGGCCGATGTCTGGCTCCCATCGGACAAGCCCCAGCACACCGCGGCAACACGATCCGAGCTGACGGTCGCGCCCACCGACATGCAGTTGGACGTTGCTGGCCTGGTAGACGCAATGGCTCACTTCGGAAATAACCCGTTGCTCAAGGGAGCGGACGTCTCTGCCGATGGCGGCGACACGGCTGTCTTGCGAACGACGGCACCAGTCGTTGCATCGAACCTGACCCGCCAACTGGTCCTGGCACTTAGCCAGTTTGACGCCAATGGGAACGCGGTCTTGGGTCAGGCAACCCAGCAAAATACCTTTTCGGGTCTAACCGAGTCCGACCCAAGCAAGCCGCCGCACAATACAGCAGGCCTGCTGACCGTCGGCAAAGGATAACCGGGCTATCAAGCCGCCCAGCGCACCGTGCCCGTCCATGCCGTGAACAGCACGACGATGCCGAACGCAATGCGGTAATACGCAAAACCGGTAAAGCTGTGGCTGGCAATGAAGCGCAGCAACCAGCGCACACAGACCCAGGCACTCAGGAACGACACCACCAGCCCCACCGAAAACATCGGCACATCAGCCAAGCTGAGGAGGGCGCGCTCCTTGTAAAGGCTGTAGCCGCCCGCGCCGATGAGTGTGGGAATAGCCAAGTAGAACGAGAAGTCGGTTGCGGCCTTGCGTGACAGGCCCAGCAGCATTCCACCAATAATCGTCGCACCGCTGCGACTGGTACCCGGAATCATGGCCAGACACTGAACCAGGCCGACCTTCAAAGCGTCTTTCCAGGTCATGTCATCCGTATCGGTAATGCGCACTGCAGTGCCCCCCGCAGCCTGGCGTTTCTCCGCCCACAGGATGATGAAGCCGCCCACAATGAAGGTCGTCGCCACGACGACGGGCGTAAACAGATGCGCCTTGATGACCTTGCCAAACAGCAGGCCCAGAACCACGGCTGGCAGGAAAGCAATCAGCACGTTGAGCGCAAATTGTTGGGCCTGCCGTTGCGTGGGCAGGTCCACCAGCGTGGTGCGAATTTTTTGCCAGTACACCAGAATGACCGCAAAAATGGCGCCGGTCTGGATGGCGATGTCAAACACCTTGGCCTTGTCATCGTCAAACCCCAGCAAGGCTCCCGCCAGAATCAAATGACCGGTACTGGAGATGGGCAGAAACTCAGTCAGCCCCTCGACGACGCCCATGATGACGGCTTTGATCAGCAATGCAATGTCCAACTCAATCTCCCTGAATTAATAATGCCATTCGCCCCCGTATTATCTGCGCAGACCGCTCACATATTCATAGCGCTTGTGAGTCAGCTTCACCCGGTATCAAAACGGCCATTGCTCCCCGGGCAAGCTTGGCATACATTGCAGCGTTCGGACACAACCTATCTACCCGCTCAACCACCATGCGCCACTCACTGATCACGTCCCTTTTTGTACTCACCACCCTGTCACAAGCCCTTGCGCAAACTGAAGAGCAACGCAGCACACTTGCGGATCAACGGGAGGTGGCGGTCACCATTTACAACGAGAACCTGGCATTGATCAAAGACCAGCGCAAGTTACAACTTCCGCGTGGAGCATCCGCACTGGCGTTTCGCGACGTCAGCGCCCGTATGCGACCGGAAACAGCCCTGCTACGCAGCGTCAGCGCACCAGGCAGCCTGTCGGTGCTGGAGCAGAACTTCGACTTTGACCTGCTGACGCCGCAAAAGCTATTGGAGAAATATGTCAACCGCACGGTCAGCATCATTCGCACCAACCCCGCCACGGGTGCAGAGACCACCGAGCAGGCGCAGGTGCTGTCGGCCAACAACGGCGTGGTGCTGAAGATTGGCCAGCGCATAGAGACCGGCATCCCCGGGCGCATCGTCTACAGCGACGTGCCGCCCAACCTGCGCGACCGCCCAACCCTGGTCATGGCACTGGACAACACGGGCAGCGCGCAGCAGGACGTGGAACTGAGCTACCTGACCGGCGGCCTGGCCTGGAAGGCCGACTACGTGGTCGAGCTCAACGCCAGCGACGACAAACTCGATATCTCGGGCTGGGTCACGCTCACCAACACCAGTGGCGCCACTTACCGAAACGCCAAGTTGCAGCTGGTGGCCGGTGATGTCAACCAGGTGACGCCGGTGCTGCTAGGCGGCGCTCGCCCCATGGCGATGTCAGCTGCACCCATGGCCAAGGCCAGCCGGGACATGGCCGAAGAGTCTCTGTTTGAGTACCACCTGTACACGCTGGGCCGCCCCACCACCATTGCCGAGAACCAGACCAAGCAGGTGGCGCTGCTGTCTGCGTCCGGCGTGCCGGCCCGCAAGGAGCTGCTGCTCAAGGGCAACGATTACTACTACCAGAGCAGCTATGGCGAACTGGGCCAGAAGATCAAGGTGGGGGTGTTCGTCGAATTTGACAACAAGGAAAGCGCGCATTTGGGCATGCCCCTGCCCAGGGGCATCATCCGCGTCTACAAGAAAGACGGTGCGGGCAACGCCCAGTTCATCGGCGAAGACCGGGTGGACCACACAGCCAAAAACGAGAAAGTCCGTCTAAAACTAGGCGACGCCTTTGACGTAACCGCTGATAAAAAGCAGACCGACTTCAAGAAACTGGGGGGCAGTGGCAAATACAACTACATGTTCGAAAGCGGCTATGAAGTCGTGCTCAAGAATGCCAAGAAAGAGGCCGTGGTGGTGACCGTGCAGGAGCCCATGCCCGGCGACTGGCAGGTGCTGAGCGAGAGTCACCCCCACAGCAAGGGCTCTAGCAACACTGCAATCTGGAAAATCAGCGTCCCCGCCGAGGGCAGCACCAAGCTGGTGTACCGCAGCCTGGTGCGGTATTGATCACCGTGTTGATCCCAATGCAGTGCTGCATTTGGCGCGCGCCAGGCGCGTTTGGCGTTGGCTAGCCACGGTCCCGTCGCAAAGCATTTCTCAGCGCGCGCAATGGCGACCAGACTCTGGCTGTCACTTTAAAATCCAACGCACTATGGCAACCCACACACCGATGACACCCGAAGAACTGGACCGCCTTGCCCGCAAGCGTGCGGGGGCCAAGCTGGGCTGGTACTTCCATGCTGCGGTATACATTGCCGTCAACCTCTTCCTGTTGGCCATGTCCGATATCGGTTGGGGCCAGCGCGCGTGGTCCATCAAACCCTTGCTGGGATGGGGGCTTGGGCTGGCGCTGCACGGAGCATCCGTCTGGTTATTGGGTCCCGGCGGTGATTTGCGTGAAGGCATGGTTCAAAAGGAGCGTGAGCGCCTTCAGCGCGAGCAAGACCGGCGCAACCAGCCATGAGGATCGACTGGCTGGCCAAACTGCGCAGCGGCCTGCAAACAATGGCGTTCTGCCTGGCCATTGCCGCACTGCACTATGCCTTTCGACCTGAGCAGCCCTATGAAATTGGCCTGGTCTACTCGCTATCCATTGGCCTGACCACGTGGCTACTGATCGACTTTGGGGCAGAACTCTCCCCCTCAGCCAGGGCCACTGGCTGGCCAACCGGTCTATGGGGCATGCTGCTGCCGGTGGTGGGCATTGCGCTGGGTTACGTGATCGGCGTCACCATGGCAGACACGTGGTTTGGCTGGTCGAGCTGGGCTGGCGCATCACGCAGGCAGCTCATCCTGTCGGGCTTGGTATCCGCAATCATCGGCGTCATCGTCACCTACTACTTTTACAGCCGGGGCCGTAGCGCGCACCTGGAGCAAAAAGTGAACGAGGCTACCCGCCTGGCCACCGAAGCCCGGCTCAAGCTGCTGGAGGCCCAGCTGGAGCCCCACATGCTGTTCAACACCCTGGCCAACCTGCGCATGCTCATTGGGCTGGACGCCACCCGCGCACAGGACATGCTGGACCACATCATTGCCTACCTGCGCGCAACACTGAGCGCATCACGCGCCAGCACCCACCCGCTGCAGCGCGAATTTGACCGGCTGCACGACTACCTGGAGCTGATGACGGTGCGCATGGGGCCACGGCTGCGGTACACGCTGGACCTGCCAACCGATTTGGCCCAACACCACGTGCCCACGCTGTTGCTGCAACCTCTGGTAGAAAACAGCATCCAGCACGGGCTGGAGCCCAAGGTTGAAGGCGGACGCCTGAGCATCAGCGCACGCCGGGAAGGCGACACCCTGGTGCTGGAAGTGGCCGACACCGGCATGGGCTTTGACCCCGCAGACCCAGCTTTTACACACCCTGCCGCGCCGGACAAAGGCTTTGGGGTGCAACAGATACGCGAGCGACTGGCTGCAGTTTACGGCTCCAAGGGTACTATTGAATTTATAGCTGGTCACGCAGTCGGCACGCGGGTTAGCATCCATTTTCCCTTTCAAACATGAGCAACAACACGCCAACCGCCCTGATTGCCGAAGACGAACCCCTGCTGGCCCAGGCACTACAGGTCGAACTGGCGCGCGCCTGGCCCGCCCTCAACATCGTGGCCAGCGTGGGAGATGGTGCGTCTGCCGTGCGCCAGACTCTGGCACTGCAACCTGACGTGCTGTTCTTCGATATTCGCATGCCTGGCATGAGCGGGCTGGAAGCTGCAGCTGAATTGGCCGAGCAGTGGCCGACAGCTGGCAAGGCATTCCCGGCCCTGGTGTTTGTGACTGCCTATGACCAATACGCCGTGCAGGCCTTTGAAGCCCAGGCGGTGGACTACCTGCTCAAACCCCTGCAAGCCGCACGACTTGCAAAAACCATAGAGAAACTACAGCTAGCCCTTGCCAAACCTGCGCAAGGCGCTATCAATTTCGAAGCGACACTGAATCAACTGAGGGGATTGCTGGGCGCCGCCAGTGCAGCGGGTGCAACCGCTGGTGTGGCTCCGCTCACCGTGATACAGGCCAGCGTGGGCAACAGCATCCGCATGGTGCCGGTGGGCGACGTGCTGTGTTTTGAAGCCGCTGACAAGTACGTGCGGGTGTTGGCCGCCGAGCGCGAATACCTGATACGCACGCCGCTCAAGGAACTGCTGGAGCAGCTTGACACCCAGGTGTTCTGGCAAATCCACCGTGGCACCGTGGTGCGGGCCCTGGCCATTGAATCCGTCACCCGGGACGAAGCGGGAAAGGTCGCGCTGACCCTGCGTGGCTTGAAGGAAAAATTTGCGGTGAGCCGCCTCTACGCCCATCTGTTCAAGGCCATGTAGTCTGAAAGCGGCAGTATCATCTTCATAGCGGTATCTCCCACTTTTCGCCAGGAAAAAAACATGCTATTCATTCGCTCCTGCCTTGTCGCAGCCCTGTTCACAACCCTGTCCAGCGCCGCGCTGGCATTGCAGCCATTGATTACCGATGACACCGGCACGCAGGGAGACGCTGGCAAACAGGTCGAAGTGGGCTTTGTCGACAAACAGGCATCGCTGGCGGGAGACACCACGCGAACCCGCGCGCTGCCGCTGGTCTTTACCTTGGGAGTCACTGAGTCGCTGGATCTATACCTTGGCATGTCCCCAACCATGATTCGCTCCAATGTCCCTGGCGTGGACGCCGACGGCCTGGGCAACACTGCCCTGGGCCTTAAGTGGCGGTTCTTTGAGAATGAGGGCAGTGGAACCAGTCTGGCTGTCAAGCCAGAGATACGCCTGCCCGTCAGTTCAGGCGGTGAAGCAGCCGGTCTTGGCGCGGGGGCCACCTCCTATGGTCTGGCCTTGATCCTCTCGCAGGAGGTTTCGTTTGGCGCCATTCATTTCAACCTGGCCGGGGGGCGCGACGAGTTTTCTGCTGCCAGCCTGCTCCCGCAGTCCAATTCACTGCGCACATCCGTCGCACCGGTCTGGGACATCAACGAACAATGGAAGCTCGCGCTTGAAGTGGGGAGCGAATCGGTCTCCAGCGCGGGGGACACGACAACCACCCAGTTCGTGCAGCTGGGCGCCATCTATTCCCCCACCAAGGATCTCGACCTTGCACTGGGCATCCTTCGCAATAACGACAACGCAAGCCCTCAAACCAGCACAACCACAGCCACGATGGGTCTGACCTGGCGGTTTCGCTGATCGCGTGGCGGCGCGCACTACGTTGATCTCAACTGTCTGAAACGCAAAAGTTCTCCTATGTCCATCCAATACACCTCCGTTGCCAACTACCTGCCAGAAGCCAAAATGCGGCTCTACCCCACCCAGGTGATCAACATCATTGGTGGGCCGGGATGCGACAAGTCGCTCATCACCTCGGCCATCATCGTCTTCCTGAAGCTGCGGGAAAAGACCATTGAAGTCATACCCGATTTCGCCAAATCACTGGTGTGGCAACAGAATTTTGAGGTGTTGAAAAACCAGTATTTCATCGCCCAGCGCCAATTTGAAATGCTCAGCCTGCTCGACGGCCAGGTACAGTTCCTGATCACCGAATGCTCGTTGCCCCAGGTGCTCTACTACAACGAAAACTACCTCGACAACATTTGCGACATCGAGAAGACCCGCAAGCAGATTCTGGAGTGGTACAACCAGTGCAACAACGTCAACGTCTTTGTGGAGCGGGGTGACCGCAAATACATCCGCACCGGCCGCTTTCAGGATGAAGAACAGGCCCGCAGCATTGACCGCGGCATGCTCGAACTCCTCAAGCGCGAAGAACTTCCCTACACCGTGCTGCCGTCCGATGTGACCGCTGTCAACGGATTCGCGGCCACACTCATTTAGTGCATACACCCGTGCATCGCACCACGGATGTGCCGAATCACATTAGAGTCGCTTATCGCGCATTAGCCATTTGAATAAATGGCTGATATTGGTAGCTTCCCTAGGCATTTGGCCTTTCAGATGCGCTATCGTGTGGGGAGTGGCACTTTGTGTCCACATCTTCTTTTTACTGGAGAAAATATGCTGTTGAAGTTGAATGTTGTTGCGGCTGCGGTTGTGGCCCTGTCTGCTGGTTTTGCCTCTGCCCAAGCCGTTGTCACGATCGCCCACGTTGGCCCAACCAGCGGCGCTATCGCCCACCTGGGTAAAGACAATGAAAACGGCGCCAAAATGGCCGTTGAAGAACTCAACGCAGCTGGCGTGACCATCGGCGGCAAGAAGGTTACCCTGAAGCTGATGACCGAAGACGACGCTGCTGATCCCAAGCAAGGCACTGCAGTTGCCCAGAAGCTGGTGGACGCAAAAGTCGCCGGCGTGATTGGCCACCTGAACTCCGGCACCACCATCCCCGCTTCCAAGCTGTACAGCGATGCTGGCATTCCCCAGGTTTCCCCATCGGCTACCAACCCCAAGTACACACGCCAGGGCTTCAAGACCGCCTTCCGTCTGGTGGCTGACGACACACAACTCGGTGGTACGCTGGGCCGTTACGCTGTCAAAGAACTCAAGGGCAAGTCCATTGCCGTGATCGATGACCGTACCGCTTACGGCCAGGGCGTGGCTGAAGAGTTCTCCAAAGCCGTTTTGGCCGCTGGCGGCACCGTGGTGGCCAAAGAGTTCACCACCGACAAGGCTACCGATTTCAATTCCATCCTGACCACCATCAAGGGCAAGAAGGCTGACGTGGTGTTCTTCGGCGGTATGGACGCCGTTGCCGGCCCCATGCTGCGCCAGATGAAATCCCTGGGCATCAACGCCAAGTTCATGGGCGGTGATGGCATCTGCTCCACCGAACTGATCAAGCTCGGCGGGGACGCTATCTCTGACAACCAGGTCTACTGCGCAGAAGCCGGTGGTGTGGAAGCAGGTAGCGCATACGAAAAAGCCCAAACCGAATTCAAGGCCAAGTTCAAGGCCAAGTTTGGCGCCGAAGTGCAAGTCTACGCACCTTACGTCTATGACGGCGTGAAGCTGATGGTGGCTTCGATGGTCAAGGCCGGTTCTTCTGACCCCGCCAAGTACCTGCCCGTGCTGGCTGCCACCAAAGACTACCAAGGTGTGACCGGCAGTATCTCGTTTGACGAAAAGGGTGACATCAAGAATGGCGCTTTGACACTGCAAACCATTCGCGGCGGCAAGCTGACCAAACTGGCTGTTATTCGCTAATCAACAGCACTGCATTGGCAACCCCGGTTGCCATCCAAAAAGGCGCACTTTTACCGGTGCGCCTTTTTTATTTGGGCGCATAGAATCGAATGCATGAGCTCACCCACACCCACCAACCCAAAACCCACAGCCAGCGCGCCTTCCGCCACGGCCGATACCCCCAAACTCAGCAACTTCTTGCGCCAGATCATCGAGTCTGACTTGGCCAACGGCACCTACGCCCAGCGCAAGTGGGCTGGCAGCCCCGGCGACGCCGCGCACCATGCTGCGGGCCAGCCGGACCCCGCCAAGATCCGCACGCGCTTTCCGCCCGAACCCAACGGCTACCTGCACGTGGGCCACGCCAAAAGCATCTGCGTGAACTTTGGCCTGGCGCGCGACTACGGCGGTGTGTGCCACCTGCGCTTTGACGACACCAACCCCGAGAAGGAAGACATTGAATACGTCAACAGCATTGTGGACGCCATCAAATGGCTGGGCTTTGAGTGGAACGGCACCAAAGACGCCGCCCCCTACCAGGCCAGCGACTACTTTGACTTCATGTACCGCGCAGCGGAATATCTGATTGAGTCCGGCCACGCCTATGTGGACGAACAAACCCCCGAGCAAATGCGCGTAAACCGGGGCGACTTTGGCAAACCGGGCACCGACAGCCCCTACCGCAACCACACGTCGGCCGAGAACCTGTCGCGCTTTCGCCAGATGCGCGACGGCCTTTACCCCGACGGCGCCATGGTGCTGCGTGCAAAGATCGACATGGCCAGCCCCAACATCAATATGCGCGACCCGGCCATCTACCGCATCCGCCGCGCCACGCACCACAACACGGGTGACACCTGGTGCATTTACCCCATGTACACCTATGCGCACCCGATTGAGGATGCGCTGGAGCAAATCACCCACAGCATCTGCACGCTGGAATTTGAAGACCAGCGCCCGTTTTACGACTGGCTGATGAACCGCTTGTGCGAAGGCGGCCTGCTGGCCCACCCGGCGCCCCACCAGTACGAGTTTTCGCGGCTGAACCTGACCTATGTGATCACCAGCAAGCGCAAGCTGGCACAACTGGTGTACGACAAGCGGGTGAGCGGCTGGGACGACCCGCGCATGCCAACCATCGTCGGCCTGCGCCGGCGCGGCTACACGCCCGAGAGCCTGCACCTGATGCACGAGCGCACCGGCACCAGCAAGGCCGGTGGCTGGACCGACTACTCGGTGCTGGAAGGCTGCCTGCGCGACGACCTGGAGACCAAGGCTTATCGCGGCTTTGCCGTACTGAACCCCGTCAAGCTGATCATGACGAACTGGGACGACGTCTTTGCGCCCGGCCACCTGGAGTCCTGCACCCAACCCGCCCTGCCCCACGCCGCCGAAGGCGTGGAAGTGCCCACGCGCCATTTCACCATCGGCAAAGAAGTATGGATTGAACGCGAAGACTTTGAAGAAATGCCCCCAAAGGGCTACAAACGCCTGTTCCCCGGCAACAAGGTGCGCCTGAAGGGCGGCTATGTGATCGAGTGCACCGGCTGCATCAAGGACATCAACGGCACCATCACCGACGTGCTGGCCAACGTGGTGCCCGACACCAAGAGCGGCACGCCGGGTAGCGATCTGGTCAAGGTCAAAGCCGCCATCACCTGGGTGGGCGTGGCCAACGGCGTCAACGCCGAAGTCCGCATGTACGACCGCCTGTTCCTGGACGCGCACCCCGACGCGGGCGGCAAAGACTTCATCGAGAGCCTGAATCCGAACAGCCTGAAGGTCGTCACGGCAATCGTTGAACCGTCACTGGCCAATGCATTGCCGGACCAGAAGTTCCAGTTTGAGCGGCATGGGTACTTTGTGGCGGATCGGGTGGACCACGTGCAAGGCACGAAGCCGGTGTTTAACTTGGCGGTGGGGTTGAAGGATAGTTGGGGGAAGTAGCTCCTAACCCCTTGCATCAATTTAAATTGCCAGCACTGGGCAGTGATAGTTGTTAGTGTCAAGAGACAAAAAAACAAAAAATTATGGCAAAAATCGCAGCGATTGATCTGTTCTGTGGTGCGGGTGGACTATCACTGGGGGCTGCGCGTGCGGGTTTCTCTGTGGTGGCGGGCGTCGAGCTAGATAAACATGCTCACGCAAACCACACACTGAATTTCCCAGCGTCGAAGAACTTGCAGCTTGATATTGCCAAGCTTTCCGGAGTCCAGCTCCTTATGGCCTCTGGAATACAGCACGGAACGCTTGGCGGACTTATTGGTGGCCCCCCATGTCAGGGATTTAGTTCAATTGGCCACAAAAATCCAAAGGATGCGCGCAATGGTCTGTTTGCCCACTTCATGCGCTTGGTTGCAGAAACCGGACCTGCTTTTTTTTTGGCGGAGAATGTACCGGGCATTCTGCTGAAGAAAAACGCTTCCGTCCTGAAGGCTGCACTGCAGAAAGTTCCAAGCCACTACAGCATGCTTCCGCCAATGGAGGTAGATGCTAGTCTATTCGGTGCCCCGACCAACCGAACTAGAGTTTTTTTCATCGGTGTCGATAGCCGCAGGCTACCGCCCATCCATGTCGAAGACTTCTCACCTCCAACCAACGTGGATAAGATTTACGTTCAGGAGGCGCTCGCCGGCCTGAATCCTGACGTGGACCCCAATACACCCTCAGAAGAAGTCATTTGGACTGCAGTGGGCGAATTACCTAAAGGTGGGTTTTACAGCCGAGTGCAAAACAGAATCCCACAGGGTGTCGGCAATCGCGAGGCGATTCTTCGCTACAAAAATGCCCGGGAAACCAGCGGCCATATCGGCACACTTCACGCACATGAGATTGCGCGGCGCTATGGCGCTCTACTCCCAGGAAGCAAAGATCCAGTGTCACGCTCTGTGCGCTTGAAGAACGAAGGTCTTTGTCACACTCTGCGTGCGGGAACCGGCCCTGAAAAGGGCAGTTACCAGGCAGTTCGGCCAATTCACCCGACTGAACCACGCGTCATCACCCCGCGAGAGGCTGCCCGACTGCAAGGTTTCCCCGACTGGTTTCTATTGCCTCCAACTAAGTGGCACAGCTTTCGTCAGATAGGCAACAGTGTCTCGCCGCTAGTGGCCGAAGCAGTGCTGGCTGTACTGTATCGTCATTTGGCCCAACACTTGGAAGTACCGCAGGCGATGGCCGAAGCGGCGTGATGATGGCTACAAAATAACCCGAGAAAAGTGCGGGTATGCGCGGTAGTAGCGAGCGTAGTTGGCAAGCTCTGCTTGATCGTCGCAAGGGCTAAATCCGAGGTGCGCCTTAAGATGCGCCGCTGGGTCAGCCACAGCGCTCGGGTCTATCGGCAAACACTCGTCCAATTTCATGCGTTCCTTGGCCGAAAGGGCAGGAACGCTGATTGGTGTCGGTGCCGCCCACTTGAGATTGGCAAACGGCCAGTCCTCGAATCGGGACCGCGTAATGAAGTCAGCCACACTGGGATCATCGGCTGCCTTGAAAACAATTCCTGTGATCGTCAGCATAGGTTGCCCATCGGCGTACCAAAACGAAGATAGTGGATGAAAGTACAAGCCGCAGAGCCTGACGCTTAAAGCACTCAGGCAATTTTGTACACAGCGTTGCAAAGTTGCGGGGTAGGTTTTGGAGAGGAGGTCTTTCTCGGTCAGACCTGCTGGGATGTAATTTGGAATCCTTGCCTGTAAGACTTTAAGACGCTCTCCCGCCTTCTTCGTTTCCGAAAACTCTGGAAATTTTCCGAGTCCGACTACGCTGGCATTCAAAGTGATTTTGGCTACGTCATAGGCGTCTAACATTGCCACGACCGAATGAAATTCATTCAATTGCTCATTCAGATCTTCCGCAGAGGTGTAATCCAGCCACACCACCGTTCCTTTTTCACCGAAGTTGTGTTCACGAAAAAACTCACCGCTTTCTTTGTTGTGTGGAGTGATGAATTTCGCGGCATAGTTGAATTGCTGGCGGGCAGAGGTGTTTGCATCTCGCTCGATGGTGTGCATTTTGCACATACGCAGGGATGCATGCAGCGCCTTGTGGTCTTCCATAAAGGGCCCGCCAAACCCAATGTATTCGTACTCAGATATGTTGCGCACACGACCGACTCTGGCAAGCAATTCTATGAACAGGTTGCGGTCTATCGCCTTGTTTTGGCGCAGGTGATAGGGAATAGTCGCTCCGCTCATGCCTTGGCCTCGTTCAGTGCCCAATCGAACGCAGCCTCTCCCACCTCAGAGGGCTTGGGGTTGGCACCCGGGTCAAACAGAAAATCAGTTACCAGTTGAACTTCATCTTTGCTCCTAGTGAAGGACATTTTTGCGTGTGTCTTCTCTTCCTTCGGCTTTGGAAGCTCCGGAACAAAACGCCGCCCCTTTAGCCCTTTGCGCACATCTTGCCATTTGTCGATCCGAACACTCTGCGCGGCTTCACGGATATCAATGGCGCGGGTCTGCGTCTGCATATTCGCGCGCTCGTCAGTCTGGGTCTTCCAATGGTTGGTAAAACTGGTGAAGTGCTTCAGCGCATCGCGCATGATGTTCTTTACGTCGGCATAAAGAGGCGAGTTCAGATCCACACCACGCTTTGTAGTGGTAACCGGAAGCTTGCTTGCATCGTTGCTGATGAATTCGACCAATCCAGATAGCATGATGAACTGGCTGTGGTACACCGGCACGCCAGACTCTCCCCACCCTGTCATGTGTGAGGTGTCATTGGCAAGAACCACTCGGTCATTGCAGACAACGGTCCATCCGGCCGTGTCTTTACTGCGCTTCCCATCGACGTAATCATCAAGCTCACCCTGTGACGGGAATCGCTCGTACATACCCATGATCAATTGGACACTAACGCCGCCTTCCTCGGCTTGGTAAATATAAGGCGCTATTGCACTATCGCTAGCCAGATCGACTGGAATCAGGGTCTGGAAGTCGGAAGGCTTAACCACGTGGCCATTGACTTTGACGACAAAGCCCTTTTTGATAATGTATGCATAGTGAAGTCGAATTTTCTTCTTGATCACTTCTTCAAAGTTACCCTTGTTCGGGTCAAAGTGGTGCTCAATGCCGGGAAGGAGTTTGGTTATGCGAAGGCTAACTCCCTCATCCTTTGGAACCTCAGCTTGGCGATCCATGTCCAGTTCCCATTTGTCGTCACCGCTGATCCAATCTTCATCGATGTGTACGCCAAAGGACCCATTTGCATGGTGACTTCTAACCCAACAATCAGACCCCATTTTGAAGATTGCCCGCTTCATACCGATACCATAGGTTCCTACGGTATGAAAATCTTTGTCACGCAAGTTGTCCTCGCGGCCAAACCGGAATGCGTGCGATCTAGCAATGTCGATTGGAATTCCACCACAGTTGTCTTTGATGCAGAAGTGCTTTGCGTCCAAAGTAATTTCAGCCCAAAAGCCGGCATAGGGGCGGGACTTGTCTTTGACTCGTTTCTTGGCGTTGGTGCGCACCGCTCCGTCTAAACAGTTGTCCAGCAAATCGAGGATGGCATCGTCTAGCTCAATGTCACGCGTAAGCATTTCTACAAAGAAACGCTTTGTTGGGGTCGCAACGACCTTATTCGCGTCGGCACTCTTTTTATTGGTCATTAATTCACTCCCATGAACGTCTTGATTTGAATTTCGAGGATATTCTCAAAAAACCTGCGCAAGTAGTCAGCTTACAGATAACTTGAGTCTATCCACGGATGCTAGCTGTTCAACCGTTAAGCTCTAGCTGGAACAGCCTTCCACCGCACATGCAAATGCGTCTGCACCGCATCCCCCTCCCCCGACTTCACCTCTTTCACCTCCAGATACGCTGCCTGCTGACGAATCAGTTCCCCCAGCTTAGCAACGCCATAGTTGCGCGGGTCAAATGCGGGATTACTGCGGGTGATCTGGCCGCCAAGGGCAGCGAGCGTGGTCCATCCATCCTCGCGCGCAGTGGCGTTAAGCGCGTTCAACAGCAAGGGCTTGAGCTTGGGCAGCTTGGGTAACTCGGCTAGGGGCACTTGGTCGGGCTTGGCCTCTTCGGGTTCGGTGCGCAAGATTTCGGTGTAGATGAACTTGTCGCACGCGGCCACGAACGGCTCTGGTGTTTTGCGTTCGCCAAAGCCATAGACCACCAGCCCCGCCTCGCGTATGCGAGTGGCCAGGCGGGTGAAGTCGCTGTCGCTGCTCACCAAACAAAAGCCATCCACGCGGCCGGAGTGCAACACGTCCATGGCATCAATGATCAGCGCGGAGTCGGTGGCGTTCTTGCCGCTGGTGTAGCTGAACTGCTGTATGGGCTGGATGGCCATGGTATGCAGCACATCTTTCCAACTGCGCAGGTTCTGCGTGGTCCAGTCGCCATAGGCGCGCTTGATGGTGGCCGTGCCGTAGCGCGACACTTCGGCCAGCAGTTCCTGGATGACGGATGCCTGTGCGTTGTCGGCGTCGATCAGGACGGCGAGCTTCTGGTTGGTGTTGGTGGCCATTTGCTTTCTCCCTGTTTTCCATCATCGTACATCGCGCTATCCTCGTACCCATGCATCCCCAATCAATCCTCCACTTCTGGTTCGAAGAGCTAACCCCCAAGCAGCACTTCGTCAAAGACGCCGCGCTGGACGAGACCATCCGCACCCGTTTTGGCAACACGCTGGAAGCGGCGGCGAAGTGTGAGCTGTTTGCGTGGCGCGCCACGGCCGAGGGGCGGCTGGCGGAGATCATCGTGCTGGACCAGTTCTCGCGCAACGTCAACCGCGACACGCCGCGCGCCTTTGCGCAGGACGAGCTGGCGCTGGTGTTGGCGCAAGAGCTGGTGGCAAGTACGCAGGACCGCAGCCTGTCCGCAGCGCAGCGCGTGTTTGCCTACATGCCCACCATGCACAGCGAGTCCGCGCTGGTGCATGCACAGGCCGTTGCGCTGTTTACGCAGCTGGGCATACAAGACAACCTGAACTTCGAGCTGCGCCACAAAGCCATCATCGACCGCTTTGGCCGCTACCCCCACCGCAACGCGATTCTGGGGCGCGCCTCCAGCGCCGAAGAGCTGGCGTTTCTGAGCGAGCCGGGGTCTTCGTTCTAGTCTTCGCCCAGCAATTGCTACGCTTTTCGTAGCTGCTTGCGCACGTTCTGCGGGGGCTCGCGGCTAATTTGACACATAACTCCAGCCAAGATTTCAAACCTTTTTGTCGAACATATTTGACATTATTTGATTGCAGTGCTCTACTTTACCCATGACTCTGCAGGATCTCGCACCCCTCATCCACGCCCGGCGCACTGCTTTGGGTCTATCGCAAGACAGGCTGGCCAAGCTGTGCGGTCTGTCGCGGGCCACGGTGAACCAGCTGGAAAATGGCACGCTGGTGGACCTGGGCGCTGCCAAGCTGCTGGCGCTGCTGGCTTTGCTGGGGTTGGAGCTGGATGCCCGCCCCAAGCCGGCCCCACTGGATGCGCTAGCGCTGTTGAGCCAAACCGCCAGCGTGAGCTACCGGCGCCTGCTGCTACCCGCCGAGCTGGCCCAGGCCATGGCGCACGGCGACTTGCCCGAGGCCATAACGCCCCACATTGCCACCCTGCTGGACGAAGCCCCACTGGCGCTCATCCTGGCAGCCGTGGAGCAGGCAGCGCGCGCAACCCACACCCCACCCAAAACGCTGTGGAAGCACTTGGTGCAGTGGGCGCATGCCTTGCAGTCACCCACTCCGGCATGGGCCTGATGCACATGACTGCGCACCCGCACCAACCCGTGGACTTGCCCGATGGCGTATGGCGAGGCCTTTTGCAGCATGCGTTTAGCCTGGTGGACGAGATTGCCTTGCACGGCCTGCCGCAGCCGTTTTGGACGTTCGGCGGTGGCACGGTGCTTATGCTGCGTTACCGCCACCGCTTCAGCAAAGACGTGGACATTTTTGTGCCCGACCCGCAGTACCTGGGCTTTGTATCGCCACGCCTGAGCGACGTAGCCGAGTCCGTCACGCTCGACTATGTGGAAGGCCCGGGCTACGTGAAGCTGCTGCGCCCCGAGGGTGAAATTGATTTCGTGGCTTCGCCCAACCTGACCAACGCCCCGTTTGAACTATGGCACTTGCTGGGGCGCGAGGTACGGGTCGAAACTGCAGTAGAAATTGTGGCCAAAAAGCTTTGGCACCGCGGCGACCGCGCCACGGCGCGTGATCTGTTCGACCTTTCGCTGGTCATCGAACGCGAGCCGGATGCCCTGCGACGAGCTGCCCCATTCCTGAGCCGTCACGCCAAGGAGTTCGTGGCGCAACTGGCATCGCGGCGCAAAGTGCTGCAAGCCCAGTTTGAAGCCATCGACACGCTCGACTACAGGCCCACCTTTGACGACGCCTTTGCGCGGGCTGCGAAGTTTCTCATTTCGCTATAACTTTGCTAGCTGCGTGAGCTTGTTACACGGGGGCTAGGGGCCAATTTTCCTTAAGCTACACTGCGCTCAACCCACATAGATAGTGGACGCTAGCAACAGGGAAGAAGTCACATGGCCAAGCCAGGCACCAACAAACGCAAGACCCGCGCGCTCAGCACCATCGAAGAAAAGGGATTTGCGCTTTGCGCTCTTGGGTTGGGCATGTTGCTCGTTCCACTGTTCATGGGCAAGTCCCCCATGATGGCGGCCCTTGCCACAGGGTTGCGCCCCGTTGGCTGGTTGACGCTGGTCGTAGGGGCTGTGCTTTTGATCGTTCACCACTTCGTCAAGGCCAAGGGTTCCAAAACCGATCCCCCACTACGACTCGAACCCACCATGCCCTTGCCTCCAGGGCACGCCACGGCACCGGTCAGCCAGCACGATCGCACGCAGAACACAGGCGCGCCAGACGTGCCTGCACCGCACATGCACCAGCCAGCAACCAACTGGAGCCACGCAGTATTTGCCGCCATCGAATGGCGTCGTTTTGAAGCGGTGTGCGAAAAGCTGTTCGGCCAAGCAGGGTTCGAGACCAGGTCCCAGTCGCACGGAGCCGATGGCGGCGTCGACATCTGGCTGCATAGCCGCAACGCAGAAGGCCCGGTAGCCGTTGTGCAGTGCAAGCACTGGCAGGGCAAGGCGGTGGGCGTCAAAGAGCTGCGAGAGTTCTTTGGCGTGATGGCGTCGCACAAGCTCGCCCGCGGCACCTATGCCACCACATCCACCTACACGGCAGACGCGCAGCAGTTCGCCAAAGGCAACGGCATCAATGCGCTGGACGGCAAAGGGCTGTTGGCCCTCATTGTCAAAAGCACGCCCGAGCAACAACAGGCGCTGCTCGACGTAGCCTATGAGGGCGAGTACTGGCGGCCAACGTGCGCCAGTTGTGGCATCAAGCTGGTGGAGCGCACACCGGCCAACGGTAGCGCGCGGTTTTGGGGTTGCAGCAACTACCCGAGATGCAAGTCGCGCCTGCCTATGGTGGCCGCACTGCGGTAGACGTTGCTACGCTTTTGGTAGCTGCTTACGCTCGTTCCACGGGGGATAGAGGCATAATTCTCTGATGAAACCCCAACCCATCCTCCACTTCTGGTTCGAAGAGCTAAACACCAAACAGCACTTCGTCAAAGACGCCGCTTTGGACGAAACCATCCGCGCGCGGTTTGGCGACACGCTGGAGGCTGCGGCGCGGTGCGAGCTGTTTGCCTGGCGCGCCACGCCTGAGGGGCGGCTGGCGGAGATCATCGTGCTGGACCAGTTCTCGCGCAACGTGTACCGCACGACACACCGCGCGTCTTTGCGCAGGACGCTCTGGCGCTGGTGCTGGCGCAAGAGCTGGTGGCCAGTGGGCAGGACCGCAGCCTGCCCGCAGCGCGGCGCGTGTTTGCCTATATGCCTTACATGCACAGCGAGTCCGCGCTGGTGCATGTGCAGGCGGTAGCGCTGTTTACGCAGCTGGGCATACAAGACAACCTGAACTTCGAGCTGCGCCACAAGGCCATCATCGACCGCTTTGGCCGCTACCCGCACCGCAACACGATTCTGGGGCGCGCCTCTAGTGCGGAAGAGCTGGCTTTCCTGAGCGAGCCGGGGTCTTCGTTTTAGCTCTTGGTTTTACATTTGCTACGATTTTCGTAGCTACTTGCGCATATTCCACGAGGGATAGAGGCCTAATTGACACATAGGCACCCTGCAACGTTAAACTTCAACCCATGCACCCCGCCATCGCCCAACACCGCTCCGGCATTTCCGCCATCTGCCAGCGCTACCGCATTCGCCGGCTGGAGGTGTTTGGCTCCGCTGCACGGGCAGACGACTTTGACCCCGAGAGCAGCGACGCGGACTTCCTGGTGGAGTTCGCGCCCGATGTGCAGCCCGGTCTGGACACGTTCTTCGGCGCCAAGGCGGCGTTGGAAACTCTGCTAGGGCGTAGCGTGGATTTGGTGGAGCCGGGTGCCGTACGTAACCCCTACGTTCTGGCCAGCATCAACCGCAACCGCGAAGCAATTTATGCAGCAGCGTGACCCGCGCGCTTTCTTGTGGGACGTGCGCGAATCAGCCTTGGCGATTCAGTCGTTTACCGCTGGCATGGACGCGGCAGCCTACGCCAGCAACCCGATGGCGCAGGCCGCCGTGGAGCGCAAGTTTGAAGTCATTGGCGAAGCGCTCGGCCAATTGGCGAAAGTGGATGCTGCCGTAGCCGCCCGTATTCCAGACTTGGCGCAGATCGTGGCGTTCCGCAATCAACTCATCCACGGCTATGCCACGGTCAACGTGGGAACGGTCTGGAATATTGCCCAGAACGCACTCCCCACTTTGATTGAGGCGGTCCAAGCCTTGCTCGACGAGTTAAGGTAGAAATTGCTACGTTTTACGTAGCTGCTTGCGCATATTCCGCGAGGGCTAGAGGCCTATTTCGTGCACCACTGCGTCTCGCACGGCACGCCGTCACCGTTGCCATCCATTTGCGTACCCGGACAGTTTTGCAGGAACAGGGTTGCCTCGCGGCATGAGGTCATCTGGCTGCACATGTTGCGCCCGTCGCACCTGAAGTCTGCAGGAACGGCCAGCTTGGCGGACGAGAGGACTGCTGGCGGAGCCGGCAACATCGACTCGAAACTGGCAGCACGCTTTGCGTACTGGCTATAGCCAAACCACAGCAGCGCACAAACCAGCGCGCCGCTGATCACCTTGCCAAAGAAGCCGGTGGAGTTGTCTGTGCCCGATCTGCTGAGCCGCACCGGGCGTCGTGGCGCTGCATCCCTTTGTGCATCGCCGGGTCTGAGCACGCGCACGGCACAGCGCTTGCCATTCCGATCGGGCTCCACTTCAAAGGTCAGCACCTCGCCTTCAGTGGGTAGGCGGCCATCACGCGCAAAGGCGGAGATGTGGACAAAGATGTCCTGCCCGCCGTCATCCGCCACGATGAAGCCAAAGCCGCGCTCGGCATTCCATTTCTTGAGTTTGCCGCTGTAGCGTGGCTGGTTCATTCTTCACTCCCGTTTCATTGGCGCCCGGGGCGCCATGCTGTTTGATTTTGTTGGCAGCATTCTAGAGGCGTTCGGCATGCAAATGCCTGCTACGCTTTTCGTAGCTGCTTGCGCATATTCCACGAGGGCTAGAGGCCAATTTCTCACTCAACGCCGCCCGATTTACACTGCAGGCCATGGCTTCCACTGCACCCGCTTCAACTTCTCCTGCCACGCCTTTGCCGGGCACACTCACCGTACTGCCCGTCAACGCCAATGTGTACAGCGTGCACCTCGCAGACGGCACGCATGTGGGCAACCTCAAGCGGGTGGGTGCGGTGTGGAAGTTCAAAGCCGTTGGCTACGACACCGCCGGTGCGGTGGAGCCCGGTGGCGGGCCGCTGACCGACCAGCACAACATGGTTTTCGCACAGCCCGACGCGGCCGAGGTCAGCGCGCGGCTGCTGGAAAACCGTGCGCCCAGAGGCCTATCCAGCACCTGACATTCACCGACACAGCACCAAGACGCAAGCCTCATGGCCAACAACCTCTCCTCACTGCCAGTCACTTTCATCCGCAATTTGTCGCTCGACCCGGCGCAGCACCCGCGCGGCCAGGCACACCTGAGTGCGGCCAGTGGCCTGGTGCGCGTGCGCCAGCGGCTGTATGTGGTGGCCGACGACGAATTGCACCTGGGCGTGTTTGAAGACAGCGCCACGGGGGCCGACCTGGCCCCTGGCACGCTGGTGCGCCTGCTGGAGGGTGACATGCCGCGCGACAAGGGCAAGCGCAAAAAGGCCAAGCCCGATCTGGAAACCCTGGCCCAGCTGCCACCCCTACCGGGCTGCCCGGCGGGCGCACTGCTGGCACTGGGCTCGGGCTCCAAGCCCCAGCGCGAAACCGGCGTGCTGGTGGGTCTGGACGTGCACGGCGCGCCCAATGGCCGCATGGCCAGCGTGGACCTGGCGGCGCTGTACGCACCCCTGCGCAAGCGCTTTGCCGACTTGAACATTGAAGGCGCGTTCGTGCTCAGTGGCGACCTGCTCTTGCTGCACCGTGGCAACAAAGGTGATGCGCGCAGCGCTTGTATCCGCTATGACTGGAACCTGATCGCGCCCTGGCTGGCTGGCCTGCAGCCCCAGCCGCCCGGCGCCAAAAGCGTGCAACTGATGCAGCTGGGCGATGTGGCTGGCGTGCCACTGGGCTTCACCGATGGCAGCGCAATGCAGGGTGGCGCCTGGGCCTTCAGCGCGGTGGCCGAAAGCACCGATGACAGCTACCAGGACGGCGCTTGTGTGGGGTCTGCCATCGGCATCGTGGCGGCAGATGGGCAGTTGCGCCAGCTGCAGCTGTTGGCAGGCGCACCCAAGGTTGAAGGCCTGGTCGCTCAGTCGCTGGGCAGCGATTGGGTGTTCACCCTGGTCACCGACCCCGATGACCCCAAAACGCCGTCGCAAATGCTGCACGCCAGCATGGCGCTGAATCCTGTTTGAATTCAGCCACCCGGTTGCTACGCTTTTGGTAGCTGTTTGCGCAAATTCCACGGGGGCTAGAGGCATAATTCACCCATGACACACCAAGACATTCTCGATTTCTGGTTTGAAGAGCTGACCACCAGGCAGCACTTCGTCAAAGACGCTGCACTGGACGCGCTGATTCGGGCGCGCTTCGGCACCACGCTGGAGGCCGCCGCGCGCTGCGAGCTGTGGGCGTGGCGCGCTACGCCGCAGGGCCGGCTGGCCGAGATCGTGGTGCTGGACCAGTTCTCGCGCAACGCCTACCGCGACACGCCACGTGCCTTTGCACAGGACGCACTGGCACTGGTGCTGGCGCAGGAGCTGGTGGCCAGCGGGCAGGACCGCAGCTTGTCCATCGCGCAGCGCGTGTTTGCCTACATGCCCCATATGCACAGCGAGTCCGAGCGGGTGCACGCGCAGGCCGTTCTGCTGTTTTCGCAGCCGGGCATGGAAGACAACCTGGATTTCGAGCTGCGCCACAAGGAAATCGTGGACCGCTTTGGCCGCTACCCCCACCGCAACGCGGTTCTGGGGCGCACCTCCAGCGCACTGGAGCTGGCGTTTCTGAGCGAGCCGGGGTCTTCGTTCTAGCCCGGCGCCCGACACAGCAATCGCATGAACAAATCCAGCAGCAAACCATTCGTGATCGGTGTCGCAGGGGGCAGCGGCAGTGGCAAGTCAACGGTCACGCGCCAGGTCCTTGCGTCCATCGGGCCGGAGATGGCCGCGGTGGTGATGCAGGACGATTACTACCTCGACCAAACCCATATCGCGCCCGACGAACGGCACAAGACGAATTACGACCACCCCGATGCCTTCGACTGGCAGCTCATGATGCAGCATGTGCAAGCGCTGCGCCGAGGTGAGGCGATTGAAATGCCCGTTTACGATTTCTCCCTGCACAACCGCTCCAGCAAAACGGTTCACGTCAAGGCCGCACCGGTGATCGTGATTGAAGGCTTGTTTGCGCTGTATGACGCCAGGCTGCGCAAGATGATGTCGCTGAAGATTTTTGTGGACACCGCGCCAGATGTGCGCTTCATTCGCCGCTTGCAACGCGATATTTCCGAGCGTGGACGCAGCACGCAAAGCGTGATCGACCAATACCTGGAGACCGTGAGGCCCATGCACAAGCAGTTCATCGAACCCACCAAACGTGAAGCCGACGTCATCTTGCCGCACGGCGCCAACGGGCCAGCGGTCGACATCATCACCACCAAGGTCATGACGCTGGTTCGGGACCTGCAACCCATCTAACACCCACAGTTCCGTCGGCGACCATGTCCACAACGACCCCTTGCCCATCGTGCCGCGCTGCCATGCAAGTGCATGCGCTGCCCGGCAACCACGGCCAGACCATTGAGCTGGATCTGTGTTTTCACTGTCAGGGCATGTGGATTGACCCACAGGAAAACCTGAAGCTGTCAGCCGCCGCGGTGGCCGATCTCTTCAAGCTGCTGCATGAGCAGCGCGCTGCGGCGCATCAGCCGTTGGCAGCCGGCCTGAATTGCCCGCGCTGCAGCGGCAGCTTGACGCAGGGCTTTGACGTGGTGCGCAGCGGGCGCTACATCACCTACCGATGCGCGCGCGGACATGGCCGCTTCAGCGCGTTCTCCTCGTTCATGATTGAAAAGGGCTTCGTGCGCCTGCTGACACGGCCCGAGATTGACGACCTGGCCCGTCGGGTGGACGTCATCCACTGCAGCAGCTGCGGCGCGCCGGTGGATTTGCGCAAAGACCACACCTGCCCGCATTGCCGCTCGGCCTTCTCGTTGCTGGACCCCAAGGCGGTCGAGCGGGCCTTGCTGGGCTATGCGCATGCGGTCAATACCACCGCGGCCGGGGCCAAACCGCATGACCTGGCTGACGCCATGATCATGCTGGAGCGCGACCGCCAGCAGGCGCTACGCGAACAAAAGGCGCAGCGCGGCAGCCTGTTGGCCACTGATGTGTCAGGCGGGGTCGACCTGTGGTCACTGGGTTTGACCCTGGTGTCCGCCGTGCTGGATTGACGACAACGCGGTCACAATCAAACCCATGCTGAGCCCCCTTAAATCCCTGTTGACCCAGATTTTCAACCTCACCGACGCCAGTGCTTCGTCCGTCACAGACGCACACGGTTTGCAGCTGGCCACTGCGGTGCTGCTGGCGGAGGTGATGCGTTCTGACACCCACATCAGCGACACCGAACGTGCCGCGGCCCTGGTGGCACTGCGCCACACGTTTGCATTGACCGACGCCGAAATGCAGCAACTGCTGGCCCGGGCAGAACACGCGGCCAGCGCCAGTAACGACTACTTCCGCTACACCAACGCCATGAACGACCATTTCACGCAGGCCCAAAAGATCCAGGTGGTCGAACTCATGTGGCAGGTTGCCTACGCCGATTCCACGCTGGACGCGCATGAAAACCATGTCATCAGCAAGGTGGCGGGCTTGCTGCACGTCACCCATGGCGAATACATTGCGGCCAAACTGCACGCCAAACAGGCGGCAGGGTTGTCGTAGCGGCTCAGCGCTCAGGCACCGCACCGGTGCTGGCAGCATCCGGCTGGTACTGAAACACGGCCTCCAGCGGCTGCCCGAACACGGCCGAGATTTTGAACGCCACTTCCAGTGACGGCGAATACTTGCCCTGCTCGATGGCGTTCACGGTCTGGCGTGTCACGCCGACACGCTCGGCCAGTGCCTGTTGCGTCATCTCGCCGTGTTCGAAGCGCAGGCGGCGGATGGCGTTGGTGATGTGGTTGTCGCCCATGTCACACCGCGCGGCGGTAGTAGTACAAGCGCATGCCGTAGCGCAGCAGCTCGGCAACCCAGATCACAAACAGAATGCAGTGTGCAAACTGCCAGACGCTGAAACCCATGTGCATGGTGCCGATGGTCAGAAACGCCCCCACCAGCAGCACAAAGTAGGCCGGTGGCGTGGCGCGCAGGTGGATCAGACGCTCGCGCTCGTCCAAGGGCATTTTCGCGTCGCGCGGTGAGCGCATGGCCAGCACGGTGTGCGTCACCACCTGAATCACCACAAGCGCCCCGACCAGTACCCAAAACAGCGTGAAGTAGTAATACGGCCCGCCGCCTTGACCCCCCAGGACCAAGCCGCGACCGATCTCGAAGAAGTAGATGGCCAGCAAGCACAGCGAAGCAAAACTGAGCCAATCGCTTTTTTCACGGAAAGACATGGCGGGTTTCCTTTGAGTCAAATAAGTTGGACTAAATGTAATATTTTTTTACTACATGTCAAATATTATTTACATATCAGTGTTCGACTTTCTCGGTGAGAGAGCGGCAACACGACCCCACTGGCCAATTTTTAAAGTGAGTGGTTTTGCATAACTGCTATTATTTTTATAGCTTCTTGCGCATATTCCACGAGGTTTGTAGGCCATTTTTGCTTCAAGTTACACTGCCAACAGCCCTTGTGCACCCTGGGCAGTACCAACCAAAACCGAACCTATGGCCCAGTCTGACACCCCCGCGCGCAAAACCAGCGCCTTCAACACCATGCGGGCCAAGGGCTGGGCGCTGTGCCTGCTGGGACTGGTGCTGCTGAGCAGCCCCATGCTGCTGGGCCCGTCTGCCCTTTTGGCGGCGTATGCCAATGCCCTGCGTCCTGCGGGCTGGTTTTCTTTTGCAGCCGGGGCCGTGCTGCTGGGTCTGCACCACTTCGCCCAGGCCAAACGCGCCAAGGCTCCATCCAAGGTCACAGCCAGCCCCCCGTCGCCGCCCACACCCGACGCACCAGCGCCCGGCGCGCAACCAACCCTGGGCGAGATCCGCGACGAAATCAAGCGCAAAGCCGGCACCCAGGTATGAGCGCCAACTGGTACGAACGCCACATCCTGCCCACGGCGCTGGACCTTGTTTGCGGCATGCCCATGATGGGGCGCATGCGGCAGTTGGTAGTGCCACGGGCTCGCGGGCGCGTGCTGGAGGTGGGCATTGGCACCGGCTTGAACATGCGCTATTACGACAAGAGCCTGGTCACCCACATCACCGGGCTGGACCCCGGCCTGCAGTTCCACCCTTTGGCCCAGGAGCGCATTGCACAGTCTGGCCTGCGCGTGGATCTGGTGAGCGTGTCGGCCGAAAAAATTCCGCTGCCCGACGCAAGCTATGACACCGTAGTCATAACCTACACGCTGTGCACCATCCCCAACCCGCAAGCCGCGCTGCTTGAGATGCGGCGCGTGCTGGCACCCGACGGCAGACTGCTGTATTGCGAGCATGGGCGCGCGCCCGATGGGTCAGTGCAGCGATGGCAAACGCGTTTGCAACCGCTGTGGAACCCGGTCGCGGGCGGCTGTCAGCTCGGGCGCGACATTGCAGAGCTGCTCATCGAAGCGGGCTTTACCCTTCCAGACCTGCAAACCCGTTACTTGCGCGGGCCGCGGCCCTTCAGTTTCCACTACTGGGGCGAGGCCATGGCAAACGGCGCGATATAGTCAGGTTCAACCCCAAGAGACCCAAACCATGAAAGCAACCTGGAACAACATCGTCATTGCCGAGAGCGACGACACCGTGCCGGTGGAAGGCAACCACTACTTTCCGACAAGCGCGCTCAAAAAAGAATACGTCACCTTCAGCAACCACAAGACCAGTTGCTCCTGGAAGGGCCAGGCCAGCTACTACTCGCTGTTGATCAATGGGGAGATGATTACCGACGCCGTGTGGTACTACGCCGACCCGAAGCCCGAAGCCGACATGGTGCGTGGCCGCGTGGCGTTTGGCAACGCGATCAAAGTGGGGCCTTAAGGCGCGCTGGCCTTTTGTCTATTGCAGTTTGCAATAACCCCACCATATAGCGACTATTCCGTGGCTGGTACCGTCCAGCCTTTTCTTCGTTCACCACCCTCTTTAGACCATGCTATTCAATCCACTCACACTCGGCGCACTCACACTCCCCAACCGCATCCTGCTGGCGCCGCTGACCCGCACCCGCGCAGACACCGGGCACATGCCCAACGACCTGATGGCCGAGTACTACGCCCAGCGCGCCAGCGGTGGTCTGCTGATCACCGAGTGCACCATGGTGGCGCCCCATACATCGGCCTTTTACGCCGAGCCCGGCATTTACTCCGACGCTCAAATTACCGCGTGGAAAAAAGTGACCGACGCTGTGCACGCCAAGGGCGGGCGCATCTTCATGCAAATCTGGCACGCAGGGCGCGCAGCGCACCCTGGCCTGAATGATGGCGAGCGCACCGTCTCCAGCAGCGCTGCGGCCATTGAAGGCGAAATCCAGACCCCCGCCGGCAAAGTGCCGCAGGCCGTGCCGCACGCGCTGACGGCAGAAGAGATTCCCGCCATCGTGGCCGCGTATGCACAAGGCGCCAGGAACGCCATTGCAGCGGGATTTGACGGCGTTGAAGTGCACGGTGCCAACGGCTACCTGATTGACCAGTTCCTGCGCGACTCACCCAACCAGCGCACCGACGGCTATGGCGGCTCCATCGAGAACCGGGCGCGCTTTCTGTTTGAAGTGCTGACCGCCGTGACTGCAGCGGTCGGCGCAGACCGCGTGGGCCTGCGCCTGTCGCCACTGAACAGCTACAACAGCATGAAGGACAGCGACCCCATCGCGCTGACCACGTTCCTGAGCGAAAAGCTCAACGCCTTCAACCTGGCCTACCTGCACATGATGCGCGCGGACTTCTTCGGCGTCCAGAAGGGCGATGTCATGACCATCGCCCGCGCGCACTACAAGGGCGTGCTGATTGGCAACATGGGCTACACCGCTGAAGAAGCCGAGCAGGCCATCACTGCGGGCAAGCTCGACGCCGTGGCGTTTGGCACCAGCTTCCTGGCCAACCCCGATCTGCCAGCGCGCATCAAGGCCGGTGCGGCGTTGAACGCGCCGGATTCCAGCACCTTCTACACGCCCGGGCCCAAGGGCTACACTGACTACCCCACGCTGTAAGGCGCTTTTAGTCCTCCACACTTCAGAGACCTGCCATGCCCCAACTCAAACTCTCCTACTTCGACTTTCACGGCGGCCGTGCCGAACCGATTCGCCTGGCCCTGGCCATTGGCGGCGTTGCGTTTGAAGACCACCGCTTTACCTTCCCCGAATTTGCCGAAGTGCGCAAGACGGTGCCTTTTGGCCAGGTGCCCGTGCTGCACGTGGATGGTGTTCAGGTCACACAATGCGACGCCATGCTGCGCTATGCGGGCAAACTCGCAGGCCTGTACCCCGCAGACGCTTACCAGGCGCTGCTATGCGATGAGGTGGCGTACGTGGTGGAAGAAGCCGGCGTCAAGTTAGGCCCCAGCTTCAGCATGAAGGGTGACGAACAAAAGGCCGCGCGTGTGGCGCTGGTCAACAGTTCAATGCCCAAATACCTGGGTTGGTTGCAAGCCCAGTTACAGGCCCATGGAGGCGAATACTTTGCCGACAACCGCCTCACTGTGGCCGACCTGAAGGTGTTTGTGGACGTGCGCGGCCTCAACTCCGGCCGTCTGGACCACATCCCCACTGACCTGGTGGAACAAGTGGCACCGGCGCTCAACGCCCACATGCAACGCATTGCCCAATTGCCTGCGGTCGTCGCGTACTACGCCAGGTTTGGCAACAAGTAAGTTGACCCGCTCAGCTGTTGACCAGCCGCCAGGCCAGCCAGGCACCCAGCACGGCGTTGCCAATGGCAAAGCCGGTGACCAGCAGGCTTCCCACCAGGTTCAGTGACAGGGTGTGGGTGATCCAGCCCAGCATCCACGACAGCACGTTGAATGCCACCATGAGCCAGAACATGGGATTGCGGGGTTGGTAAATGCGGGAGACTTTCATGCTGCGGCCGTCGTACTAACGCATGCGGCCATTACGCCGCTGGCTCGTCTGCCGTTGAAAGAGTGGTGCCATGAATGCCCTTTTGTGGTTTAGCGTCATATTACAGGTGTACACAGCGGCATTGGGTTAACCTCGCCGCCTCACACCACAAGGAACACCATGAAAAAACTCAATGTCACCATCAAGCTGGAAATGTCGGTTCCCGACGAATGGGAACTGGCTGAAACGTCCGAAGGCACGCCGGTACTGAAGCTGCCCAACGGGCAGTTTCTGGACATTGCGATCGAACCCCTGTTTTCCAACGACCCCGAAGAAACCTGGTCCAGCACCGAAGACGAAGACACGCTTAACGACATTCTGGACATGGTCGAGTCAGAAGAAGTGGTTTACGAATTCGTGGTGCACTAAAGCGCACTGCGCTAGAGCGACGGGCGCAGCAAGCCAAAGAAACGCGCCACTTTTTGAGCCAGGCTTTGTGACTGAGTTTTTACCAGCTGCGCGTTGATGCTGTCCAAGCCGTGGCTGGCCCCGGGAATGATTTGCAGGTCATACACCGCGCCCGAGTCCTGCCACACTTTGGCGGTGGCCGCTTCTGAATTGAACGCCACGCGCGACAAGCCCTTGACACCCCTGCCCCCTTCAACCGGCACATTCTGGTCGTCCGCCCCATGAATGGCCATGATGCGCTTGCCGATCGCAGCGGGACAATTCGTAGCACCGTTTTCCAGCCCCCCGGAAATAGCCACCGCTGCGGCGTACAAAGATGTCTCGCACATTACGCGCTGCGTCAGCATGGCGCCATTGGAGTGGCCCATGCCATACACGCGACTGCGGTCCACCCCATAACGCGTGGCGATGTCCGCCACAGCGGCCTGGATGTAGCCCACATCGTCCACATTCTTCTCGGCGGGCTGGCCACAGCAACTGCCCGCATTCCAGCCCAGCTTGTCGGCACCCAGCATGCGGGCCACCGGTGTGCCGTTGAGGTAGGCCACCACAAAGCCACCCTCGTTTGCCAGGGCGTGCATACCCAGAAACCGCTCCGACTGTGCGCTGGCAATGCGCTGCGCATTGCCCAGGCCTCCATGCAACACCACCACCAGCGCACGGCTGCCAAAGGCAGGCAGAGAGGCCGGTGCATGGACCACCGCATCACGCCCGGCAACGGGCTCAGTGGCCATATCTGCGGCCATTGCGCCCCGGGGAAAAAGGTACAAAGCGACCAGCAAGGCCCCCAACGCGGCCACAGCGCGGTTACAGTGAATATTCATGGTGGTGCGTTTGTAAAAAACGCTATTTTGCGCTTGAGAAATAACCCTCTGCCCCCAAATACAGCGTCTGCTGTCAAACGGCAACCATCGCTCTCTAGCCACTCCCCGAAAGAAAACCATGTCTGAACTGCTGCAAAAGCTCGAATGGCGCTACGCCACCAAAAAAATGAACCCCGCCAAGGCAGTTCCCCAGGAAAAGGTCGATCGCATTCTGGAGGCCGCCCGCCTGGCGCCCACCTCCAGCGGCCTGCAGCCGTTCGAGATCATTGTGGTCACCAGCACAGCGGTGCGCGAGCAGATCAAGCCCAAGGCCTGGGGCCAGGGCCAGATCACCGACTGCTCACACCTGCTGGTGTTTGCCGCCTGGGACACCTACACCGCCGAGCGCATCAACGCCATGTTTGACATGACCAACGCACAGCGCGGTGGCACCAACGAGGGCTGGGAAAACTACCGCCAGATGCTGCTCAACAGCTACCCCGCGCGTGATGCCCAAACCAATTTCGAACACGCCGCCCGCCAAGCCTATATCGGGCTGGGTGCCGCGCTGATTGCCGCTGCATTTGAAGAAGTGGACAGCACGCCCATGGAAGGATTTGACCCCAAGGCGCTGGACGAGATTCTGGGTCTGGGCGCCCGCGGTCTGCGCAGCGTGGCCATCATGCCGCTGGGTTACCGTGATGAGTCCGGCGACTGGCTGGTCAACCTGAAAAAGGTGCGCCGCCCCCGCGAGCTGTTTGTCACCGAGGTCAAGTAGTCAACGGGTCCACCGGGTCCAACCGGCTTAGCGCCTCCAGCACGCGAATGGCCGCATACGCATCGTTGGCGGCATAGACCAGCTGGGCCTCCGTCAGGCGCTCGTTGGCCCAGTTGCTGGTGGCCGCTTTCTTCGACTTGAGAAAGCGCTGGTTAAACAGCACCGCCACGGCCCCTTTCACACCCATATCCTTGCGGTAACCCCGCTCGCGAAAAATGGTGTTCAGCTCCATAATGCCCGCCGGCTCAACACCCAGTTTGTGGATGATGCGCTTGCGGTCGTCGCCCAGGCCAAACCCGGCTTTGACAATGCCACCCAGCGCCAGCAGCTCAGCCGCCACCGCGCGGCACCCGGGTTCATGCAGCTGGAACACCCAGGCGCGCGCTGTGGTGGAGAGTTGCAGGATGTGCGGCCCGTCCGACTGCTCGCCCACCTTGAACGTGGGCTTGGACTCGGTGTCAAACCCCCAGGCCTTGGCCTGCAGCAACTCATCGTAGGCATCCGCCGCTTGCGCTGCCGTGTGGATCAGGGTGATGCGGTCCAGACCCAGGCGTTCAAACGGTGGCAGCAGGGCGATGGCGTCTTTGTCGGGGGTGGGGTGTCGGGTGTGCATGGTGCCCTATCATCGCTCAGGCTTTGCGCCCCAGTTCCCCCAACATCACAATTTTCGAATCACCATGAAACGTCTGATTGCCTGTCTTGCCTTCACCGCCCTGTTGGCTGCCTGCAGCGGCGTGCCCCTGCGGTCGCTGCCGCGCCTTATGCAAATGTCGGGGGCCGTGCTGGACGCCAGCCCCGCTGAAGTGATGGTGGCCCTGCAGGTGGATGCGCGCCTGGCACCGCCAGCCGCAGCGGTGCCCCTGCTCATCATCAAGGTCACGCCACGCGATGCCGGCGCTTTCGCGCCCATCGACAAAAAGCTGCCCCTGCAGGTGGCAGTAGCGTCTGCCTCCACCCTGGGGCTGGACGCACCCGCGCTGGGTCGGCGCTGGCTGGTCTACAGCATGCCAGCCGTTACGCAGGTCGAGCTGCAGGCCATTCAGGCCACCATGCGCCAGGCCAAGGCGAAGGGTACGGGCGGCTCGCTCAGCCTGGGTGTGGAGCAGGAATCGCTGGCATTGGCCATCACCGACCCGGTGCTGGCCGAGACGCGCTGGGAAACCTGGATGCAAATGAAGAAGGCCGAAGGCTTCTTTGAGGTCTGGTCCGGCACACCGGCGCAATTGCAGAAACTGGCGAACAAAAGCACCGCGAAGTAGCGACCATTTACTACTCATTTGATAGCTGCTTGCGCAATGCCTACGGGGGCTAGAGGCCGATTTCTATCAAAAAACCTGAGCTCCCGTTGCATAGGACAGTGGGCCAGCCAGGCTAAGCGCCTGATGGGTTCAGCCAGCGGCTGTCCACTTTCCAGTTGGCCACCCACGAAGCCACAACCTGGGCTGGCATGGGCCGGGAGATGAAGTAACCCTGGGCAAAATCACAACCGAGCTGCATCAGGGCCATGCCTTGCTCGGCCGTTTCAACTCCCTCGGCAACCACCCCTTGCTGGAACGCGGCGGCAAGCCCCATCACGGCGCGCAAAATAGCCATGTCGTCCTTGTCAACCAGCATGTTGCGCACAAAGCTTTGGTCAATTTTGAGCCGTGACACCGGCAAGCGCTTGACGTAGGCCAGCGACGAATAGCCGGTGCCAAAATCGTCCAGCGCGAAGTTCACCCCAAAGTCCCGGCACTCCTGAATGGACCATGAGACCCGGTCGATATCCATCAGCGCACTGGTCTCCAGCACTTCCAGCTCCACGTTTCGCGGGTCCACATCCGGGTGGGCAGCCAGCATGGTTTGAATGCGCTGAACAAAATCATGCCGCTGCAACATGCGCGCGCCCACATTGATGCTGACTGGCAACTGCAACCCCGCTCTCTGCCAGATTTGAATCTGCTTCAAAACACTGTGGATCACCCATTCATCCAGCTCGATGGCCAATGCGTGGTTTTCAATGGACGGTAAAAAGAAACCGGGAGCCAGCAAGCCACGTTCCGGGTGCTGCCAGCGGATCAGAGCCTCCGCACCCACAACCTGCCCCGTGCGCATGTTCACTTTGGGTTGGTAATGCAGAACCATATCACCGGCATGCAGGGCGCTGCGAATGCGCTCCAGGCTTTCATGGTGGTCGCGCACATTGCGGTCATGTGTTGCGTCAAAGAAGTGGTACCCGTTTTTGCCGGAAATCTTGGCCTGGTACATGGCCTGATCGGCCTGGCGCTGCAATTGGTCTGCGTCCAGCTCTTCCTCTTGCGGAAACAAGGTCACGCCCAGGCTGGCGGATACCTGCAGCACCTCGGCGTTCCACTGAACGGGCTCGCTCGCCGCGGCGAGCAGGCGGTTGAGCATGGGCATGCAGGCCGTGGCATCGGCCAGATCGACCAGGACGGCCACAAACTCATCGCCACCTATGCGGGCCAGGGTATCGCCTTCGCGCAGGGCCGCCTTCATGCGCACCCCCAGCGCCATCAGCAGGTGGTCGCCTGCTTCGTGGCCATGTTTGTCGTTGACCAATTTGAATCCGTCCAGGTCCAGATACACAACCGCCAGCCGCTGCTCGCGCCGCTGCATCTGCAGCATCGCCTGCTTCAACCGGTCAGCCAGCAGCGTGCGATTAGGTAAATTGGTCAGTGCATCGTAATGGGCAATGTGCTCAAGATGCTGCTCATGTTCTTTGGCAGTGGTGATGTCGGAAAACAATGCCACATAGTGCTGGGGCTCACCCTGGGCATCGCGCACCGTGGTGATGGTGAGCATTTCCGCGTACACCTCACCACTCTTGCGCCGATTCCAGATTTCACCGTACCAATGGCCCTTGTTGGTCAAGGCTTGCCACATGCTGACGTAGTGTGCGGCGTTGTGCCGCCCCGAGCTGAGAATGCGCGGGTTTTGCCCCAGCACTTCGTCGCGGCTGTAGCCGGTGATTTGGGTGAAGGCCTCGTTGACGTCAACAATGGTGCCGTCGGTTCGGGTAATGGTGATGCCTTCACGGGAGTTGTGGAAGACGCTGGCCGCCAGCTCCAGTTTCTCCTCGTTCAGCTTGTGTACCGTGATGTCTCGGCTGATACCAAACAGCCCTTCCACTTTGCCGTCGGGGCCAAACAGCGGCCATTTGTTGGTGCTGACCCAGCCCCGGTTACCAGCAGCATCAAAGTAGGGGTCCACCTGGTTCAACAGAGGAATTCCTTGCTGAAAGATGGGTAACTCTTCTTCGTAGTAAATTTTGGCGGTTTCTGGGGGAAAGACCTCCAGGTCGTGCTTGCCTGTCATGTCGCGCCAATCAGCATGGCCGGTAATGGTGGCCAAGGTTTGACTCGCAAAGCGAAAGCGGCTGTCTTTGTCTTTGAAATAAATAAAGTCGCTGGTGTTTTCCAGAAACGATACAAAGTCGCGGTTGAGCTCCAGCACCCGTGCTTCGGTGTGTTTGCGCTCGGTGATGTCCGACACAATGCCATGCCACAGCACCGAGCCATCTGCCTCCCGCTCGGGGATGGAACTGCCCAGCAACCAGCGCTCGAGACCGTCCTCTGGCTTCAGGCGGTATTCCTGCTGCCAGGGTGACAATTCCAGGGCTGATTTCTGGACCGACGCTGTAACCGCCTCCAGGTCGTCCGGGTGAATCAATGCGAAGACAGGGGATGCATCGTCGACCACATCAGCCGGGCTGATACGGTTGCCATACATCGCCACCATCGCGTCGCTGGCATACGGAAACGCAGTGCTGCCATCGGGTCGCAGCCGGAATTCAAACAGCACACCCGGCACGCGGCTGGCAATCCGGCTGAGGCGGTTCAGCGCTTCATCACGCGCCACCCGCACCTGCTTGCGCTCGGTGATATCAGCGATGACCCCGACATAGTGCTGCAGCGCGCCGGCGCTGTCGCGGGACATGCTGATGGATAAATGGGCTTCAAATGGGGTTCCATCTTTGCGTCGGTTGGTCATTTCGCCGCGCCAGAAGCCGGTTGCCAGCAAGTGCGCCCACATTTGCGCGTAAAAAGACTTGTCATGCAACCCGGAGGCCAGCAAGCGCGGATTGCGGCCCAGCGCCTCAGCCTCGGTGTAACCCGTGATACGCGTGAACGCAGCATTGACCGAAATGATGTTGGCACTGGCATCGGTGATGACGATGGACTCCGAACTGCTGTCAAACACCGTGGCATTGACCCGCATGAGGCGCTCGGCTTCGGCACGTTGGGCAACCATTTCCATCTGACGCCGATAGAACACCATGGACAGCAAGGCGATGACCAAAAGGGTGGGAGCCAGTACCCCGATCAGGGTTTTGGCCTCGGTATTCCATGGCTGCAACGCATGCTCGCGATCCAGCCGGGCAATCACCACAAAGGGGTAGAGCCGCGATGCCCGAAAGGCGGTCAACGCCGCCACAGTGTCCCCCGCTGGCTGTTCAAAGATACCCGATTCAACCGTGTCGAGTTGCAGGTCTTTGACAAGCTGCCCGTATGACACGCCGACCCGCACGTCCAAGCCGGTTCCCATCAGCAAGACGCCGTCATAGCGCAACACGTCGATCAGGCCGCTTTGGTGGTCAAGTGCTTCAGAAAAAATGCTGTTGAAAAAATCGGGGTTGATCGCAATTAGCAGCGCCAGCGTTCGCCCACCAATGGCGAGGGGCCGCGTCAGCGGAATAAAGCTCTGTGCATCGGCCGGACTCGGGTTTTCAGGGGTGGCCATATGGCCGTTGTTGAAATCACGGCCGCTCCAGGGCCGACCGATGCGCAGTATCTCTGTCGACGGATCGGCCAATGGCAGGTAATCTTGCAGTGGCACCAGAATCCCGATGTTGGCCGGGTTGGAGCTGGCAACAATCCGACCCGTTTCATCTTGCAGCGACAGGGAGCGCAAGAACGGAATTTGGCGTTGGGTGGCCGCAAAAGTAGTCTGCAGGCGTTGCAGGCTGGCACTGTCGGTGCCCGTGGGGGCGGCGTTCATGGCCACCTGCTCGGTCAAACGCAGACTTTGGGTCAATACATTCTCAAAACTGCGCGCATGCAAAGCGGCAACCTGAAGATTGTCTGCAATAGCCTCGGCGCGAAGGCGCCACAGTGAATAGGCCGACAGCGCCATGGTGCTGAGCAAAAACAGCGCCAGTCCGGCAAAAAAAGCCAGACGCAACTGATGCCCGCGTGTGCTCATGGGGCGACGATGGGGTCGAGCTGGTGGCGCTTGGCAGCGGCCTTCAATCGGCCATCCTGCTTGATGGCAGCCACAAAACCGTTCAGGCGGGCCAGCCAGGCCTCGTCGCCGGGCTTGATTGCATAGGCATAGGGTGTGACATGGTAGACACCGGGTGGCGACACCAGACGCGCCCATTCTGAATTTGCAAGAAAGCGCTTGCTGTAGGGGAAATCGGTTATGAACACATCGGCACGCCCAGACTGCACTTCCTGCTCCCGCGCAAACGGCGTGTCCAGCACCAGCAACTGTGCGGCCTTGAGCGTGTCACGCATCACCGGCTCATGCAGCGTGCCCTTGGCCACCGCAACCACCGATTCGGGTTTGTCAATATCCGCCCACTCCTTGATGCGCCGGTTGGTTTTGCTGGCCACCGCATAGATGTCGCTGGCCAGGTGTGGCTGGGTAAACCGCAGCTTTTCGGCCCGCGCAGGCGTGATGCCAATGGCAAACATGGCGACGTCGCACCGGTCTTGGTTCAAGTCATCAATGAGCTTGGCAAATGAGCTGTCGACAAACTGCACAGCGGCACCCAGGTCCTTGCCCAGCTCATTGGCCAGGTCAATGTCAATGCCGGTCAACGCCTGGGTTTTGGGGTTGCGGTAGGTGATGCTGTAGTAATCGGGCCAAATGCAGACGTGAACCACCTTGGTGGATTGAATGTGGGACAGATGGTTGACCGGCTTGTCCTGGGAGTGGGCCGCCCACGGCAGGCAGGCCATGGTCCACAACAGCAGTATTTTTGCGATGTGCATGGGGATTCCAACGTGATCTAATTTGTCGACAATTTTCGCCGCAGACCTGGTGTATTGACTCCCCGCGAAACCGACTATACCCCCACGACTTGACGCATGTCATGCGTTTGCACGATAAATTTCCCGGTGTCCACCACCGCGCCATTTTCGATGGAGCGTGGCGGCAGTATCAACTAGCAACCACCCCCATTTACTATCATTTTAATAGCTGGTTGCGCAATATCCACGGGGTCTAGAGGCCAATTTGACACTTATTTCTTGTAGTACGCAGGCAAGCCCCGCAGGTACTTGGGCAGGTTGGGATTGCGCATCAGCCGGGTCATGAACTCGGGGTCTTCGTTGGTGGTCAGCGGGCTCAAGCGGGTTTTCTCGAACGGCAGGCCAAACCGGCACGCCAGCAGGCGTTTGGCGTCTGCGGTGGACACTTTGGTGGCGTCCACCGGCGCGGTGATGCCGCAGGTTGAAAATTCTTTTGCCACCTGCTCGGGTGTGAGTTTGGCGGCCAGTTGGGCCGCGTCAAACCTCAAGCCTTGCTGGATGCGCGCTTTGGTATCGGCCACGCTCAGGGCGGCCAAACCGGTGCCCGGGCAGTTGGGCGCCATGGCCTTGGTGCGCACATTGCGCTTGCCTGTGTTGAAGCGTGCGGTGACCTCGGTGTCGTCCGCTGTGCCACGCGCCTGCACCAGCAGTGCCGCATCGCCATACAGCGGCTCGCCGCGCACGGCCACCAGCTGGATGCTGTCTTCAATTGCGTGGATCAGGTTGCGGTAGGGGTCGGCGTGGCGGTCGTCCACCACCAGCACATCGGCCAGGTAGCCCTCGGCAATCTGTCCCAGGCGCCGCTCCCAGCCCATGGCGGCGGCCGGTTTGCGGGTCACCATCTCCACCAGGTCGCGGTCGGTGAACAAGCCCTTGAGGGCATGCTGGTTCACCAGGTCCGCCACCTTGAGTTCGCCCAGGCTGGACTTGCTGCCTGACGGTGCCCAGTCCGGCGCCAGGCTGATGGACAGGCCCGCGCGTTTGGCCGCCTCCACATTGGCGGTTTTGCCATAGAGCATGAAGTTGGACAGCGGCGACCACACCAGCTTGGCGCCCACACCGGCCATTTCTACCAACTGCGGTTGCGTCAATCCCACGCCGTGGATGGCAATCAGCTCGGGGCCCAGCAGGTTGCTGTCCTTCATGGCGTAAAACTCGCTGGCCATGCGCAGCGACGGCCCTTCGGCCAGGTGCACCACCAGCGGGCCTTTGCTGCGCTCCACCTGCATGGCCGTCCACTCCTTGGCGCTGCGGCCCATGTCCACCCGGCTGCTGGCCAGGCGCGACTCTACGGCTGAGTTTTCGATATTGCGCACCAGGCACTCTTCTTTGGAATACGCCAAATTGGCCCGCCCACCCTGCAGGCTGGTGGTGCCACCGGCCAGCGCCTTGTATTCGCCGTACCGGCCAACTTCCATCCCCAGATCCAGATAGTGAGGCCGCGTGAGCACCTCCTGCGGGAAGGTGATGCGCTTGTTGTACACGTCGTCATACCAGCGCCACTCGTAGCGGTCGCGGTACTTGCGGCTGATCGGCATCAGCGGGTAGATGGCGTATTCGGGGTGGTTGTGCAGGTCGATGATGCCGGGGTAGATGGCGCCCTTGCTGTCCACCACAGCTGCGTCCTTGGCACCATCCGGCAACGCCTCGCCCGCGCGAGCGATGGCCCGGATCTTGCCGCCCGAGAGCCACACGCGCGCGTTGGGCAACACGTCGCCCGCATCATTCATGGTGACCACTTTGCCGACCAGCACCACGCCGGTTTCCGCGTTCCAGGGGGTTTGTGCGGTGACCGCGCCTGCAAAAACCCCGTGTGCGATGAAACCAAAGAGGGAGAGTAGGAACGGAAAATTAAATCGCATGATGTCTTTCATTGTGGGATGTTCACGAAAACCAGAAATTGGCACTGACCCGAACCATGGATTCAATCGTTCAGCCACTGGTATACGGACCACGACCCGGCAACACCTTCAACAGTCCACGTCCAACCAACACGGTGAAGGCGGTAAAGTGGTCTTCACCCTGCAGTACTTCAACGCCCAGTTGCAAGCCCGGGTATCGGCGACGCGTCAGCACATCGTTGAATCGCTTCATGTCACCCACCAGATCGGTGTCTTTGTAGTAACGCGATCCAGGTCCTGGGGTCTCAAAGCTTCCAGCAAACAGCAGGACTTGGGCTTTCAGGTCTTTGTGGCCCGCGGCGTATTGCTGCTCCAGCTGGAAGATCACCTTTTCATCAAACCAGAACGAGGGGCTACCCAAAATATAGGCCTGGAACATGCCAGGTTTGGCAAGCAACGTGGCCGCACCCCACAGCGCGCCATACGAATGCCCGATCAACACCTTGCGAGACATGTCGGCGCGATACTGGCTTGCAAGCAAAGGGAAAACCTCGGCCTCCACATAGTTACGGTACGCTTGCGCCTCGCCGTAGACCTTGGCACCATACTGGTCCGCACGGCGTTTGGGATTTTTCAAAGCGTCGGTGGGCGTGTAATCACGGCTACGACTCTCTGCCGCATCTTCATTGGCAGGCAATGCCAAACCCACCAAAATGAAGTCTTCAATGTTCTGACCGCGCCGTCCCAAAAGGTGGCGTATGCCATGCACCAGTGTGAAAGCGAATTGCGGGTCGGTAACAAACACCACGGGGTAACGCTTGTTTCCACTCGCGTAGGACGCCGGCAAATCGACCCATACCTGATAGGCGCGATTCGTGCTCTTGCTGGGTACCTCATGTACAAATGAATTGGGTATCTGGTACGCCGCTGGTGCTGCCAACACAGTTGCGCAGGGAGCCGCGGCCAAAACCAGCAATAAGGACAACAGTGCAGCCGTTCGCTTCAAAGCAACTGAATCATTCATAAGCAGGAATCTCTCCGATCAACGCACGGACTGTTTGGCATAAACCCATTGCTCAAAAAAGACAGAGAGGTCCTGGTGACTTGTCGCTTGCATTGCACGCACAAAATCGGCAGTTTCCACCGACTGCCCCCAGTGCATTTGCGTATAGGCTTTGAGGCCGTTCCAGAAAGCCTCTTCACCCAGCAAACCCCGGAGCTCGTGCAATACCACCGCACCTTTGTCATACACCAGCGACCGGTCTGCGGCAGTGGGACTATCCCAATTCGGGAAGACCAGCGACTTGTCCTGACCTGCGTCTCGCACTGCGTGGTACTTCACTCGCGCAGCATCCATCTGGCGCTGGTACATCTCCTTACCAAAGCGGTGCTCCATATAGGCGGCGGTCATGAAGGTGGCGATGCCCTCGTTCAACCAGAAATGGCGCCACGAGCGATTGGTCACTCCATTGCCCCACCACTGGTGCGCCATCTCGTGGGCGCCGAGCCAGATCGCCTGCGGGTCGGCAAGTACGCGGGTGCCGTAGCGTGCCCCCATCACCGAAAAGCCTGCCATTTCCTGCGCGGCCGGGCCCATCAACAAGACTTGGCTGTAGACCGGCAGGGGATAGTCAACTCCCGAGCGCCGGGTGAAGAAGGCCAGCATGTCCGCACTGTCGGCAAACACCTGCAGCAACTTGGAAGAGTCCAACAATGTAGAGGGGCCGTAGTACTTCAACGTAGTGTTTCCAACTGTCTGCTCCGCCTCAACAAAATTTCCGACGGCAAAGCCGTACAGGTAACTCGGCATCGGCTGTGCCATGCGCCAGACATGAAGCGCCTTGCCATCCGGCTGCGCTTGGGGCAACTCCGGAGCGCCGTTGGCAACCGACTCCAGGCCGGACGGCAGCTGCAATGTCAGGTCGAACGCAGTGCGCACCGCAGGGTCATCCAGGCAGGGCATCCACTGGCTGGTGCTGAATGCGGTTGCTACCTGCACACTGTCCTTGTCAAAGCGCAATCCGCTGCCGGGCTTGCCGGTATACCGAATGGCAATGCGCTGGATCCTATGGATGGGCAGTCCAGGCGGAAGCGTTATGTGCAGCGCCGCACCCTGTTTTGCAAACGAGAGAACCTTTGCGCCCATGGTTACCGAGCTGATGTGCAAATCGCCACTGTCCAGGGTTATGGAAGAAACATCTTGCTGCTGCAGCAAAAAATCCATCTGCAGGTTGCCGGCAATGGTCTCGCTTGCGAACTGCGGCTCAAGCAGGAGTGCATAGTGCGTTGGGTGCCAAGCAGTTTGTGCCGATGCGGCAAGGCATGTCAACGCCAGCAGGTAGCCAACGCTGCGCAGTGCGATTACGTACGCATGAAAGATGAATTCACCCACTTGCTGAAACCTCACTCATAAAGGAGACCGGACTGTACCTATCTTTTTCCGGTTGACCGTTGCATTTTCAGCAAGAGTGTCTTCGCGCACAACGGCTGTTTCTCTCGCTCCGGACTCCTTACATTCTGGCCTTCGGTTCCAGCCCACTGTCCGCATCGGAGCACTTCCATGACGATTTCAAATTTCCGCCGTATTCAAAAGATCGCGTTAACCACAGCCTTGCTGACTGCTGCCGCATGCCATGCGCAGTTGCCGCCACCAGTCTTGTCCAGACTGGAAGCGTTGCAGACCAAGCCCGAATCTGCCGGCGCATTGGTCTATCGGGGTGCAACCTTTGCCCAGCGCCAGGCCGCCGGGAATCCGCTATTTCGCTACGAGCGGCGCGTACAGGATGCGGCGACAGGGCCCACCGCAAACCACATCACGAGCGACCCGGCGGGGC
>CAJAVE010000110.1 GCA_903945325.1 uncultured beta proteobacterium | reverse complement strand
GGCTGGCGTATCGATACGGCGGCCGGCAGTTTCTTTGCACCCATCGTGATCAATGCAGCAGGCGCCTGGTGCGATGAACTAGCGCAATTGGCCGGAGTCGCCCCAGTCGGACTGGTGCCCAAACGACGCACCGCCCTCACCACGGACGCCCCGGCGGGCTGCGACATCACCCATTGGCCACTGGTGATTGATGCGCAGGAGAGCTTTTACTTCAAACCCGATGCCGGTGTGCTGCTGGTGTCCCCCGCCAACGAAGACGCTGTGAACCCGCAGGATGTGCAACCTGAAGAACTGGATGTGGCCATCGCCGTGGACCGGGTCGAGTCCGCCACGACACTGCAAATCCGCCAGGTGCGGCGCAAATGGGCAGGGCTGCGTTCCTTCGTCGCCGACAAATCGCCGGTGCTGGGCTTTGCGCCCGATGCGCCGGGCTTCTTCTGGCTGGCAGGGCAAGGCGGTTACGGTATCCAGACGGCCCCGGCCATGGGGCAGCTTGCGGCTGCGCTGGTGCGGGGGCTGCCGGTGCCTGATGCGCTGGCCGTTTTGGGGGTGCGGGTGGAAGCTGTGTCAGCTGCAAGACTTCAGGGCTGATCAGTCGTTGCCTGTGCCATCCGCGTTGCGAATGTGCACGCGGGGTACAGTGCGTTCATCGCGTCAAAGCCTTCCTTCAAGCGCTTGCGCCAGCCGGGGCCTCGGCTATTCACATCCGACCACATCGCCGCGATCTCAACTGTGTCGTGCGTCAGCAAGTAGTCCAGTAAGGCTGCGGCCTGCGCAATGTCCTTGCGCGCCTTGGTGCGCTGCGCTTGCGCCCGCTCCCCGTAGACCAGCAGCTTGTGCAGCGCGTAGCGTTCGGGGCGTGGCAGGTTGACCACGATAGGGCCACTGCGGGCGAGCAGCGTGGTGCGCATCGGGTCTTGCAGAGAGAGCTCCATAAAGCGCAGCGGCTGCATGGTCAGGTTCAGACGCGCCAGCGTCACCGGCTTGTCGCCGGTGCGACCGCGTGAGGTCAGAAAGTCGAGGTCAAAGTCTGGCTCATCAGCCTTGCGAAACGAGGTGTGCGCCTGGTTGGGTATGAAGCCCATTTGTAGGGAGTCAATGGCGGCGTTGGTATCCAGCTTTAAATTCTCGGGCAGGGCCAGCGAGACATTGCGACCGGCGTGGGCAAAGTCCAAATCCAGCGTGGCGGCACCAGCACTCCAACGCACACCAAAGACGTTTTGGTAGGCCAGAAACGCGTGTGTGCCCACCAGAATCCCCCCCGCCGAAAACAAGCCGCTGTCGGCCAGGCGCTCGATGACACGGGCGTGTTTGGGCGGGATGTCAGCACAGCCCAACTCCATCGCGGCACGCGCCATCCGAACCAATTGTTGCTGTGCCAGCTTCTGTGCCGGATCGCCGTGGCGTTGAATCAAGGCCTGGGTGGCCGCATCGTCCGGCCCCACATAGGATTGGCGTAACTGGCCATCGGGGTTCTTGACCTGGTAGTACCAATAGGTGCGCCCTGCGACTATTTTTTTGGCAAAGCCTCCAGGCAAGTCAGCGATGCTGCGGTTCAGATCGGCCTGTCGGGCGGCCGCATCCAGCCCCGCAAAGGCGGTTTGTGCAGCCAGTGAAAATTCGTGGTGAAGCGACATTTATACTACCAAACTATATAAGGTAGTATAGCGAACGACACCAAGCCGTTAGGTAGGGTTCCTGTGGTCCAGGGTGATGAGACCCAATCTTTGGTATTCAGCAGAAACCGGGTCGTTCCATACACTGGAGGCAGACCGGATATCGAGGTAATCCAGCACGTGGCGGGTGTGGTGCCTGGTCTCAATTTCGCATTCGCCGCGAAACTTCCAGCCACCCTCGCCCCCATTGTTTTCGATGCTCATGCGCCGGAAAACACCCTCCAGTATCGTGCCATCCTTGAGCACGATGTGAACAATATCCCCCACGGGAATATGGCTCGAAATGGTGTCCATGTGATTTTGATCAGCGGTGTTTTCTGTCCAGCGAGGCATTTTTCTTGTCCCAAAAAGTGATGAAAGCCATCACGCTGGAATCGTACGCTTGTGGAGCCGGGTTTTCAACCGGTTGTGCAAGCTCAATTGATACCGAAAATCCCGTTTGCGCCCGTGAAATATGCGCAACCAGCTATAAACGTTATAGCAAAAAAATCTTCCCCGGATTCATGATGTTCTGCGGGTCCAGTGCCCGTTTGATGGCGCGCATCATGTCCACGGCACCACTGCCGGTCTCGGACACCAAGAATTCCATCTTGTGCAGGCCTATACCGTGCTCGCCAGTGCAGGTGCCGCCCAGCTTGAGGGCGCGCTCTACCAGCTGGTGGTTCAGCCGCTCGGCGGTTTCGCGCTCGGCTGGCACGTTCGGGTCAATCAGGTAGCCCATGTGGAAGTTGCCGTCCCCCACATGGCCGACCAGAAAGTAGGGAATGCCAGCCTCTTGTGCCTCGGTCACCGAATCCAGCAGCGCATCCGCCAGGTGCGAGATCGGCACGCAGGTGTCGGTGGTAATGGCCTTGCAGCCCGGGCGCGACTGCACACCGGCAAAGTAGGCGTTGTGCCGCGCCGTCCACAGCCGGGTGCGCTCCTCGGGCGTGGCGGCCCATTCAAACGCTTGCCCGTTGTTCTCCGTTGCAATGGCCTGAACCGTTTCGACCTGTTCATTCACGCCGGAAGGTGAGCCGTGGAATTCCATCAGCAGCATGGCGCTCTCGGGCAGGCTCAGTTTGGAGTGCTGGTTGACCACCTTCACGGTGGTGGAGTCCAGCAGTTCGCAGCGGGCAATCGGGACGCCGAGCTGGATGATCTGGATGGTGGTGTTGACCGCGTCGGCCAGACTGGCAAAGCAGCAGGTCGCCGCCATCACCGCCTCAGGCAGCGGGTACAGTTTGACGGTGATTTCGGTAATGACTCCCAGGGTGCCTTCACTGCCCACCATCAGTCGGGTCAGGTCGTAACCGGCACTGGATTTTTTGGCACGCGTGCCGGTGCGGATGATGTCACCTTGGGCGGTCACGACTTCCAGCGCCAGCACGTTTTCGCGCATGGTGCCGTAGCGCACAGCGTTGGTGCCACTGGCGCGGGTGGCGCTCATGCCGCCAAGGGTGGCATCCGCTCCCGGATCAATCGGAAAGAACAGACCAGTGGATTTGATGGCGGCGTTGAGCTGGGTGCGCGTCACGCCGGGTTGCACGGTGACGGTCAGGTCTTCGGCATTGATGCTGAGCACCTGGTTCATCTGGCTCACATCCAGGCTGATGCCGCCCTGCACCGCCAGCAGGTGGCCCTCCAGCGAAGTGCCCACACCGAATGGGATGACCGGCACATTGTGCTGGGCCGCCAGCTGCACGATCTGTGCGACCTCGGTCGTGCTCTGGGCAAACACCACAGCGCCAGGAGGTGGCACATCGAAGGATGATTCGTCCCGCCCGTGCTGCTCGCGCACCACCAGCGCGGTGGAGCAACGCGTGCCGAACAGGGCTTGCAGGGCTTCAATCAGCGCCAGGGGTACTGGGCGCTGGCAGACTTCGGGCAACAGGTGCAGGGGGGGCGTGGGGGCGTTCATGGACTTAAGTTTACGATGGAGGACTTTTTTGTGCATTCACGGAGCTGACCATGGGCCTACGCCTTTCTCAAATTGCCACCCGCACCGGGGACAGCGGCACCACCGGACTGGGTGACAACACCCGTGTCTCCAAGAACAGTCTGCGGGTGCACGCTATGGGCGATGTGGACGAACTCAACTCCCATATTGGCGTGCTGTTGTGCGAAGACATGCCAGGGGCGGTGCGCCATGTCTTGGTGGAGATCCAGCACCAACTGTTCAACCTGGGCGGCGAGCTGTCTATTCCGGGCTTTGAGCTGCTCAAGGCAGACGCCGTGCTGGCGCTGGACCAAGCACTGGCGGAGCACAACGCCGAGCTGCCACGCCTGCAGGAGTTCATCCTGCCAGCGGGCACACGGGCTGCGGCGCAAGCGCATGTCTGCCGTACCGTGGCGCGCCGTGCCGAGCGGGCGGTGGTGGCACTGGGCAACGAAGAGGCGCTAAAGGACACGCCGCGCCACTACCTGAACCGCCTGTCGGACCTGATGTTTGTGCTGTCACGCGTGCTCAACCGCTACCGCACGGACGGCAGCGTGGGCGATGACGTGTACTGGAAGAGCGAGCGGATGGCAAAGATCGCTGCCGAGTAGAAGCGAAAATGCTCCTAATGTTATAGCTGCTTGCGCATATCCCACGGGGCCTAGAGCCCGATTTTACTTACAACTTTGGCGCCAGAATGGCCATGGTGATGCGTGAGATACAGGTCAGTTCACCCGCATCGTTGTGCAGCTCAATCTGCCAGACGTGGGTGGTGCGCCCGATGTGCAGTGCGCGCGCGGTGCCGGTGACCCAGCCACTGGTCGTGCCGCGCAGGTGGTTGGCGTTGATCTCCACGCCAACTGCCTTGGTGCCCTCTGGGCTGGCACATACCGCGCCGCAGGAGCCCAGCGTTTCTGCCAACACCACGCTCACACCGCCATGCAGCAGGCCATAGGGCTGGCGGGTGCGTGCGTCGACGGGCACACGGGCTTTGATGAAGTCGTCGCCGATCTCGACAAATTCGATGCCAAGGTGCGCGGTGGCCGTGTTGGCGCTGATGGCGGTGAGCAGTTCGACGGTTGTGGGTCTTTTCCAGATGGACATGGTTGGTAGGGGTGAAGAGTTAAGGGTTGGGGTCAGGCTGCGGCCTTGGCAAGCAGGCCGCGCTTGTGCAGCATGGGCTCCACGCGTGGGTCGCGGCCACGAAACGCGCGGTAGGCGTCAGCCGGGTTTTGCGTGTTGCCGCTGCTGTAAATCGTGCGCAGCAGGCGCTGTGCTGTGGCGGCGTCAAAGGCGTCGCCGGCTTCGGTGAAGGCCTCGAAGCCATCGGCCTCCAGCACTTCGGCCCACATATACACGTAGTAACCGGCGGCATAGCCCGCGCTGGCAAACAGGTGCTGAAAGTGCGACAGGTAATGGCGCTGGCCGATGTCCTGGGGGATGCCCAGCCGTCGTGCCTGCTCGGCTTCGAACGCGGCCATATCGACGGGCGTGCCGTTGGGCAGTGCGTGCAAAGCCATGTCGATCAGCGCCGGGCCTGTGTACTGGATGGTGGCCCAGGCCTGGTCAAACTGGCGTGAGCGCTTGAGCTTCTCCAGCAGCGCGGCTGGCATGGGTTCGCCGGTCTCGACATGGCGTGCATGGCGTTGCAGCACCTGCGGCTCCAACGCCCAGTTTTCAAACAGCTGTGACGGCAACTCGACAAAGTCACGCAGCACCTGGGTACCGGCCAGGCGTTCATAGCGCACGTTGGACAGCAGGCCGTGCAGACCGTGGCCGAATTCGTGGAACAGCGTGCGCACGTCGTCAAAGCTCAACAGAGTGGGGCTGGCCTTGGCGAAATTGTTATTGTTGATGACGATGGGCAGGGTGCCGCCCTCGTGCCCGGACTGGCTGCGGAACACGCTCATCCAGGCACCGCTGCGCTTGGTGCTGCGGGCAAAGTTGTCGCCAATGAACAGGCCGACCAACGCACCGTCTTCGCCACGTACTTCCCACAGCCTGGCGTCTGCGTGGTGCAGTGCCATGTCTTTTCGCTCGACAAAGTGCAGGCCAAACAGGCGCCCGGCGCAGTCGAACATGGCGGCAATCATGGCGTCGAGCGAGAAATAGGGCTTGAGTTCGGCATCATCCAGGTCGAAGCGCTGGGCGCGCACTTTCTGCGCCAGGTAGCGCCAGTCCCACGCGGCAATGGGTGTGGGCTGTCCCAACGAACGCGCCATGTTGGTCAGTGCCTGGCGATCCACCTCGGCATGGGCTTTGGCGGGCTCCCAGGTCTGTTGCAGCAAGTTCAGTACCGAGGCGGTTTGACCCGCCATGCGGTCGACCAACTCATAGTCTGCATAGGTGTTGAAACCATGCAGGGCGGCTTGCTCCTGGCGCAGCGCCACGATTTGTGCGATCACCGGACGGTTGTCATGAGCGCCCGCGTTGGCGCCACGGCCCGTGCGCGCACGCCACAAGGCTTCACGCAGATCGCGCCGGTCCGAGAACGTTAAAAACGGCTCTGCCAACGACGGGGAGAGGGTGATCACACTGGCATCTGGCCCCAAACCGCGCTGTTGCGCAGCGGAGCGAGCCGCGTCACGCACGAATGGGGGCAGACCGGCCAAATCCGCCTCACCATTCAGTGGCAGGGTGTAGGCGGCTTCTTCAGCCAGGATGTTTTGCGAAAAGCGGGTGCACAACGATGCCAACCCGGACATGATTTCGACATAGCGCACGCGCTCGTGGTCGCGCAAGCGGGCCCCGGCGCGGACAAAGTCCAGGTGAACCCGTTCAAGCAAACGCAATTGATCGGCCGCCAGACCCAGTTCGGTGCGCCGCTGGTACAGCGAGTCGATGCGGGCGAACAATTCCGCATGCATGAAGACGGTGCTCTCGTGCGCGGCCAGGCGGGGTGCCATTTCCAGTTGCACCGCGCGCAGATCGTCCGAGGTCTCACTGGCGGTCAAGTTGTGAAACAACAGGGTAATTCGTTCCAGCAACCGACCGCTGCTGTCAAACTCTGCTAACGTATTGTTGAAGCTGGGTGGCTCGTCCAGGGATGCAATGGAATTTATTTCCGCCAGATGCTGGGGAAATGCCTGATCAAAGGCGGGTATGAAGTGGGCTGGATGGATCTGATTGAAGGGTGGTAGACCAAAGTTCGCATCCCAGACTTGCAAGAGCGGATTATGGGCGTGCAGCGTGTCGGTTACCTGGTTCATGCCAGCGGTCCTTGTGTGGTTTGGATGGGTTGAATTTTACGGAAGGCGACGTATTCGCCATGCGGCACGGGAATTGCTAAAAAGAAGGGAGATGTAATCAGGTGGAAACCCTGATATCGAAAACGCTAGGTGGCGCGGTGTATGTTAATTACACAGCATCGGCCCGGCAAATTACAATAGCGGGTTTTAAATTTTGCAGTTTACGGACGCTGCGCCCCGGATTCCGACCCGGAGTTCAAACGGCAGTTAGTAGTTTTTCTAAAAGGAAATGATTGTGCATACTCAGTTCAAAGTGTTGGCCCGTACGTGGGCGTTGGCCATTGGCTTGGCGGTTGTCTCGGTCGCCGGCGTATCCACGTCAGCCCTGGCCCAAACCCCGGCCCCGGTAGCGGCGCCCGCGGCCACAGCTGTTGCAGCCGACCCCGCGGCTGCCGCTGTTGCGAAGAAGCCAGAAGCCGCCGCTGCTGCAGAAAATCCCTACGGCATTGCCGCCCTGTGGAGCGGATCTGACTCTGTTGCCAAGGGCGTGTTGCTGATCCTGGCCATCATGAGTATGGGCAGCTGGTACATCCTGGCCGTCAAGATGCTCGAACAACGCAAGGCTGGCGCCTACGCACGTGAAGCCGCAGAAAAATTCTGGGGTGCTGGCACCGTTGCACAAGGCGCTGCCGCTCTGGACAAAGACAGCCCTTACCAGTTCATCGCCGCAGCCGGCGTGGACGCCACCAAAAAGCACGGTGGCCTGATGGGTCACATCCCTTTGAATGACTGGATCAGCATGAGCATCCAGCGCTCCGTTGACCGCGTCAACCGCGAACTCCAGGGCGGCCTGTCCTTCCTGGCGACCGTCGGCTCCATCTCCCCCTTCGTCGGACTGTTCGGCACCGTCTGGGGCATCTACCACGCCCTGACCGCTATCGGTATCTCCGGCCAGGCCTCCATCGACAAAGTCGCGGGTCCCGTCGGTGAAGCCCTGATCATGACCGCTTTGGGTCTGGCTGTTGCCGTGCCTGCCGTGCTGGCCTACAACTGGCTCATCGCCCGCAACAAGACAGTGATGGACGACGTGCGCAGCTTTGGCGGTGACCTGCACGCAGTCTTGTTGGGTTCCTCGGCAAAGAGCTAAACGCATTGCGTGATTCACGCAGAAAGATAGCTCTATGTCTATGAACGTCGGAAGTAGCGGGGAGGGTGAGGACGCCGTCATATCGGCCATCAACACCACCCCCCTGGTGGACGTGATGCTGGTGATGCTGATCATCTTTTTGATCACCATTCCTGTTGTGACCACCTCCATCCCCGTGACCCTGCCCAAAGAACGGGTCGAAGTGCGGGAAACCAAACCTGAGAACATCATCATTTCAGTGGACACGGCAGGCGGCATCTTCTGGTACGACCAGAAAGTCGCCAGCACCGAAGCCCTGGTGGACAAGCTCAAGAAGGTTTCCAAAATCGATCCCCAACCTGAAGTTCAAATCCGCGGCGACATGACCTCCCGATACGAAGGTGTCGGCAAGATCCTGTACGCCTGCCAGCGCGCAGGCATCGTCAAAGTGGCGTTCATCACTGAACCCCCCGCACTGGGTGGCTAAGGCTGCACCCGTTTTGCAAGGAAACCCAAAATGTCAATGAATGTAGGAAGTTCCGGTGATGGCTCCGGCGATCCTGAAGTCATGATGGACATCAACACCACGCC
>CAJAVE010000109.1 GCA_903945325.1 uncultured beta proteobacterium | reverse complement strand
TGGCTACAGGAGCCCGGCGCCTGCTTTGTCACCTTGACCCAGAATGGGCAGCTGCGCGGCTGCATCGGTTCACTGGCAGCGCACCGTCCGCTGGGAGACGATGTCCGCGCCAACGCCGTGGCGGCAGCCCTGCGCGACCCGCGATTCCCGGCGTTGGCCGTCGCTGAATGGGACCGGACCCGGGTCGAAGTGTCCGTACTCTCCCCCATGCAACCACTGGCTTTCAGCAGCGAAGCCGAGGCCCTTGCGCAACTGCGGCCCCACGTGGACGGCGTGGTACTGGAATATGGCGGCCACCGTGGCACATTTTTGCCCCAGGTCTGGGAGCAGTTGGCCACACCAAAAGAGTTCATGGCGCAACTCAAGCGCAAGGCAGGCCTGAGCGTCGACTTCTGGGCGGATGGCGTGCGGCTGCAGCGCTACACGGTGGAAAAGTGGAAAGAAGACGGGCCTGCGCCATGACCGCACCCAGCAGCTATCCCGCACGCTACTGGCATTGGGCTGAAGACGGCCGAATGCAGTGCGACCTGTGCCCGCGCGACTGCAAGCTGCACGAGGGGCAGCGCGGTGCCTGCTTTGTGCGCATGCGCATCAACGATGCGAATGGCGACCGCATGGTTCTGACCACCTACGGCCGCTCCTCAGGTTTCTGCATTGATCCCATCGAGAAAAAACCGCTCAACCAGTTTTACCCCGGCAGCAGCGTGCTGTCCTTTGGCACTGCCGGGTGCAACCTGGCCTGCAAGTTTTGTCAGAACTGGGACATCAGCAAATCCAGGGACATGGACCGCCTGATGGACCAGGCTTCACCTGACGCGATTGCGGACGCGGCGCAGGCCTATGGCTGCAAGAGCGTGGCCTTTACCTACAACGACCCCGTCATCTTTGCTGAATACGCCATGGATGTGGCCGATGCCTGCCACGCACGTGGCATACAAACCGTGGCCGTCACCGCCGGTTACCTGCACAACCAGCCACGGCGGGATTTTTTCGCCAAAATGGATGCCGCCAATGTGGACCTCAAGGCCTTTACCGACGACTTTTACTGGAAGCTCACCGGCTCACATTTGCAACCGGTTCTCGATGCGCTGCTCTACCTTAAACATGAAACATCGGTGTGGTTCGAAATCACCACACTATTGATTCCGGGCCACAACGATTCGGACTCAGAAATCGCCGCCATGAGCCAGTGGATTGCCAAAGAGCTGGGGCAGGATGTGCCCCTGCATTTTTCAGCCTTCCACCCGGACCACAAGATGCCCGATGTTCCCGCCACGCCATTGGCCACACTGGTGCGTGCGCGTGACCTGGCCATGAAAGAGGGCCTGCACTTTGTTTACACCGGCAACGTGCGACACCGCGCGGGCGACACCACGTTTTGCCCGCATTGCCATGCTGACTTGATTGAGCGGGACTGGTACGACATGCGCCAGTACTGTCTGACGCCTGCAGGCCATTGCCCGCACTGTGGGGCTGCCATTGCAGGCCGCTATACCGAGAAGGCCGGTACCTTTGGAAGCAAACGCATTCCCATTGCCATCGGCCGATAGGGCTTTGCTTACAGCCCGCAGCCCCTCAGCAGCAGCGACACCACATGCTCGGTGGCCCGTGCATGGTCACTTGCGGTCAGTGCCTTGCGCCCCAGCACCGCGCACACCTGCACATCAAAGTCAGCATAGGTTTGGGTGGCAGCCCATATCGTGAAAAACAGGTGGGTGGTGTCTACCGGCGCCATGCGACCGGCATCGATCCAGCCCTGCAACACAGCAGCTTTTTCCGCGACCATCTGTCGCAAATCAGTTTCGAGGATGGCTTTGACCACCGGCGCACCGTGCAGCATCTCATTGGCAAACACTTTCGAGCCATCCGGTCTTTGCGCGGACATCGCCATCTTGGCCCGTATGTACTGCTCCAGCGCCGTGCGCGGGTCCGCATCAGACACGATGCCGTGCGTGGGCAGCAGCCAGTCGTTCAGGATGCGGGCCAGCACCGCACGGTAGAGCACATCCTTGCTGCCAAAGTAGTAGTGCAGGTTGGCCTTTGGCAGGCCACTGGCGGTGGCAATGGCCGCCATGGTGGCGCCCCCGAATCCGGTACGGGCGAACACTTTCTCGGCGGCGCCCAGAATGCGGTTTTCATTCGCCTGGCGAATCTGGCCTTTGGCCGCATCGTCATCCCGTGTTGACGATACGGCGCGGGTCTTACTTGGCTGCGGCATCCCAGACCACATGCGACATGGCGGCCTTGCCCGGATCTTTCTTGATCACCGGCGAGCTGCCACCTGCCAGGAGCACCTTGACCGTGCGCTGATAGGCGACAGGGTCCAGGTAGCCAATCTTGGCGGTACCAGCATTGGTGATCAGCTTGGCCACATTCTCCATCTGGCGCTTTTGTACCTTCAGGGTCGCACTGCCGGACGCGTCTGCGGCCACCACCACTTTGGCGGCGGCTTCAGGGTCTTTCACCGCATCGTTCCAGCCCTTGAAGGTCGCCTTCAGGAACTTGGCCATGCGCGCCACAAACGCCGGGTCTTTCAGCTTGGCTTCCATCACATACAGGCCGTCTTCCAGCGTGGCCACACCTTCTTTTTCATAGAAGAAAGTGACCAGATCACTCTCCTTGACGCCCGCGTCCACCACCTGCCAGTACTCGTTGTAAATCATGGTGGAGATGCAGGCCGCCTGGTTTTGCAGCAGCGGGTCGACGTTGAAACCCTGCTTGAGAATCTTGATGTCGGTGTCCTTGTAGCCCAGCTTGGCCATCCAGTTCAGGAAGGGGTATTCGTTGCCACCGTACCAGACGCCTAAAGTCTTGCCCTTGAGGTCTTTGGGGCTGGTCACGCCGCTGGACTTCTTGCAGGTCAGCATCAGGCCGGACTGGTTGAACACCTGGGCAATGTTGACCAAAGGCACGCCCGCTTCGCGCGAGGCCAGGGCGGAGGGCATCCAGTCCACGATCACGTCCGCACCATTGCCAGCAATCACTTGCGCAGGGCCAATATCGGGGCCGCCGGGTTTGATGGTCACGTCCAGCCCCTCGGCCTTGTAGTAGCCCTTGGCCTGCGCCACGTAATAGCCCGCAAACTGGGCCTGGGGCAGCCACTTGAGCTGCACCGTCACCTTGTCGGCGGCGTGGGCGGTCATGCCGCACACGGCCAATACCGCGGCCGCCAGGCCATTCACGACCAGAGAAGAACGATTCATGGGAACACTCCTTGGGGTTGGGATGAAAACAAAACGACAGAGAACAATACAGCACGCACTATTTGCCCCGGATCGATGGATGCCAAAACGCAGCACGCCGCTCCAGTTGCACAAGCAAGGCGTAGGCCAACGAGCCAGTGACCGCAGCCACCACAATAGCACCCCACACCAGAGACATGTTCATGCGCGCGGCTTCGGTCGAAATCCGAAACCCCAAACCCACCGTGGGCGAGCCAAAAAACTCGGCCACGATGGCGCCAATCAGGGCCAGTGTGGCATTGACCTTGAGTGCACCAAATATGAAGGGCGTTGCAGCCGGCAAGCGCAACGACCACAAGGTGCGGGCGTAGCTGGCAGCGTAGCTGTACATGAGTTCACGCTCCAGCTTGCCAGAGGCTTTCAGCCCCGCCAGCGTGGACACCAGCATGGGAAAGAAAGTCATCAGCACCACCACAGCCGCTTTGGACGGCCACTCGAAGCCAAACCACATCACTGCAATCGGCGCCACGGCCACCAGCGGCACCGTGCTCGTCAGTGATGCCAGCGGCAACAGGCCGCGCTGCAAAAACGGCATGCGGTCAATCGCCACCGCCACCGCAAAGCCCAGGCCGCTGCCCAGCAGCCAGCCCACGCACACCGCCTTGAGAACAGTCTGGGTGAAGTCGTGCCACAGTTTGCCGGGGTTGTCGATCAGGGACTGGACAATCAGCGAAGGCGCGGGCAGCAGCACGCGCGGTACTTCCAACGCCACCACCAGCATCTGCCAGAAGTACAGCACCCACAGGCCAAACAGGGCAGCGGTCAGCACGCCGTCGAAGCGGGTGCCATGGATGGCGGCGACGCGGCGTATGGTCCACAGTGCGGTAACAACCAACGCGACCAGCAGTAGCCAGAACATGGCTGTCGGCGGGCTCTCGCCTTGGGCTGCGGGGTGCAAGAAAAGCAGACTGGCGGCGCCCAGCGATACGGCCACCGCCGCTGCGGTCGTGCGAAGGGAATGAGGCAGCGCAGGTTTCATGGCTGCCTGCGGTGGCGCAACGCCAGGTGTTCGGTGGCGGCCACCAGCGTGGTCAATCCCAGACCTAACAAAGCCGACATCACCAGTGCCGACCAGATAGCCAGCGTGTTGCCGTAGTAGGAGCCGGTCAGCAGACGTGCCCCCAGACCAGCCGTGGCGCCAGTGGGCAACTCGGCCACCATCGCTCCCACCAGACTGGCGGCAATGCCCACGCGCAGCGCCGGAAACAGAAACGGCAGGGCGGCAGGCAGGCGCAACATCCACAGTGCCTGCCAGCGCGAGGCCGCGTAGGTGTGCATCATTTCGGTCTCCATCACCTGGGGCGAGCGCAGGCCCTGCACCATGGCCACG
>CAJAVE010000108.1 GCA_903945325.1 uncultured beta proteobacterium | reverse complement strand
TGGCCTGGGGCGTTTTCATCAGGCTGAGCCAGCAAGGGCAAGCGCGGGGCGATTGATTTCTGCCTTGGCTGCGGCTACGTTGAACGGACTGGTTTGCCATAGGTCATGGATCGCCTGGATCATGGCTGTTTCACCCTCCGACAGGTGTTTGTCCGCGTGCGCAACCGCTGTCGCAAGGCGCAACACCTGCGCACGCAGGTGCAGATCATCCACTTCGGCCATCAGCGATGCCATTAACCCATCGCCCATACGGGACAGCAGGGAGCGACCATCGAATCCCTCCATCAGCAGGTCCTCGCAAAACGTCTGGACAATGCCAGGCATTTTTTGCGGGTCCAGGCCAAAATGCCGCACGCCATCCAGTTGTTTCAGCGTTTCGAATTCCGAGCGGCATACATGGCCGTCAGAGATGAGAACAAGCGCCAGGATACGTGCGGCGGCTTCGGGGCTGTTGCGGGGGTAAGAGCGCATGGTGGTGTCCTTCGGTAAAGAGTGAATTGGATAGTCAGGCCCTAACGATAGGGGTTGTATCCCTTCTTAAAAAGAAGATAATTTCTCATTATTAATCTTAAAAAAACTGAATATGAGTACCACTTTCAACTACAAGCACCTGTATTACTTTTGGGTGGTGGCCAAAGAGGGCGGTATCTCGCGGGCGGCTGAAAAATTGGACATGGCGGTGCAAACCGTCAGCGCGCAAGTGCGTGAACTGGAGCGCTCGCTTGGCTATGCGCTGCTGAAGCCCGCTGGTCGGGGGCTGGTGCTCACCGATGCGGGCCTGGCGGCCATGCAGCAAGCCGACCAGATTTTTCAGCTGGGCGAAGACCTGCCGGCGCGGGTGCGCGATGCGGTGAGCGCGCCGACCGTGCGGCTGGCAGTGGGTATTTGTGATGGTCTGCCCAAGTTGGTCGTGCACAGGCTGATTCAGCCGGTCATAGCCGAGCCCCACCTGCGACTGCTGTGCCACGAGGGAAATTTGAACGATTTGCTGGGGGACTTGGCCTTGCACCGGCTGGACGTGGTGTTGTCTGACCGCCCTGCGCCGGTCAACCCCAACATCAAGCTCTACAACCACGCCTTGGGGTCTTCAACCATCGGCTGGTACGGCACCGCCGCGATGCTGAAGGATGCTGGCAAAGACTTCCCACAAAGCTTGGCCGATGTACCCATGCTATTGCCAACCGCGCACACTGCCGTGCGCGATCGACTGGACCAGTGGTTTGAGCAACGCGCGATCCGGCCCCGTGTAGTGGGCGAGTTTGCCGACAGTGCCTTGCTCAAAACCTTTGGCGCCAGCGGTATGGGTGTGTTTCCTGCAGCGGAGTGGGTGCACGACGACCTGCTGGCACACTACGCCGTGCATCGGTTAGGCCCGTGCGAAGGCGTTACCGAACACTTTTTTGCTATTGGGACTGAAAAGAAAGTGCAGCACCCGCTGGTGCAGCGCTTGTTGCAGCCCGCGTTGTAAATCGCCCCAGTGCCGACGCACAGTTTCAGCTATCCCCCGTGGGCTACGGTCATGCATCTGCGTGCCAGACTTGAGCGTCAAATGTGCCCTTGGCCCCCGTCCCACTTGCGCAACCAGCTATGAATTCAGGAGCAATTTGGTGATGCGCTGGCTGATGCGCTTGCTGAAATCACCCCGTCAAAGCCGCCCCCCCATGGCTTTGGCCACTGCTTGCAACTCAGGGCTAACCAAGGGCTCCACTGCCAGGCGGTGCCAAAACTCCCGCGCCATGGCGCGCGTGCCGAGATCTGTGCGGCTCTGGTCTACGTCAAAAGGCGCGTAGTCGGGCATGCCCAGCATCAGGTCGGGCTTCCAGCGCATCGGCAGCATGTCGTAGCTGGGTGCCAGGCTGAAGTTTCCCTGATGGATTTCTTTGAGCGACGCGCCCGCCACAAACAAAGACGCATTGCCGCTGTGCATGTCGGTGTTGCCAATCATTCGGCCAAACTGCAGCAGGGCGTGCAATTGCGTGGCCTCGTGCGTGCTTAATTTGCCGCGTCGTGCCAGTGCGTCTGCGGTAGCCGCCCAGTTAACGTAGGGCTCTTTGGTAAACCCCGCATGTGCAGCACCAATGGCCACCATGTGCCTGCGCCCATGTGTGCCCACGCGGTCAAAACGCTCACTCACCAAGTAGGTGCGGCTGGCAGACTGCACGATGTGGCTCTGTGCCACGGCAAAGCCATGGTCTTGCAGCACCTGGGCGCACAAGTGTTCGGCGCAGAGCAAATCGCACCAACGTTCGCCATACGGCGTGCCAACCGGTGGAGAAAATTTGACCAAAACGGGTGCTTGCTGGCTGTTCAACGCCAAAAACTTGGGCTGCTCACCCGCAGCGGAAGAGCCTGCAGGCAGCGTTTGCGCCACGTTGGCCGCCAGCGCATCCAGCATGGACGCGGGGTTGTCTGCGGGTAAGCGCGAGGGCAGTGGGGGAGGGCTTGCAGCGTCAGACCCCAGCAAGAGCGCACCAGTCGCATCGTGGGTATGCAACGCTGCGGTCAAGGCAAACTGGGTATCCCATGTTTCGGGGTTGGCTGGAAGACCCAGCGTGCCCAGCTGCTGCGCCAACACCCGCCCCAAAAACCCCTGTGCACGCAGCGGCGACAAAACCCAGGGCAACAAGGCTTGCGAGCTGGTCTGAAAAAACGCATCAAAGTCATCAGCCTGCAGATGAATTTGAGACCTTGCCAGCCAGCTCAGTGTGCCGATGCACTGGGTAGCGCCTGTCTCATCTGTGAACCAAATGGGTTGCTGCGCGGCCGCCTGGCCAATGGGCGCGGCAAGCGCATAACGGGTGCGTTTGCCCCGTCCACACACGATGATTTCGTCGTCAACCTGCTTGAGCAGGCGTGATGCGGTGGGCTGGCTGATGTGGAGCGCGGCCTGAATTTGTGCCGACGAGGCTGCACCTTGCGACTGTAAAAATTGAATCAGGGCGGCGTGGGATTCCATGTGACCTCACATTGACGTGAATAGAATAATTCTTAAAACATTCTATTAAATTCAACGGGTTATATCAATGAAGAATAGTATTTGAATGAAAAATGAATAGAACAGTCAGATAATTCATGCCGCGCCACCCGCCTGGTAGCTTTCCCAACGGCCGACACGCAGTTTCAGTTGTAGCCGGTGGGCACCGGTCATGCATCTGCGTGCCAGACTTAAGCGTCAAATGTGCCCTTGGCCCCCGCCCCACTTGCGCAACCAGCTATGAATTCAGGAGCAATTTGGTAATTCGCTCGGGGTTCGACCCCTGCGAAGACGGATGCAGCGTCGAGATCAATCTGCCAGAATAAAGACACCCATCTAACAAGGTCGGCGAACGGCGAAACCGTGATATCGCGCAGAGAGAGCATTCAAATGTTGACAACAAGCGTCCTTCTCGGCATCACTCTCGCACTTTTGGCTACTGCCGCCTTATCTCCCGCGAACAACTTGAGCGCCTTGGCATTCCTTCAGGCAGTTGCGACTTTCCTGCTGCTGGTCTGGACACCCACGAGGATAACCAGCAAAGGTGTGCGGCTCGTATTGTTCTTCGCATCCGGCTTTTTCGGTTGCGTGTTCTTGCTGGCGGGTCTTTTCACGCTCTGGTGGCCGCCGGGGATCCATTAATTGTCCTTTGGTCGTCTCTTACGCTTGTTTTTTTGTTTTTGCTGGTGCTTCGTAGCGAAGTCACCTGAGGTTTTTTTCATCGCACCACGCACGCACCCTCAATCCGCCCGAAACAGGCCAGAAATATGATGCCATGAACCGACTCTCCCACAGCCCACCCGATTGGCGCCAGCGCGTTAGAGCGGTGCTAAACACTCCAACTTCACGACTGGCCATGGCTGCTTTGCTAAGCGTCGCAACTGCCTTGGCTTTGCTCGCAGGTTCCAGGTTGACCTGTCCTGACAGCGCGTGTCGGCCGCCGCAGTGGGACGATGCTGTGTCTGCACTCATGCGCAGCTGGCAAACCCCGGCGCTGGATGTGATGTTCATGGCGCTGCGCAGTTTGCCAGTATGGAAGGAGAGCTTTGCATGAGGCAATTTGGGCCTGCGTTTTGCGGTGCCGTATGAATGACCTGTCGCCTGAAAACTCTTAAAGCGCCTTGGTCAGCGCGCGGCTACCAGGCCCCTGGAGGAAGTCGCCGATGCGGACATGCGGCGGCTTAGCACGGCGATCAGTCCGGTGACCAAGAAACCCAACGCGACGACGAGAACAGCCCCGATGGCCCAGACTGTCCAGACCGCAATCGACAGACCGCCCGCCACCGCGGGCGCCCACTCCAGCACGGTCTGAATGGCCGGCGTGAGGGAAGCAATCATCGAATTCAAACTACTGGCATATTCGGTCGGGATCCAGGGCGCAAGCCAGACCGGCACCTGCAGGGCCTCGAACGACCCAGCGCCCCCAGCCAAGGTACCCGCGTTCGAGACCGTCCAAGCGGCGATCGAATGAAACGCCCAGGCCGCGAGCGACCAAAGCATAAAAAGGCTGACTACGACGAACCAGTTGAGCGCGTAAAACATGGTGATTTCCCGGTTGTTAAATGTGAATGGCGTTGATTTTTACGCCATTCACAGTTCGGAAAAAGCAGGTAAATACAGATTTAAACTTCACTTTTTCAAGATCATCAATGATCATGATCGATCGGGTCGCACCGCACTGACCATGGCGCGAACAAAAGCACCTTCACCAGTTGAAAAGTCCCATTGCTCGATCTGGCAGCTGCCCGGGGCTGAGTCTGCACCCCAGCGCAACAGGTTGACTGAGTTGGGCAAACCCGCACGCACCCGCGACGAAACCGCCGTGCCCGCCTGCACCGCCCACAGGGGGCGTGCCAGGCCCTGCAGTGCCAACACAAAAGGCAGGTGAATGTGTCCGCCCATCACAAGGTCGGCACCCGCCTCAGCCCAGCGCTGAAGTGCACCCGCGTGGCCGCGGAGCAGGTTGGGCGCGTCTTCGGTGCGTGTCACGGCGACCGGCTGGTGCACCACCACCACGCGCAGCTGCGCGGGTGTTGCGTTGGCCAGTAAGCGGGCAACACGGTCGATTTGCTGTGCTGACACCTCGCCGTTTTTATGCTGCCAGGCCCGCGTGGTGTTGACACACGCCACCATCAGATCGGGCGAGGAGTAGAAGGGTTCTAGCTCAGCCCCGAATGCCGCGCTGTGCCGGGCATAGGGGCGGCGCAGACGGGTCCACACATCAAACAGCGGTAGGTCGTGGTTGCCCGGAATCGCCAAAAAAGGTGCGCCCAGCCTATCCATGAACGCGCGGGCGGCCTGGAACTGCGCGGGCCGGGCGCGCTGCGTGATGTCGCCCGAGAGCACCAGCAGATCAGGCCGCTGCAGCCGCGCCAGCGTGACCAGTGCCTCAACAACCTGTGGCTGTTCGGTGCCAAAGTGTGGGTCGGATACCTGCAGCAAGACACTCATGGTCCGGCACTCGCTGGTGGGCCTGTGGCTTCGGACGGGTCTGGCTGTGGACTTGGTTTCAATAGATACAGCGGCTTCGACAGAACACGAAAGTCTAACGGCGCGCGCAGCCGCGTGACCTCGCCGTCAAAAGCCACCTTGACCCCGCGGCGGCCGGGGACCAGCGTGGGCCGGACCACCAAATGGTCGAACTCGAAATGCTCTACGCTTTGCGCCTCTCCCAGGGTTCCCATGGCCCCGTGCAGCATCAACCGCAACATTGACAGCGTGCCGATCGGACGCAGCATGACGGCAGTGATGTAACCCGCTCGCAGAGCCTGCTCCGGCTCCACCCCCAACTGCTCCAGTTGCAGCCGGTTGTTACCCACGAACAGCGTGAGTGCCTTGACATCGCGTACTGCTACGCCCTGTTCGATGCGCAGCCGCAGCCGCCGTTGTGCGCGCAGCAGCGTGATGGCTGCGGCCCAGAATGCCACCCACCGGCTGCGCCCGAAGCGCGCCTTGTAGGCCTCGCGGTCTTCCAGCAGGTCAGGGTACAGCCCCAGGCTGGCGTTGACCAAAAACACGCGGTCATTGATGGCCGCCACTTGCACCGGCCATGGCGACCACTGGAGCAGTAGACGCACAGCCTCAGTCGGGTCGGACGGTATGCCATGGGTGCGGGCAAAGTAGTTGAACGTGCCTTGTGGCACCACCCCCATAGGGCAGCCCAAGGCGTGGGCGGCCTGTGCCACGGTGTTGAGCGTGCCATCGCCGCCGACAGCGACCACGGCTGTACCGGTGGCGATGGCCATCGCCGCAGCCTGTTGCGCCACCCGCGCCAGATTGGCGGGGTCGCTAAACAGCAGCTTGCCCTGGCGCCCGCCGGTCTGCAGTGCGGCTTCAATGACCTGGCGCTTTTCGTCCGCATCACTGCTGCCCGCTGCCGCATTGATGACAAACTGGAGTGGTGCTGTGGGTTCGATGTCCGGGCGGGCGAGCATGGGACGTTAGGGCAGGGCGCAGCGAGCCGACTCAGCGGCGGTGCAGCAAGTCGCCAAACACGGTGTGCTCTCCCTCTTTACGATCGGCACCCGGTGCGTCGTACAACACCAGCCAGCTTGCCTTGCCGCCCGAGAGCGCGGAGGGCACGTTACAAATCGCCTCAGCGCGATTGGTACCACGCCCGTGTGGCAGCGCGATTGACTCGGTCAGGCTGGATTCGAAGCGCACAGGCTCGCGGTTGGCGGCCAGGAACGGGCGAGCCGCTGGCCATTTGAAAATGCGGATGTCGCCATTGAGCACCATCGTCGGGCCGGCCAATATATAGAGGTCATCGCCACAAAAGTGCAGGTCGCGCACGCCCAGGCCATCGAGCTGCAAAAAGTGCTTGCGCATCAACGCGCCACTGTCGTCCAAGGGTGCCAGCCGGAGTTGGTCACCGCGTGCCTCGACTGCAATTTCAATGAGTGCCGACCAGCCGCGCAGCACCGGCCCGCGCAGGCCGAGCAACAGCCGACGGCCGTCGACAGCCAGGCCCTCAATATCAAAACCATTGTCTTTGCCGGGGATGGCCATATAGGGCCCGAAGTGCGGGTCGTCGGCCAAGGCGCGGGTCAACAGGTTGTGCTGCGCATCGCCTTTGAGGCACATGGCGCGGCGGCCGTCTTTTGCCTCGCGCACCAGGCAGGGCTCGCCCTTGGCGTCGGGCTCAACGGGTAAGCAGGCCAACAAGCGGCGATTACCGTCCAGCGCCACCTTGGCCAAGCGCTTGGCGTTGTCGGCATGGTCCCGGTCGGGTTTGGCGTTTTTGCGCTTGAGGCCGTGCGAGCCCACCACCCACAGGTAGCCGTCGGCCACCGCCATGCCCTCCAGGTCGGCCTCTTCATCGGCCGCACCGGGCAGGTCCAGCAGGTCGGCCAGCGGGAAGTCGCGCACTTCACCAAAGCGCAGGGTCTCGCTGCCCACGGGGGAAAGCCTGCGCAACCGGTCCAGGCCACAGGCCTCATCACCGGCAACCCACAGCCAGTCGTCGGTAAAGGCTGCGCCGGAAAGGTTGGATTGAACCAGCGAGCCGGGTGTGAATTCCAGCCGGATGGCATTGGCAGAGCGGGTGTTGGGCATGGGTGGTTCTCCAGAGTTAATGGCTTGAATCGCGCGTCAGTCGCTCGGCGAAAGAGATACCGATGGCCGACAACACAAACGTGAAGTGAATCACGGCCACCATGGTCACTATCTGAATGTTCTCGATGCTCAAATCGCCACTCAAGTAAGTCTTCAGTGCATGCACCCCTGAAATGGAGATGATGGCAAAGGCCAGCTTCAGCTTCAGGTTGTAGGTGTTGACGTGGTCCAGCCAGTCGGGCTTTTTCATGTCAGTTTTGTCAAAGTGCCCGGTGGTGACAAACAGGGATACACCCGCCAGCGCCACCACCCAAACGAGCTGCGCCACCATGGTCATGTCAACCAGCTCAAGCACCTTGATGATCAGGTCGATTTTTGCCAGGTCATCAAACAGCAAGGTGTTCATCAGTTTGTAGGTCTCGAGCAAAAACTTGCCCAAAATTCCAAAGATGATGCCCACCAGGCCGACATAGAAAAACAGCATGGTGAACCGCATGCCATATAGCATGGAACCCACACTTGAAAGAATCTTTTCCATTTTTTTCCTACTAAAAACTTATACCCAAAGGGCGACCAAAAAAATCCCCACCATGACAAAAGAAATCGCAATCTTGGCCACCATACCCACCAAAAGACCTACCCAGGTTGCCAGTGCTACTTTGGCCGCGCGCTGCTGGTCTTTTTGAGCCCAATACTCACCAATGGCCGCACCCACCAGGGGCATGAACAGTACACTGACCAGACCCATGAAGATGCCGACGATGGTTCCCACTGCAGCGCCCACCAGCGCCAACCTGGACGCGCCTGCGCGCTTGGCGCCCATCAGTCCCGCCACAAAATCGAGCGCCCAAGCCAGCGCAGCCAGCAGCGTGATGAATACAACGGCAAGTACACTCACCCGGGTGAAATCGTCAATCCACGCGCCCAGGAGCAAGCCCGCCCACACCAGCAGGGTGCCAGGCAGCAGCGGCAGCACAGTGCCGGCCAGTCCCATCAAAACCAGCACGGCACTGAGAACCCACAAGAAATTGAAATCCAAAGTTTGCCTTCAAATTGATCGGTCCTCGGACCTTAACTGATCAAGCATTGGCCTGAGTTGAAACGGGGACTTTTACTCTTCCAAAATCACTCTACAAACAGGCCGCAACCGAGCCCGTCATAAATAAAGCCCGTCCGGTATCGGTTGCTCGAAAGGCTTACGTCAATGACGGCGTCGGAAAATGAAGGATTTGGGTAGACTGCAAGCTTTCAACCGCGCTGGCCAAACTTTGCCGTCCAGCCAACCAGGTGTTCAATGATTCCGCCCACCGACATTAGGGATAGCGTTCGGACACTGCTCAAGACTACAGGTTTTGCCGTGTTGGCCACTGAAAACAACGGACAACCGCATACCAGTTTGATTGCCATTACCCCGCTGGATGAGGGACAACGACTGGTTTTTGCCACTTACCGTAGCACCCGCAAATTCACCAACCTGATGCAAAATCCGCGCGTGTCGTTGTTGATCGATGGCCGCTACCGCGAAGCGGCCAGCGGTACACCAGACGGCTTGATCCTGAGTGCCGTGGGGCGGGTGCGGGAAATCGATGCCGGTATGCTGTCGCACCGACTGGCTGCCCACTTGCAAAAACACCCAGACCTGACAGCCTTTATGCAAGCACCAGACTGTGTGCTGCTTGAGGTGGTGGTTGACCGTTACCAGGTGGTGCGCGGTATTGACGATGCCACCTGGTGGCGCGTAGACGATCTGAAAACATCCGCTGAGTAAAGCAGACGCACTGGTCCCCCCTCCCGGCTGCATCTGGTCCTTTAGCGCCACAAACTCAGGGGTGGATCCGCTACAACGGCGCGCAAGATGTCTGTGCGGGAAACGTATCCGACAAGCCGCCCAAGTTCTGCGGTCACTGGCACACCGTCAAGGTTGTTCGTCAGCATCGCGGTGGCGATGCGCCGAATATCCGTAACTGCTTCGGCGGTGATGACGGGCGTGCGCATGACGTCACCAATCCGTCGCGCCAGCAACTCCATGCCATTTTCAGTACCAAGATGCAAAGCAATCAGAAGGTCATGTTCACCCACCATGCCAACGAGATGGGATGCATCGTCGATCACAGGTGCCTGCTTGATGTTATGAGACCGAAGGGTTCGCCAGGCTTTCTCTACATCGTCATTGGCTTCAATGCAGATTACTTTGCGCTGCATGATTTGCCCCGCGTGATACAGCGGTCCACGCTCAATCTCGCGGGGCAGCATGGCACGGTAAGCCCGCACGGCCTTTTCATTGGGTGCACCCGCAGGTGCCATTGCTTGCAGGTTGTGAACTGGCCACGAGTCATCTTCGCGATCGTGGGGGCGGGCAGATCGGGGGCGTGCCATCCCGTTCACCCGTTGCATTTCCTCCAGAGTGCCGCGAAAAACCTGTCCAGTCACTCCGTACGCTGCAAACATCGCCAAATCCTTTGAGATGAGGTGCGAGTGGGATCTAGCCCTTTGGCTGCGCAGGGGTCGTGCGCACGCTCAGCAGCATCGTCAAAGCCAGGATGCCCACCACCACACCCAGCGAGAACAGCACCGGGATCTTGTAGACATCGATCAGGCACATCTTGGTTCCGATGAATACCAGAATCACCGCCAGCCCGTAGTTGAGTAAATGGAACTTGTTCGCGACGGCCGCCAGCAGGAAGTACATGGCGCGCAAGCCCAGTATGGCAAACACATTGCTGGTCAGCACAATGAAGGGGTCACTGGTGATGGCAAAAATGGCAGGGATCGAGTCCACCGCAAAAATCACATCGGTCAGCGCAATCAGGCAGATCACCATGAACAGGGGCGTGGCGATTTTTTTACCGTTTTCCACCGTCCAGAAGTTCTCGCCATCGTAGTTTTTGCTCACCGGCAGCAGCTTGCGCAGCAACTTCAACGCGGGGTTGTCGTTGAGGTCTGGCTCTTTGCCGGCTGCCCACCACATCTTCACGCCGGTCAGGATCAGGAATGCACCGAACACATACAAAATCCAGTGAAACTCGGCCAGCAACCAGCCACCGACCAAAATCATGATGGTGCGCAACACAATGGCGCCGATGATGCCTATCATCAACACGCGCTTTTGAAAGTGCGTGGGCACCGCGAAGTAGGTGAAGATGAGCAGGAACACAAAAATGTTGTCGACTGCCAGCGACTTCTCGATCAGGTAGCCAGTCAAGAATTCAAGCGATTTCGTGTTGGCGATTTCGCTGGAGCCCGTGCTGTCTTTCACCGCCCACCAAAAAAGGCCATTGAACACAAAGCTCAAGCCTATCCAGACCATCGACCAATTCAGAGCTTCTTTGACGCCAATGTCCTGCGCGCCCTGCTTTTTGAGCACGACAAAGTCAATGAAGAGCGACACCAGCACGATGCCGGCAAATGTGGCCCAAAGCCACAGGGGGGCAATAGTTTGCATAGAAACCTCGGGAGTTAAAAATCAGCAGGTTTTCGAGCGTGCTGTATGCCTTGCAGTGTAGCGAGATATGCACATGTTTACTCTGAAATAATACTCAATTTAGTTCGTAAAAACGAGAGTGTTTTGACTGGTTTTCCTGCTGCTATGGAGCGAGCCAGGTCTGCATCCTCCGGTCATCTGAACATTGGTGCGCCCTCCGGTTCGGTATCATCGGACACGCGTTGCCAGTTGGCGGTGGCCGTTCTGCTTTTAAAACTATTTGCCCATGCCTGAAATCACCTCTTCCCTGTTTTGGATCGCAGTTCTGCAGATCATCGCCATCGACATCATGCTCGGAGGGGACAACGCGGTGGTTATTGCATTGGCGTGCCGTAAGTTGCCACCCGAGCAGCGCAACAAGGGCATCTTTTGGGGTGTTGTGGGTGCCATTGGCCTGCGGGTTGCGATGATCTTTTTTGCGCTCCAGTTGCTGGCCCTGCCCTACCTGAAAATCGTTGGCGGCTTATTGCTGTTGTGGATTGGCGTGAAGCTTCTGGTTCCGGAGGAGGATGACCATGAAAGCATTGAAGGTGGTACGACTTTGTTTGCCGCAATCAAAACCATCGTCATAGCCGATGCGGTCATGAGCCTGGACAACGTGATTGCGGTGGCCGGTGCTTCCCACGGGTCCATTGTTCTGGTCACGTTTGGCATTCTGGTGTCTATCCCGATTGTGGTGTGGGGCAGCAAGCTGGTTCTCACATTGATGGACCGCTTTCCGGCTGTCATCACTGTGGGTGCGGCATTGCTGGGCTGGATTGCCGGAGGCATGATGCTGACTGACCCGGCCATGCCGGGGGAAGTGGCTAAAGCGGTACCGTATGCGAACTACGTGTTTTCTGTCGCAGGTGCTGTTTTTGTGGTCGTGGTTGGCAAATGGGTCGCCAGCCGCCAGGAACCTGCAGCGGCCCAAGACGTCACAGCCCCGCAAGACGGGCAAAAGTAAGAAAGTACAACATGACTACCCATTCGCAATGGCTAATTCCGTTTGATGGTTCCGATCATTCACTGCGTGCGCTTGACCTCGCAATTCAGGAGGCCAAAGCGCGACTCGACGCACCCAGACTGCTGCTGCTCAATGTGCAGTTGCCACTGTCAGGTGACATCACGCGGTTTATTGATCGCAATACGGTGAATGACTTTCACAGGGAAGCGGGAGAAAAGATACTTGCCGCTACCAAGGAGCGGCTGGAGTCCTGCGGACTCGAACATTCCCAGCACATTCTGGTTGGGCAAGTAGCACACGCCATCGTGGAGTTTGCCGATACGAAGGGCTGTTCCATGATCGTCATGGGCGCACATGGTCATGGCAGTGTGAGTGGCCTGCTGATGGGCTCGGTGGCCACCAAGGTGCTGCACCAGACCAGTCTTCCCGTTTTGCTGATCAAGTAACTGTCTCGGGGCATCTATGTACAAGCACCTTTTTGTTCCGGTTGATGGCTCCGAACTGTCGCACCGTGCCATGGATGGCAGCATCGAACTCGCCAAGCAACTGGGCGCCCGGATTACGGGCTTTGTGGTGGAGCCTGATGTGCCCCTCACTGCGGCAGCATCGCACACCGAAAAGCTGCTGGACCGCATGAAGGACAACGAAGCCAGGAACGAGCAGCATGCCGCCGCATTGCTCGGGCAATTCGAGAGTCGTGCCAAGGATGCGGGAGTGGACTTCTCAGCGCACCATGTCACGGCCTATCTGGTGGACCAGGCGATCATGGAAGAGGCCGAAAAACTGGGCTGCGACATGATCGTGATGGTCACCCACGGACGAAGCGCCATTGGTGAGTTTGTGTTTGGGTCGCACACAAAAAAAATCATTGCCAAAAGCAAGTTACCAGTTTTTGTGCTGCATTGAACACCCAGGCCCGTAACCCCCTGCATGGCAAGACGCTGGAAGCCATCGTCACCGAACTGGCCGCGCACTACGGCTGGATTGAACTGGGCGTGCGAATCCCCGTGCGCTGCTTCACGCACGACCCCAGCGTGGGCTCCAGCCTGAAGTTCCTGCGCAAGACGCCATGGGCGCGCGAGAAGGTGGAAGGGCTTTATCTTTTCATGCTGCGCGAGCAGCGCCGCCAGGGCGGCTGAGCCATCAGCGCCTTCAGTGCCAGGCCCAACCCGGCTGGTACTTGACAAAGACTTCCCGTTTAGCCGCCTGACCGTCTTGCTGGGCCCATGAGGCTCCCGTGCTCCAGCTGCGCAGGTTGCCAGCGCGGCCCAGCCAGGCCAGCGTTGCCACCTGCGCGTTGCTGGTACTGGTGGGCAGCCCGGGTTCTCCCGTGCGGGCAAAGTTTTGCTTCTGGTAGACCACACGCACGGCCTGCGATGCATCCAGGTGCAGCACAAACTTGGTTTGCGCACTGCTTTCCTCCAGGGCGATGCCTCCGTTCATGTTATGGATGGTGCCGATGCTGGCGCGTTGCTCCAGCTCCAGGCCATAGGGCCCCAGTGTGTCGCGCCAGGTGATTTGTGTGTTGGCCTTGAAGCCGCGGCCCACGCGGTCGGCATCGACATCGATGCGCTCGCCCAAGCTCACTTCCAGGTTCACAAAAGTCAGCCGCGGGCCTGGGTGGGCACTGGCCCCTAACAGAACGCTGCGTGGCTGGTGCAAAACGCCGTCAAACCGGGTGCGCGCCTGGTCCAGGTTGAGATAGGCCCAGCCCTCGTTGCCCGCCGTGTCCATGATCCACATGCCGGGCTGCAGCAGTTCGCTCGCCACTTGCGGCCGCAACACGCCGGTTGCGGCGTCGGCAATGGCGCGGGTGTTCATGCCACGCAGCAGCAGCTCCCAGGCATGTTGGCGCCGACCGAAAACTGACCCACTTATAGAGGTTGTGCCGACCCAAAATTGACCCAGGTGTTTTACTGGCTCTGCCCGTTTTTTGGGCAGGAGCAAAAAAGGTGATCACCATGGAAATGCTGGGCAAAGTCAAACGACTGTATTCACGCGACAAGAAGTCGCTGCACGAAATAGCCAAGACCACGGGCCTGTCGCGCAACACGATACGCAAGTGGGTGCGCGACACGCACGAGGTGGACAAGCCGACCTACCGGCGCAAGGAGACTGCCAACAAACTCACAACGTTTCACCAGGCGTTGGAACTGGCGCTCAAAGCCGACTCCCACCGCACCAAGCAAAACCGGCGCACCGCCAAAGCCCTGTTTGTCCAGATCAAGGGCGACGGCTACACCGGCGGTTACAGCCGCGTCACCGACTTCATCCGCGCCTGGCGGGACACCGCTGGCAAGGCACCCAAGGCCTTCGTGCCATTGGCGTTCGAACCCGGTGAAGCGTTTCAGTTTGACTGGAGCGATGAGGCCATGGTGGTGGGCGGCATCTTCTACAAGCTCCAGGTCGCCCATTTGAAGCTGTGCTTCAGCCGCGCGTTCTGGCTGGTGGCCTACCCCAGTCAGGGGCATGAAATGCTGTTCGATGCCCACACCCGGTCCTTCGTGGCCTTGGGCGGCATCCCGCGCCGGGGCATCTATGACAACATGAAGACCGCCGTAGACAAGGTCAAGAAGGGCAAGGGCCGAGTTGTCAATGCGCGATTCACGGCGATGTGCGCCCACTATCTGTTCGATACCGACTTCTGCAACGTGGCCTCCGGCTGGGAGAAAGGCGTCGTGGAGAAGAACGTGCAGGACAGCCGTCGGCGTATTTGGCTGGATGCGCAAAAGATCCAGTGGTCGTCGTTTGCCGAACTCAACGCCTGGTTGGGCGAACGTTGCCGAGCCTTGTGGAGTGAGGTAGCCCATCCGGAGTTCAAGCAATTCAGCGTGCTGGAAATGCTCGAACAAGAGCGTGGCGAGATGATGCCCATGACCACAGCATTCGACGGATATGTCGAGAAATCCGCTCGGGTGAGCAGCACCTGTTTGGTAACGGTGGCACGCAACCGCTACTCGGTCCCGTGTGAACTGGCCAACGCAAGGGTCAGCACCCGGCTCTACCCCAATCGGGTGGACATTGCGACTGCAGACGCTGTGGTGGCCAGCCATGAGCGACTGGCTGATCGCGGACACATCCGCTATGACTGGCAGCACTACATTGCGCTGGTGCAGCGCAAGCCCGGTGCCTTGCGCAACGGCGCCCCATTTGCAGACCTTCCGGGGCCAATGCAACGGCTGCGCCAAGGCTTGATGCGCCACGCCGGGGGGGACAAGGTGATGGCACAGGTATTGGCTGCTGTTCCTACTGCCGGTTTGGAGGCGGTTCTGGTGGCGGTCGATCTGGTGGTGGAGTCCGGAGCACTGAGTGCCCAGCATGTTCTCAACGTTGTGGCCAGGCTCAATGCTGCCCCAGTGCCCGATTCGGTTGAAACTACTCTGCAACTGACACAGGCACCGCTGGCCAACACCAACCGGTACGACAGCTTGCGTGGTGACGTGGACCTGACAAGCAATGCGGTGGAGGTCAGCCATGCGTCGTGATGTCACTACCGAGCTCAAGGAGTTGCGCCTGCACGGCATGGTGGGTGCGTGGACGGATTTGACGGCCCAAGGGGATTCGCAGGTGGCGACCTCCAAGTGGCTGATCGAGCACTTGCTGCAAGCCGAGCACACTGACCGGGCCATGCGCTCCATCAGCCACCAGATGAAAGTCGCCAGGTTTCCGATCCATCGCGATCTGGCCGGGTTTGACTTCACTTTGGAGTCAGCCAAGGATCTGGACGAGGGCCAGATCGACAAGCTTGCAACGCT
>CAJAVE010000107.1 GCA_903945325.1 uncultured beta proteobacterium | reverse complement strand
TGCGAAGGCAAAGTGCTCGACAAGATCAGCGTGCACTACAACATCGGTCACCTGATGACGATGGAAGGTGACTCCACCAAGCCAGCCGGAAAATACCTGGTTGCCTTGAACAAGCTCGCCATCGACCGATTTGTGCCGGTTGGACCCCTGCATCCTCAAAGTCACCAGCTGATCGACATCAGCGGCGACAAGATGCAGCTGCTGTATGACATGCCATTGCCCTTGGGTGAGCCGCACTACGTTGTGGCCATTGATGCCAAGAAACTCAAACCGGCGGTGCGTTACAAGGTCGGAACCGATAGCCGTACCGACAAACCACACCCCGGTGCGGCTAAGGCGGGTGAAGAGCGAGTGGTGAAGAAGGGCAACAAGGTTGAAGTGTTCGGCACATTGATTCGCTCGCACATCACGCCTGAGACCATTGAAGTCGAAGTGGGCGATGAGGTCACCATCAACCTGACCAATCTGGAGCGCGCTCAGGACGAGACACACGGTTTCACGGTGTCTACGTTCAATGTGCACGCGTCGGTGGAGCCTGGCAAAACGGTTGCAGTCAAGTTCAAGGCTGACAAGGAAGGCGTGTATCCGTACTACTGCACCGAATTCTGCTCGGCACTTCACCTTGAAATGCAGGGCTACTTGTTGGTCAAGCCAAAGGGCTGGAAACCCACCAAGACCGGCGGTTTGGCCGCACAAAACTACACCGAAGCTGATTACAAGGCGACCTTGAAGAAAGTGGCTGATACCCAGGCCATCATTGACTCGGTGGTGGCTTACATCACCAGCGTCAACTACAAGGACTTCCCTGAAGTGGTTGCCATGGTTGACGACGCCTTCGACCAATTGGGCAAGACCAAGGACATCAAGGTCAAGCACGAAGCCGCATTCGCCAAGAAAGACTGGGAAAACGCCAATCTGTGGGCAGAGCAGGTATGGCAGTACCAGGTCAAGACAGCCGACCTCGGTTTGCGGGCCAAGACCTTCCTTGAGCAAAACGGTGCCAAAAAAGTCAAATAACTTAATGCAGTTCATTTGAGCTTCTGTGCGCAGAGGCCATAGTTACGGGTTGAGTGCCATGGGTACTCAACCCGTAGTTCATTCAAGGAAAACCATGAAGACAAAATTGTTATTTGCAGCGACGCTGCTGGCGTTTGCATCCGGCACAGCTATGGCCGACGGCGCGGCGCTGTACGCTGAGAAAACCTGCATCGCCTGCCACGGCAAGGAGGGCAAAAAAGCACTGACCCCCACCTACCCCAAGCTCGCCGGGCAAAACGCTGCTTATATGGAGCAACAAATGCGCGACATCAAGACCGGGGCGCGTGCCAATGGGAGCAGTGCAGCGATGAAAGGTGTCATGGTCAACCCGGAAGGCGTGGAACTCGTGACCGACAAGGACATTAAGGAGCTGGCTCTTTACCTTTCCAAGGTTAAGTAGTCGACTTTCACATTCAAAACATCTGGAGTTACTGAAATGAAAAGAATTCTTGTGCTGGCACTTACGCTGGCTTTAGCCCCGGTCTTTTGCGCGGCCGGTGGCCCCCCAGCTGCCAAACAGTCTGGTATTGAAGCCAAAGACTACAAATGGAACGCGCAGGAGGGCGAAAAAATAGAAGCCCTCAAACTCAAGGGGAATGCCAAAGAAGGCAAAGAAGGCTATGAAGTGTGTGGAGCTTGTCACCTGCCTTCCGGTGCCGGACGCCCGGATGGTACGTTCCCCCAACTCGCGGGCCAGCACACGACCGTGCTGATCAAACAGATGGCCGATATTCGTGCGGGCTTGCGTGACAACCCGACGATGTACCCCTTTGCCAAGGAACTGACCGATGCACAGGAATTGGCCAACGTTTCCGCTTATATTGAGAGTCTGTGCATTCCAGCAGTACACGGTATGTACGAAGGCCCAGACGCCGCCAAACAGGTTGCTGACGGCAAGACGATGTATGAAAAAGAGTGCATTGAATGCCACAAGGCCAATGGTGAAGGCGTCAAGGACAAGTTTTATCCGGTTTTGGCCGGGCAACATTACAAATACTTGCTGCGCCAGATGACGGAGATTCGTGACGGACATCGCCGCAACGCCAATCCAGACATGGTGACCATCATCAAAAAGTACGACAACTCGCAATTGGTTGCCATCTCGGCATACCAGGCAAGTTTGGTCATGCCAGGCTCAACGTGTAAAGCGACCGCCGCGAAACCAGCCAAGAAAAAAGCAAGCTAATTAAATGCAAGACCAGACCAAACAGAATCGCCTGATCAATGTCCTCACCCTGGTCGCCTTGGTGGCCATGATCAGCGCCTTTTTTGCGCCAATCTGGTGGGTATCACTCACCGCGCCCAACTATCCCAAAGACGCCTTTCCGGACGGGATACGCATTCACTTTCACTTTGACGTTGTGAAAAATGGATGCAGCGCGGTGGGAGCCAATACCCGCATGGGCTCAGAAACCATGCAAGCGGATATGGGTCCAGACTCTGAACGCTACAACCCCATTCTGGACGCCAAGAAAGACGTTAACAAAAATGCCGAGGGTCTGGACTGCGTGCATGAGATGAATACCATCAATCACTACGTGGGCATGTTCCCGATCGCGACAGGCGCGCCGGTAGAGAAGCCTCTTGCCAAGTTCTTCTTCGGGTTCTTTGCCGTCATGTTGCTGGGATTCATGGCGCCCGCGGGCAAGCGCCGATTGATCGTATTGGCTACCGGGTTCACTGCAGTGGCGGCCTGGACATTAGTGCACCAATTCGCGTTGGGGCATCTTGTAGAGCACGTGAAGTACTACATGGCCGAAGCGGCCACCTTTTTTAACGAGCCAGCTCGCATCAAAGTATGGGGCGACAACGTGTATCTGTATAGCAAGATCGCGATTGCGGGGCTCATTGCTGCGATGGTGGTGGTGGTGGTCGGGGTTGCCAAGTTCAAGCGGTTTGAATTGCTGTTGGCACTGATCCCCAGTTTGCTGCCCTTGTACTTTTTGATTGAGTACGCCGGTTGGTTGTGGTTCTTCGGGCACAACATGCATTCCTGGGGCGCATTCACCGTCAAGCCATTCATGCCAACCCTGTTTGGCGAAGGCAAGGTGGCGCAGTTTTCAACCTACTCATACCCCTATTGGGGCTATGGATTGCTGATGGTGGTTTTTGTTTGTTTGACTCTGGCCATGTTGATGCGTCGCCGCCAGTTGCGTGAAGCGGACCAAAGTCCTGGTGCATAACATGGCAGCCAAGCAGTGGTTGATCGTGCCCGCTTTGGTGCTGGGAATGACCAGTGTGTTGGTGGCGCGAACAACCGATGCCGACGACGATACGAATCGTCCTCCCGCGCTGGGAGCAACGGCGGATCTTTCGACGGCGCCCAGAGTGGGCGTGGACCGGCCCAAGCCCACTTTCCCCTTATACGAGCGTGACAAGCGGGTGCACGGACTGAAGCCGTTTCAGGCACTTGTGGATGCGGCCAAACCCGGTGATGTTTTGCGTCCGCCGCCAGGGTCTTATGCAGGGCCTGTGGTGCTGACCAAGCCGTTGACAATCGAAGGTGGCGGAGTCGTCACGATTGATTCTGGTGACCGTGGAACCGTCTTTTCTGTCCAGGCCGATGGCGTGGTTCTGCGCGGCCTGCATTTGACAGGTTCCGGTGACTCCCATGACACGGACGACTCTTGCCTGGATGTGCGCGGTCATCGCAATCTGCTGGAAAACCTGATCATTGACAACTGCTTGTTCGGCATTGACCTGAAGCAGTCCAATGACAACGTCCTTCGCAAAAACAAGGTGCGCTCCAAGCCGGTTGACCTGGGTGTGCGGGGCGACGGACTGCGTCTTTGGTACAGCCACCGC
>CAJAVE010000106.1 GCA_903945325.1 uncultured beta proteobacterium | reverse complement strand
CCCGGCAATTGGCCCGCGTTGATTGCACCTGGTGTACACGCAACCATCGATGCGTGTGACCAAATCAAGGCCAAAACAGCAATGGCAGAATGGGCCAGGCGGACCAGGGCCATTTTTGTATCCGTGGGTGCCGCGGGTGGCAAGCGTCACGCCTACAAGGTCGACGTGGCCGACCTCAGTGAAACCACGCACGACCCACTCCTGGCGCAAATGAGGTACCGCTTGCGCAAGGAACATGCTGCCCCCCGGGAAGGAAAGAAGATCGGCGTTGCGTGCGTGTTTAGCCGTGAAGCAGTCAAACCTGCGGATACATCCTGTCAGGTGGAACAAGGTGACAACTCGCTGAACTGCCATGGCTATGGCTCTGTCGTTTCAGTCACTGCAACATTCGGAATGTGTGCAGCTGGGTGGATACTCGACAAAATTTCTGAAACTTCGCAAAGTCACGGGTAGAAAACTATATAATTGAAAGCTTCGCAGGAAGTGACTAGTTACCTTGTTACTTTCTGTCGGGACCTTAGCTCAGTTGGTAGAGCAGCGGACTTTTAATCCGTTTGTCGTGGGTTCGACCCCCGCAGGTCCCACCATTTTTTCAGGGATCTTAGCTCAGCTGGTAGAGCAGCGGACTCTTAATCCGTAGGTCGAGAGTTCGAATCTCTCAGATCCCACCATTTAGCCCGAATGGGATATAGAAAGCCTGCTACTAAGTTAGTAGCAGGTTTTTTTGTTTGCAAGACCATTTACTTCGCACAGACTTTTTAGTGAGTGCGGTACAAGAAGTTGCACCAGCCCTCACAAGCCCAAAATATGAAAAACCCGGCACGTAGGTCCGGGTTAGTCCCTGAATACAGGGGACGCTGTTCGCGCCAGGCAATCGCCTGACTCCAATATACATCTCTGGTGTAGACAGCGCAAATACTTCGCCTTGAACCGCCGGTCCCAGCCTGATGCGGCGCGTTTGCATTCAAAGCGGTTCGCAGCGCGAAGTTGAGCCGGCGTACCGTCTCCACATGTCATTGATCATTTTTTTGAATGCAATGGATTGCGAGGGCAAGTTTGAGTGTGCCCTCGGCTCAGGATCTTTTCCCATATCCTGAGCAATGGTAATCGGGCGGGGTGTCATTGTTTCAGTGCGCATGCCGGTTTTTACTACTTCCATCGGACATGGTCTGTGCGCTGCCACACGTGCCAATCATTCAACTAACCGGGTGCACAACAAGTCAGGCCTTTTCCAACCGGTTTGACAGGTACAGCCAACGGTCTTCAAGACTGGACAATTCGTCATTGACGACCTTCAAACTGCGGCCAATTTCGGCGATTTCTGAAGGATGTGGGTTGGTCGACAGGCGCGACTCCAGCGCTGCACCTTGTGTGTTGAGCTCCGCCATGCGGGCTTCCACGTCCTGGAACTCTTTTTTCACCTTGGGTGAGGTGTCGCCTTTGGTTTTGATCTTGGTCGGCGTGGCTGCCACCACAGGCCTGGCAGGGGCCTTGGCCGCCTCTTTGGCTTCTTCGCGCTGGCGCTTGGCTTCGTCCAGCAGGTAGCGCTGGTAGTCATCCAGGTCGCCGTCAAACGGCTCAACACCACCGCGCGACACCATCCAGAACTCGTCGCAGACGGCGCGCAGCAAGGCCCGGTCGTGGCTGACCAGCATCACCGTGCCTTCAAATTCGTTCAGGGCCATGGACAGCGCTTCGCGCGTGGCCAGATCCAGGTGGTTGGTTGGCTCATCCAGCAGCAGCAGGTTGGGGCGCTGCCACACAATCATGCACAGCACCAGGCGCGCCTTTTCGCCACCGCTCATGCTGCCCACTGCCTGCTTGACCATGTCGCCGCCAAAGTTGAAGGTGCCCAAAAAGCTGCGCAAATCCTGTTCGCGGGTAGCCTGGCCGGCAATCTTGCCCAGTGCGGTCAGTTCTTTCACCAGGCGGATCATGTGTTCCAGCGGCGTGTCGGCCGGGCGCAGCACGTCCAGCTCCTGCTGGGCAAAGTAGCCAATGTTGAGGCCTTTGCCTTCGGTGATTTCGCCGCCAATGGCCGCCAGGTCGCGTGCCACGGTTTTCACCAGCGTTGATTTGCCCTGGCCGTTGGCGCCCAGAATGCCGATGCGCTGCCCCGCCAGCACCGACTTGCTGACATTGCGCACGATGATGGTGTGCGGTGTCCCCTCCGGTGCGTCTTCGGGTGGGGGGTAGCCAAAGCTCACACCACTCATGGACAGCATGGGGTTGGGCAGATTGGCGGGCTCCTTGAACTCGAATGTGAAATCGGCCTCACTGAGCAGCGGCGCGATTTTTTCCATGCGGTCCAGGGCCTTGACGCGGCTTTGGGCCTGCTTGGCTTTGCTGGCTTTGGCCTTGAAGCGGGCAATGAACTTTTGCAGGTGGGCGATCTTGTCCTGCTGCTTGGAAAAGGCGTTTTGTTGCAGCTCCATCTGCTCGGCGCGCATGTCCTCAAACTTGCTGTAGTTGCCGCCGTAGCGCACCAGTTTGCCTGCGTCGATGTGCAGGGTGACATTGGTCACCGCATCCAGAAATTCGCGGTCGTGGCTGATCACGACCATCGTGCCTTCGTACTTTTTCAGCCAGGCTTCCAGCCAGACCAGTGCGTCCAGATCCAGGTGGTTGGTGGGCTCGTCGAGCAGCAGCAGGTCGGAGGGGCACATCAGCGCCCGCGCCAGTTGCAGGCGCATGCGCCAACCGCCCGAAAAGCTGTTCACCGGGTTGGTGAGTTCGCTGGTTTTGAAGCCCAGGCCCAGGATCAGCGCCTGCGCGCGGGCGGCAGCGTCGTACTCGCCAGCATCATGCAGACCGGTATAGGCGTGGGCCATGCGGTCGTAGTCTTCGGTGGCCTCCGATGCGGCCACTTCCTCGCGCGCGGCCAGCAACTGGGTGTCGCCTTCGATCACAAAGTCGGTGGCACTTTGATCCGTTTCGGGCATGTCCTGGGCCACCTGGCCCATGCGCCACTGGGTGGGAATGTAATACTCGCCCGCGTCTTCGTGCAGGGTACCGTTGAGCAGCGCAAACAGCGACGATTTGCCCGCGCCGTTGCGGCCGACCAGGCCGACCTTTTCGCCGGGGTTGAGGGTGACGGAAGTGCTGTCGAGCAGCACCTTGGCGCCGCGGCGCAAGGTGACATTTTTGAGGGTAATCATTGTTCTTGTTGGAGAGAAAAGTGTTCCAAAGCCTGGCGGGTAGCGACCAGAACCTGCTCATCGCCAGCGCTGGTTTCCAGCCAGATCACTTCCAGATGCGGAAATGCGGCTTCAAAGTGGTCGCGCTCATTGCCCACCTCCAGCACCAGGACGGCACCGGGTGCCATGTGGGTTGGCGCATCGTTGAGCAGGGTGCGGATGAAATCCATGCCGTCAATGCCGCCCAAGTGGTTGCCGTCCAGGGCCAGAGCGGGCTCTGCCCGGTATTCAGGCGGCAGTTGCGCCATGCTGCTGGCGTTCACATAGGGCGGGTTGCAAAGAATCAGGTCAAAGGGGCCGCGCGCCAGCAGATCAGGCGCGGTCAATCCGTTAGATTCCAGCAGGGTGATGCGCCCCTGCAGTTCGTGCCGGTCCACATTGATGCGGGCCACGGCCAGTGCATCGGTGGACAGGTCGGACGCGGTGACTTCCACTTCCGGGTAGGTCAGGGCCGCCAGGATGGCCAGGCTGCCGTTGCCAGTGCACAGGTCGAGCACAGTTTGCGTGGTTTCATGCAGCCAGTAGTCCAGGCTGCCGTCGGCCATCAGCTCGGCGATCAGCGAGCGCGGCACGATGACGCGTTCATCGACGTAAAACGACACGCCCTGCAACCAGGCCTCGTGGGTGAGGTAGGCAGCGGGCTTGCGGGTGTTGACGCGTGATTCAAAAATGATAGCTGCTCGCGCAGCATCCACGGGGTCTACAGCCATATTTTGCTTGGAATCAGGTCCTTCCAGCGGGGTATCCAGCGGCATGCCCAGCGTCCACAGCACCAGCCATGCAGACTCGTCAAAGGCATTGGTAGTGCCGTGCCCAAACGCAAGCTGGGCCCCGGTGAACCGTGCGGCCCCTGATTCAATCAATTCCATCAGTGTCATAACTGGGCCTGACGCTCCAGGTTTTCCAGGGCACGCCGGTAGATGTTTTTCAGGGGCTCGATGTCGGTCACTTTGACATGTTCATTGATTTTGTGGATCGTGGCGTTGGGCGGGCCAAATTCGATCACCTGGGGGCAAATTTTGGCCAGAAAGCGGCCATCGCTGGTGCCACCCGTGGTGGAGAGCTGGGTCTGGAGGCCGGTTTCTGCGCGGATGGCATCCTGAACGGCTTCCACCAGGGTGCCGGGCGCCGTCAAAAACGGCAGACCCCCGATGGTCCATGTCAGGTCGTACTCCAGTTCGTGCTTTTCCAGCACGCGCACCAGCCGTTGTTGCAGCGACTCGGGCGTGGATTCGGTCGAAAAACGGAAATTGAAGTCAATCACCACCGCCCCTGGAATGACATTGCTGGCACCTGTTCCGCCATGCATGTTGCTGATTTGCCAGGTGGTCGGCGGAAAAAAGTCATTGCCCCGGTCCCAATCCACCGCGACCAGTTCGGCCAGTGCGGGTGCGGCCAGGTGAATGGGGTTTTTGGCAAGGTGCGGGTAAGCGATGTGACCTTGCACGCCCTGGATGGTGAGTCGGCCGCTCATGGTGCCGCGGCGGCCGTTTTTGATCATATCGCCGGTGCGCTCTACCGATGTGGGCTCACCCACGATGCAGTAGTCCAGTGTTTCGCCACGGGCCTGCAAAGCGTTGCAGACGACGACCGTGCCGTCATTGGCTGGGCCTTCTTCATCACTGGTCAACAGCATGGCCAGGTTGAGTTGGGGCTCGGGGTTTGCGGCCAAAAACTCTTCGATGGCAACCACAAAGGCCGCCAGAGACACTTTCATGTCGCTGCTGCCACGGCCAAACAGTTTTCCATCGCGCACGTGGGGCGTGAAGGGCGCACTGTCCCATTCGCCCAGTGGGCCAGCGGGCACGACATCGGTGTGGCCCGCAAACACCAGGGTCTTTGCCCTTGAGTCGATTGCTATCGAATGAATAGCTGGTTGCGCATGTTTGACGGGGGCTGCAGCCCGTTTTGCCCATAGGTTGGTGACCAAAAGTCCTGCTGGCCCGCTCACAATGGTTTCGCAGTGGAACCCGATGGCCTGTAGCCGTTTGGCGATCAGTTCCTGGCATCCGGCGTCCGTGGGAGTGACCGAGGCGCGGGCAATGAGTGCCTCGGCAAGCTGCAAAGTGGCGGTCATCAATGCTTCACGTCCAGGGTGATTTCTGTGAAGGACGCTTCTTCGCTTTCTTCCTGGACGGCAGCCGGCTTGCCGGTCTTGGTGAAGTCGTTTTGCAGACGCCACATCAGGTTGGTGGGGGAGTCGGCATTGGCCAGGCCTTCTTTGCGGTCAACCGCACCTTCAACGATGAGGCGGGCTATGTCGTGCTCGAACGATTGTGAGCCCTCGGCCATGGACTGCTCCATGGCTTCCTTGACGGCGGAGAAATCGCCCTTTTCAATCAGTTCCGAGATCAACTTGGTGTTCAGCAGGACCTCGACTGCGGGAACGCGGGTACCCGCCGTATTGCGCATCAAGCGCTGCGATACAACGGCTTTCAAGGCGGCGGCAAGGTCTCCCAGCATGGTCTGGCGCACTTCGACCGGATAGAAACTCAGGATACGGTTGAGCGCCTGGTAGCTGTTGTTAGCGTGCATGGTGGCCAAGCACAGGTGACCCGACTGGGCATAGGCAATGGCCGCAGACATGGTTTCACGGTCACGGATTTCACCAATCAAAATGACGTCAGGGGCCTGGCGCAAGGCGTTTTTCAACGCAACGGCAAGGGACTTGGTGTCGGTCCCCACCTCCCGCTGGTTGATGAGTGACTTCTTATTTTTGAATAAAAACTCGATCGGGTCTTCGATGGTCAGGATGTGACCCGACGCAGTAGCATTGCGGTGGTCGATCATGGACGCCAAGGTGGTGCTTTTGCCGGCACCGGTGGCACCCACCATCAGCATTAAACCGCGTTTTTCCATGATCAGGTCGCCCAGAACGGGAGGCAAAAACAATTCGGCCAACGACGGCACATCGACTGCAATGAAGCGAAACACGGCTGCCACGCTACCGCGCTGGTGCATGGCACTAACGCGAAAACGGCCCAGGCCCGCAATCGGAAAGCCCATGTTCAGCTCGCCCTCGGTTTCCAGTTCTGCCATGTTTTCGGGTGACAAAATTTCCGCCAGCAGGTTTCGGGGTGCATCAAACGGAAGTGCCTGGTTGTTGATGGGTACGCACTGCCCATTGATCTTGATCAGTGCGGGCGAATTGGCTGATAGATAGACGTCTGAGGCTCTTTTCTCTGCCATCAGGCGGAGAATGCGTTCCATGGTGCCAGGTGCGTTGGTAGTAGCCATCGTTCAGCCTCGGTTGGACGTCAAAAAGTGCTTAGTCGCGGAGCAGATCATTGAGCGAAGTCTTGGCCCGTGTCTGGGCGTCGACGCGCTTGACGATGATGACGGCATACAGACTGTATTTGCCACCATCCTTGGGTAAACTGCCGCTGATGACCACGGAGCCGGAGGGAATGCGGCCGTAACTGACTTCGCCCGTGGCACGGTCATAGATCGGCGTGCTCTGGCCGATGTAAACACCCATGGAAATGACGGAGTTTTCTTCCACGATCACGCCTTCCACCACCTCGGAGCGGGCACCAATGAAGCAGTTGTCCTCGATGATGGTCGGGTTGGCCTGCATGGGCTCGAGCACACCGCCGATTCCAACGCCTCCGGAGAGGTGGACGTTCTTGCCGATTTGTGCGCAGGAGCCCACAGCGGCCCAGGTGTCGACCATGGTTCCCTCGTCCACATAGGCGCCAATGTTGACAAAGCTGGGCATCAAGATCACGCCCTTTCCGACAAAACTGCCGCGCCGCGCGACGGCTGGCGGCACCACGCGCGCGCCGGTGGCACGCATTGCTTCAGGCGAGAGGTCAGAAAACTTGGTTTGTACCTTGTCATAAAACCCGAGCTGACCGGCCTGGATGATTTCGTTGTCGCGCAAGCGAAAGCTCAACAGCACCGCCTTTTTGATCCACTGGTGGGTGGTCCACTGGCCAACACCATCGCGGCTGGCGACCCGCAGGTTGCCGCAGTCGAGTTCGTGGATCACGTGTTCAACCGCATCGCGCACTTCGGCGGTGGAGGACTGGAACGAGATATTGGCGCGGTTGTCCCACGCGGCGTCGATGATTTGCTGGAGTTGTTGGGTCATGGGGACTTTCGGGATTTGACAAACTGAACGATGCGATTGGCCGCTTCCACACATTCTGCGGTTTCTGCCACCAGCGCCATGCGGATGCGGCCGGCACCCGGGTTGAAACCTCGCACCTCGCGGGCCAGAAAACTGCCGGGCAAAACGGTCACATTGTAAAGAGCGAGCAGGTCGCGGGCGAATTCCGTGTCGCTGCCATGAACTTTGGCCCACAGGTAGAAACCGGCGTCGGGCAAGGCCACCTCCAGCACGTCCGCCAGAAGGGGGGTGACCCGGGCGAACTTGGCCCGGTATTGCTCGCGGTTGTCGCGCACATGCTCCTCATCGTCCCAGGCGGCAATGCTGGCGGCCTGCACGACGGTACTCATGGCGCTGCCGTGGTAGGTGCGGTACAGCAGAAATTGTTTGACCAGAGCTGCATCTCCGGCACAAAAGCCGCTGCGCATGCCGGGGACGTTGCTGCGTTTGGACAGGCTGGTCAGGATCAGCAGGTTTTTGAAATCGGCCCGGCCCAGCCTGGCCGCTGCTTCGAGTCCACCCAATGGCGGCTCTTCCCGGAAGTAAATCTCGCTATAGCACTCATCCGAGGCAATCACAAAACCATAGCGGTCACTCAAATCAAACAGCTTTTTCCACTCGGACAGCGGCATGACCGCACCGGTGGGGTTGCCCGGCGAGCAGACAAACAACAGTTGCGTGCGCGCCCACACGTCATCGGGCACGCTATCCCAATCCTGGGCGAAATTGCGCGTCGGGTCCGATGCCACAAAGTAGGGTTCTGCACCCGACAAAAAAGCTGCGCCCTCATAAATTTGATAAAAAGGATTGGGGCAGACCACCAGCGCGGGCAGATCCGGTGCCACCCGCGCTGCTGGGTTGACGACGGTCTGGGCAAATGCAAACAGGGCTTCCCGCGTGCCATTGACCGGCAAAATCTGCGTCTGGGTATCCAGTTGCAGCCCATAACGGCGTTGCAACCAGCGGCCAATCGATTCGCGCAAGCCCGCCACACCGGCGGTGGCGGGGTAAGCTGACAAACCGCCCTGCGGGTCGTTGATGGCTTTGCAGTAGGCCTGTTTGACCAAATCCGGCGTGGCATGCCGGGGCTCACCAATGCCCAGGCTGATGGGCGAGTAGGCCGGGTTGGGCTTTACCGGCACAAATAATTGGCGCAAGCGCTCAAACGGGTAAGCTTGCAGAAGGGATAAATTCGGATTCATTGGGTCGCTATTATCCCCTGTGCAATTGCTACACTGTGAGGCAGAGGTATTGAGACCCTCACCGTTTTTGAGTCCGTTCCAGGAGTAGTAGATGTCGATGACTTCCGTCACTGGCCAGCCGTGGGTTTATTTGGATGTAGCCCATGCATTGGAGCAAATTGGCGATGAGCAAGCGATGCGCAGCATGCTGCCCATGCTGCAGGAGTTGCTGGAGCGCGATCTGCCCCAAATCCGCCAATCACTTGCAACGGGCGATGCCCGCGCGGCCAACCCGCTATTGCATTCGCTCAAAGGTTGCATGCCCATATTTTGCCAACCGGCGCTGTGCGTGCAGCTGGCCGAGGTCGAGCACATGAGCAAGACGGGTGACGGTGCCGAAGTGGGCGCAGCGTTTGCCGAGTTAAGTCCCAAGCTGGACCATTTGCAGAACGAGATTGCGCAGTATCTGGCAATACCTGTCTGAGCCGGCCCATCGCATGGAGTTTTGACGTGGATATCAAAAGGGCACGAATCGTGGTTGTTGAGGATGAAGCGGTGATGAGCACCTTCATCCTGAACACCTTGCGCCGCATTGGCATACTCGATTTGTATGCCTTCACCGATGGTGCGACCGCTCTGAAAGAGGTGGTCAAACTCAAGCCCGATCTGATCCTGACCGACATTCACATGCAGCCCGTCGGGGGTATCGCCTTTGTCAAGCAACTGCGCGCTTTGCCCAACAACCAGTTGAGTAACACCAAGGTCATCTTTTTGAGTGCCGACTCCAGCGCAGCGACGGTGGGCGAGGCCTTGCCTCTTGGTGTGGCTGGTTATATGGTCAAACCGCCATCGCTGACTGCCCTGGCCGCCAAGATCGAAGCCGCGCTGCGTTCCTGACGCACTGGCGCAAAGCCCGCACGGTATCATTGGACGACCTTGGCATGCGGGGTTTGTCGGCAAACCCCAATGAAATCATTCGCTTAGCTCCAGCTTCTTTCTTCTGTGCGTCTCAATTCCATCAAGTTATCCGGGTTCAAATCGTTTGCTGAACCCACCAACTTCCTCTTGCCCGGGCAACTGGTTGGCGTGGTGGGGCCCAATGGTTGTGGCAAGTCCAACATCATGGACGCGGTGCGCTGGGTGCTGGGCGAGAGCAAGGCCAGCGAATTGCGTGGTGAGTCCATGCAGGACGTCATCTTCAACGGCACCACGACCCGCAAACCCGCCAGCCGCTCCAGCGTTGAGCTGATTTTTGACAACGCCGATCACCGCGCCGGTGGCCAGTGGGGGCAGTTTGGCGAGATCGCCGTCAAGCGGGTGCTGACGCGCGATGGCACCTCCAGCTACTTCATCAACAACCAGCCGGTGCGCCGCCGCGATGTGCAGGACGTGTTTTTGGGCACGGGCCTGGGGCCTCGGGCCTACGCCATCATTGGCCAGGGCACCATCAGCCGCATCATCGAATCCAAGCCCGAAGAATTGCGCCTGTTTCTGGAGGAAGCAGCCGGTGTTTCCAAGTACAAAGAGCGCCGCCGGGAAACTGAGAACCGCCTGTCGGACACCCGCGAGAACCTGACCCGCGTGGATGACATCCTGCGCGAGCTCAATGCGAATCTGGAAAAGCTCGAGGGTCAGGCCAAGGTCGCTCTCCAATACAACAATCTGCAGGCAGACGTCAGCCTCAAGCAGCACCAGCAGTGGTTTTTGAAGCGGGCAGAGGCCTTGGCCGATCAGGCCAAAGTGCAATCCGATGGACTGGGTGCGGTCAACGCACTGGAAAGCCGCATGGCCGACCTGCGCCATATCGAGGCCGACCTGGAGGCCGTGCGCCAGGCCCACTACGCCGCGGGCGACCAGGTGAATCAGGCCCAGGGGCTGTTGTATGAAGCCAGCACCGATGTCGGGCGCCTGGAGGCCGAAATCCGCTTTGTGGTGGAAGGGCGCCAGCGCGCCGAGCAGCGCCTGGCCACCTTGCAGGAGCAAATTGGTCAATGGGCGGCGCGCAAGGACGACGCCCTGGCCGAAATCGAGCGTCTGGCCGAGTTGGCCCTGCTGGGTGACGAGCAGACCGAACTGCTGTCGGCCCAGGTTGAAGAGCAGGCGCAGCAATTACCCGATCTGGAAGACGCGTTGCTGGCGGCGCAATCCGCAGCCAATGACCAGCGTGGGAGCGTCATGCAGGTGCAGCAGCAGATTCAGGTGCTGGCAGCTGAGCAGCGTGGCATTGAAGAGCAGTTTCGCCAGGTCACGACCCGGCGCGAACGCCTGGATGGTGACCGCAGCGCCCTGGCCCCACCCGACGAAGATCAGCTGAACCGTCTTCAAGCCGAACTGGCTGATGCCCAGGAAATGGCTGCCATTTCGGATGCCCGTTTGCAGGAACTGCAAGACCTGCTGCCCCAGCGCGATGAGGCGCGCCGCACCCAGCAGCACACGGTGAATGAAGAGTCCGCTCGCAGGGCAGACCTGTCGGCGCGGTTGGATGCCCTGAAGGCCCTGCAGGAAAAAGTGAAGACCGACGGCAAGCTGCAGCCCTGGCTGGTGAAGCACGGTCTGGACCATTTGCAGGGTCTTTGGACGCGTATCCATATCGAACAGGGCTGGGAGAACGCGTTGGAAGGCGCACTGCGTGAACGTCTTTCTGCACTCGAGGTTTCCCGCCTGGAGCTGGTGCGCGCCTTTGCCAGCGACGCGCCACCGGCCAAGCTGTCATTTTTCAATCCGCCACTGGCCGTAGCGCCTGAGCACGCCTCTGTGTTGCCGCGCCTGGCCGACCTGTTGCGCATCCATGATGCGGGCCACAAGGCCGTTTTGACCGATTGGCTGCAAGGTTGCTACACGGCGTCGAGCTTTGAGGACGCTTTGGCCCAGCGCGACAAACTGCAACCCGGCGAGAGTATCTATGTCAAGGCGGGCCATGTGGTGAGCAGCCACAGTGTCAGCTTTTATGCCCAGGACTCCGAGCAGGCCGGGCTGTTGGCGCGCGCCCAGGAAATTGAAAACCTCGAGAAAGAGCTGCGCGCCCAGGTCATGATTGCTGATGAAGCGCGCGCTGCGCTGGTGCGCGCCGAAGCGGCCTACGCCGATGCGTCGCAGCGCATGGTCAGCGTGCGCCGTGAGGCGGCTGATGCGCAAACCCGGGCACATGGTCTGCAGGTCGAGACGCTGCGCCTGACCCAGTTGGCCGAGCAATCCAGGGCCCGCAGCGCACAAATCGATGCCGATCTGGCCGAAGTGCAGGCCCAGCTCGATGATCTGCAGGAACGCCGGGTCACCGCAGAAGGCCGGTTTGAGACGCTGGACATGCAACTGGCCGAAGCCCAGGAGCGCCACGCACAACTGGATGAGCGGGTGATTGACGTCCAGCGCACATTGACCCAGTGCCGCGAGCAGCAGCGCAGTCTGGAGCGCCTGGCGCAAGAAGCCGCTTTTGCCCAGCGCAGCCTGCAGGCCCGCAATGCCGAGCTGGCGCGCACGATTGATACGGCGACCCAGCAAACCGAGTCGGTCCACGCCGAAGTGCAACGCGCACGCGACGAGTTGGCCCGTCTGACGGATGCTGCTGCCCAAGCCGGTCTGCAAAATGCCCTGGCCCTGAAGCTGGAACGTGAGCAAGCCCTGGGTGCCAAACGCAGTGAATACGACGACTTGACCGCCAAATTGCGCGCCAGTGACGAGCGCCGCCTGCAACTCGAGCGCGAACTCGAACCACTGCGCCAGCGCATCACCGAGTTCCAGCTCAAGGAACAGGCCGCCCGCCTGGGTTTTGAGCAGTACGAGCAGCAGTTGCTGGACGCCCAGGCCGATCTGGAAGCGGTGGAGCGATCCATCAAAGACGGCAATGTGCGTCTGGCCGGCATGCAAAGCGAGATTGACCGCCTGCACCGCGAGATTGTGGCACTGGGTGCTGTCAACCTGGCGGCGTTGGATGAACTGGCCGCGGCGCGCGAGCGCAAGCAGTTTCTGGATGCCCAAAACATGGACCTCACCCAGGCCATGAACACACTGGAAGACGCCATCCGCAAAATTGACTCCGAGACGCGCACGATGCTGTCGAGCACCTTCGACCTGGTCAATCAGCACTTCGGGCGCATGTTCCCCGAGCTGTTTGGTGGGGGCAATGCACGTCTGGTGATCACTGGCGATGAAATTCTGGACTCGGGCGTGCAGGTCATCGCACAGCCGCCGGGCAAAAAGAACCAGACCATTCACCTGTTGTCGGGCGGCGAAAAGGCGCTGACCGCCATTGCGCTGGTGTTCGCCATTTTCCAGTTGAACCCTGCGCCATTTTGTTTGCTGGACGAGGTCGATGCACCGCTGGACGACGCGAATACCGAGCGTTATGCCAAACTCGTGCGCAGCATGAGCAAAGAAACCCAATTTCTCTTCATCAGTCACAACAAGATCGCCATGGAGATGGCCGAGCAACTGATTGGTGTGACCATGCAGGAGCAAGGCGTATCGCGCATTGTTGCAGTCGATATGGAATCCGCCATTACCATGGCTGAGCTTGCATAAGGCATCTATGAGTAACCTTCAGATCGGATTGGCAATAGCGGGTGGTGTGGTGCTGGCTGCCGTGGTGGCGCATGGTGCCTGGAACTCACGGCGAAACGCACCCCGTCAGGCGTTGCCCGAGCCTGCTGGTGATTCGCCAGCAGCACCGCCGCGGGAGCCCGTCTTGAGCGATTTTGGGCACGACACCCAACCCATCACCATGCCGTCGGTTGCCCGGCGTTCGGCCATGGATTCGTTGATCGACGTCATCGCCACGGTTGCATTGGACGGTCCGGGTACGCTGGTTTCCGGTGAAGCCGCCATCGCAGCCATGCCACCCACCCGACGGGCGGGTTCCAAACCCTATGCTATCGAGGGATATAACCTCAGCACCCAGACGTGGGAGGCGCCTGTCGCTGGCCGCCGTTATGGTGGTTTTCAGGCCGGTGTTCAGTTGGCCAACCGCTCTGGTGCGCTGAACGAGATCGAATACTCCGAGTTTGTCGTCAAAACACAGGCCTTTGCCGACGCGATCAACGCCACGCCCGAGTTTCCTGAAATGCTGGAAGAAGTGGCCCGTGCCCGCGAACTGGACCAGTTTGCCAGTGCCCACGATGCCCAGTTGGGCTTCACCATCCGGGCGCGCAACGCGTCATGGAGCCCTGGCTACGTTCAACAAAGTGCCGCCCGATTGGGCTTTGTTGCAGGCGTCATTCCCGGGCGCCTGGTTTTGCCAGCCAGCCACGAGGGAATGGCACCGGTGTTGGTGCTGGGTTTTGACACCCAGGCTGCGCTGGCTGAAGACCCCGCACAGTCCGCCATACGTGACGTGTCCCTGCACCTGGATGTCGCGCAGGTGGACCGTGGTGAAAGCCCGTTTGAGCGCATGCGTGAGGTTGCGACGTCACTGGCGCACACCATGGATGGTGTGGTGACCGACGACAACGGCCAGGTGCTGACCGCACAGACCATGGACGTGATTGGCACAGAATTGCAATCGCTATACGACACGCTGGAGCGGCGCGACCTGGCAGCCGGCTCCATGCTGGCGCGTCGTCTGTTTGCCTGAGCGCAGCCAGGTCTGAACATGGCCAATCTGGACCTGTTCGCAGAGTCTTCGTCTGGTGTCCCAACGGCAGACCGTGCGCGCATGCAGGCTTTGCGCGAACTTTTGCACACCTACGCACACCAGTACTACGTGCTGGATGCGCCTGCAGTTCCAGACGCTGAATACGACCGGCTGTTTCAGGAACTGCAGCTTCTGGAAAGCGCCCACCCTGACTGGGTGACACCGGATTCACCCACGCAGCGTGTGGGCGGCAAGCCGCTGGATCAGTTTGCTCAAGTGCGCCACGCCGTGCCCATGCTGAGCATCCGAACCGAAACCGACACCGACCCCAGTGGCGCCCTGAATTTTGACACCCGAGTGCGCAAAGAGCTGGGCCTGACCGAGTCCGATTCACCCGTCGAATACGGGGCCGAACCCAAGTTCGACGGCCTGGCCATGAACCTGCGCTACGAGAATGGCGTGCTGGTGCAAGCGGCCACCCGTGGCGACGGAGAATCGGGCGAGGACGTCACCCAAAACATCCGCACCATTGGCCAGATACCCCTGCGCTTACCTGAGGGCGTGCCCGCCGTGCTGGAAGTGCGTGGCGAGGTCTATATGCGCCGCGATGACTTTGAAACGCTGAACGAGCGCCAGCGCCAGCGCATTGCCGCAGGTGAGAAGGGCGAAAAAACCTTTGTCAACCCACGCAACGCCGCAGCGGGCGCGGTTCGCCAGCTGGACCCCGCCATCGCGGCCCAGCGCCCTTTGAGTTTTTTTGCCTACGGCCTGGGTGAGATCACTCCGGTGGAGCAGGGTGGCCCGGCATTTGGCACACATTTGGGCATGCTCCAAGCCCTCAAATTATGGGGTTTTCCGGTTGCAGACCTCGTGGATATTGCGCAAGGCGCTCCTGAATTAGTAGCGTATCACGTGCGCATCGGAGCTACTCGTGACCAGTTGCCTTACGATATTGACGGAGTGGTCTACAAGGTCAACAGCCTGGCGCTGCAAAAGCGACTGGGTTTTGTCACCCGCGAGCCGCGCTGGGCCGTGGCCCACAAATACCCGGCACAAGAGCAGCTCACGACCGTTCTGGGCATCGATGTGCAGGTCGGACGCACCGGCAAGCTCACACCCGTGGCCAAACTTGCGCCGGTGTTTGTGGGTGGTGTCACCGTGACCAATGCCACGCTGCACAACGAGGACGAGGCCCGGCGCAAAGACGTGCGGGTTGGTGATACGGTGGTGGTGCGGCGCGCCGGTGATGTCATCCCTGAAGTCGTTTCGGTGCTGATCGAGAAGCGTGCGCCCGATGCCGACATCTTCACCATGTCAGGAAGCTGCCCGGTGTGCGGGTCCGTAGCCGTGCGCGAGGAGGGCGAAGCCGACTACCGCTGCACCGGTGGGCTTTTTTGTAGTGCCCAACGCAAGCAGGCCATCCTTCACTTTGCCCAGCGCCGTGCTGTCGAGGTGGATGGCCTGGGCGACAAGCTGGTCGATCAACTGGTGGATGCGGGTGTCGTCAACACCCTGCCTGACCTCTACCGCCTGGGCTTGACCGCGCTGGCGGCATTGGACCGGATGGCCGACAAGTCTGCGCAGAACTTGCTGGAGGCGTTGCAACAGTCCAAGCAAACCACTTTGCCGCGCTTCCTGTTTGGTTTGGGAATCCGGCATGTGGGTGAAGCCACCGCCAAGGCGCTGGCCCGGCACTTTGGACAACTGGACCGCATCATGGACGCCACGCTTGAGCAACTGTTGGAGGTTGCGGATGTTGGCCCTATCGTCGCCGCAAGCTTAAGGACCTTTTTCGACCAGACCCACAACCGGGAGGTGGTGGAACAGTTGCGCGCCTGTGGTGTGACCTGGGAAGAGGGCGAGCCCGCCGTGCAGGCGCCCAAGCCGCTGGCGGGCAAAACCTTTGTTTTAACCGGCACTTTCCCCACTCTGAGTCGTGATCAGGCCAAGGATTTGCTGGAAGCAGCGGGCGCTAAAGTAGCTGGCTCGGTCAGCAAGAAGACCGACTTCGTAGTTGCAGGCAACGATGCGGGAAGCAAATTGACCAAGGCTCTGGATTTAGGCGTTTTGGTGATTGATGAGGCGGCCATGGTCGCATTACTTAGGCCTTAAACTGCCAACATGAATCGCGCCATCGCACTCAAAACCCTGTCTGAGCACAAGGCACAGATAGTGCAACGCTTTGGTGTCGCCTCCCTGGCGTTATTTGGCTCCACGGCCCGTGACGCGGCGACTCCAGGTAGTGACGTGGATTTGCTGGTGAGTTTTGTTGGCCCAGCGACGTCCGCACAGTTTTTTGGCGTGCAGTTTTATCTGGAAGATGTACTTGGCTGCCCCGTCGATCTGGTGACCGAGAAAGCATTGCGTCCAGAGTTGCGTCCCTACGTCTTGAAGGACGCGGTTCATGTCTGAGCGGGAGTGGCGGTTTTACGTGGGTGACATGATCGGCTTCTGTGAGAAAGTCCTGGCATTTACGCAAGGCCTGCAGCAAGAGCAGTTCGTAGCAGACCCCATGCGCTTCGATGCGACCGTGCGCAATCTTGAATTGATTGGGGAAGCCGCAAGCCATATTCCTCAAGACGTCCGCAACCTCCATCCGACTGTTCCCTGGCGCATGTTGATTGCCACCCGAAATCAGTTGATTCATGGTTATCTGGGCCTGGACAACGATATCTTGTGGAGCATTGTGCAAACGGACATGCCAGCGCTATTGCATCTGCTCAAACTTCTGGAAACTCATCATGGCTATCCGTGACATTCTCAAAATGGGCGACCCGCGCCTGTTGCGCATGGCCAAACCGGTGCCAAGCGAAGGCTTCGATTCGGATGTGTTGCACCTGCTCGTCAGCGACCTGCTGGACACCATGGTCTGCGCCAACGGCGCGGGGTTGGCAGCACCGCAAATCGGGGTTGACCTGCAAGTCGTCGTTTTTGGCAGCCGCGACGCCAATCCGCGCTACCCGAACCGCCCGCTGGTACCGCCCACGGTGTTGGTTAACCCGGTGATCACTCCATTGACCCGCGCTGGTGAAACCGGTGGCGACCTGCCCGAAGAACTGGATTGGGAGGGCTGTCTGTCCGTGCCGGGTCTGCGTGCGCAGGTGCCCCGCTGGTCGCACATTCGCTATACCGGCTTCGACCAGTATGGTGATCCGATTGACAGCACGGTCAGCGGATTTCATGCGCGCGTGGTCCAGCATGAGTGCGATCATCTGTGGGGCAAGCTCTACCCGATGCGGGTGCGTGATTTCAGCCAGTTTGGCTACACTGAAGTCCTGTTTCCGGAAATCGCACCATGCAAATGAGTCCCGAACTCACCAAGAAGCTGACCGCTGCGGTGGATGGCATGCCTGCATTCCCGAAAAGCGTGCAACGCGTGCTGGAGCTGACGCGTGATGTCAACAGCACGCCCAAAGACCTGGTCGAAGTCATCGACAAAGACCCCGTGCTCACAGTCAAGATTCTCAGGGTCGTCAACTCCGCCTACTACAGCCTGCCCAAGCAAATAACGTCCGTCGGTCATTCCGTGGTGTACCTGGGCTTCAATACCATCAAAAACCTGGCCCTGAGCATTGCTGCCATTGGTATGCTGCCCAAAACCAACGAGGCCGGTTTTGACGGGCAACAATATCTGTTGCATTCGCTGGCCACTGCGGCCATTGCCAAGCAGATTGCCCTCAAGGTGGGTGATGCTGATCCCATGGACTGCTTCATTGCCGGGCTGCTGCACGACTTTGGCAAAGTGGTGTTGGCCCAGTTCATGCCTGCCGAGTTTCGTCACGCGCTGGAAGCGAGCCAGCAGCAAGGCAGCTCCTTGCACCTGGAGCTGCGAAAAACATTGGGTGTGGACCATGCCGTCGTAGGCGCCATGCTGGTCGAAAAATGGCGTTTTGCGCCGCACTTGGTGGAAACCATACGCTACCAGTATGGCCCTGAATTGGCCGACGCAGACATGATTGCCTGCGTGTTTGGTGCCAACCAGATCAGCAAGAAGCTCAACTTTGGTTTTGCGGGCAATCTACTGGTTGAAGAATTTCCGTCCGCCGTGGCCAAACGACTGGGCGGGTCCCTTGACGAGCTGATTGCTTCTCTGGGCGATTTGAATCCTTTGTTTGAAGAAGCCAGAATTTTTTCCAAGATCTGAGTGGCTGATTGACCCGCATGCCCACCCAAAGATTCGGCCAGCAAGTTTTACTGTGGCTGGCGGCTGCAATCGGGCTGCTGTGGTCTGCCATTCTGTGGGATGCACACCGCATTGAAGAGCAGGCGCTGAACCTCGCCCAGCGCGAATCGGCGGCCTGGGCGACCACATTTGCCAGCCAGGCGCAGTCCACATTTGCTTATGTGGATCACACCTTGCTGATGTTGCGGCAAACCTGGCTCGACCATCCAACCGAGATGGGTGAAGCGATCCGGCTGCACCTGGATGGGGCCGAAGGCGCCATTCTGCAAATCGCCGTCATCAATGCCAAGGGGTATCTGGCGTACAGCAATCTGGGCGTTCCCCAGGAACCCACTTTCCTGGGTGACAGGGAGCACTTCACGGTGCACCAGGCGCAGTTGCAAGACCAAATGTTCATCAGTCGGCCGGTCAAAGGCCGGGTTTCCGGCAAATGGTCCATCCAGCTGACAAGGCCTATGTTCCAGCAAGGCCAACTGGTGGGTGTGATTGTGGCCTCGGTCAACCCCGACCATTTCGTCAAGTTTTACCAGTCCACCGGGTTTGGCGCTGACGGCGCTGCGCGGATGATTCGTGACAGCGGTGAGGTCATGGCCCGCTCCAGTGAACAGGACAAATACGTGGGCACCGTTATCAAAACGTCGCCGTACACCGATGCGGGTGCCCCGCTGCAGGGCCAGTTTCGTCGCGCGGCGCAAACGGATGGAGTCGAACGCCTGTCCAGCTACCACCGCTTGCCGCAGTACGGGCTGACCTTTATTGTTGGCCCCAGCGTTGAAAATACGCTGGCCCCTGTGCGCAGCCAGCAGATCCGGGGGGCCTTGGCGGGCTTGATCGTGAGTATGCTGCTGGCGCTGGTGTCCTGGCAACTGTTGCGCAATGCGGCACGCCAGCTGGCTGCGCGCGCGGCCCAAGTGCATAGCAACATCCAGCTGCAGGCCAGCCATGACAAATTGCAGCTCGCTGCCAGCGTGTTCACGCACGCCCGCGAGGGCATCATGATCACCGACGCGAAAGGCAGCATCGTCGATGTCAACGATACCTTTACCCGCATCACCGGTTTCAGCCGCGAAGAAGCATTGGGTAAAAACCCGCGCATGCTCAATTCAGGCCGCCAGCCGCCCGAGTATTACGCAGCGATGTGGCGTGCGCTACTGGAAACCGGCCACTGGAATGGTGAAGTCTGGAACCGGCGCAAGGACGGCGAGGTGTACGCTGAAATGCAAACCGTCAGTGCTGTGCGTGACGCAGCCGGGCAAACGCAAAACTATGTCGCCCTGTTCAGTGACATCACACCCATGAAAGAGCACCAGCAACAGCTGGAGCACATTGCACACTTCGACGCCCTGACGCACCTGCCCAATCGTGTTCTGTTGGCCGATCGCCTGCAGCAAGCCATTCACCATTGCCAGCGGCGCAAGCATTCGCTGGCCGTGGTGTTTCTGGATCTGGACGGGTTCAAGGCTGTGAACGACCACCATGGCCACGCCGTGGGCGACACTTTGTTGATTGCGCTGGCGCAGCGCATGAAGGCGGCCCTGCGCGAGGGCGACACGCTCGCACGCATGGGTGGCGATGAGTTTGTGGCGATTCTGGTGGACCTGGAGCACGCGCAGGACTGTGATCCGGTGCTGAACCGCCTGCTGCAAGCCGCCTCCGAGCCATTTGAAGCGGACACAGCGGTGCTGCAGGTGTCTGCCAGCATGGGGGTCACCATCTATCCGCAGGACGGCTCCGACGCCGACCTGCTGATGCGCCACGCCGACCAGGCCATGTATGCGGCCAAGCAGTCCGGTAAAAATCGTTACCACCTGTTTGATGTGGAAAACGAAGTGGCCGTCAAGGCGCGGCGTGAAAGTCTGGACCGGGTTCGCACCGCACTGGAGCGCGGCGAATTTGTTCTCTACTACCAGCCCAAGGTTGATCTGCGCAAGCGCACGGTGGTGGGCGTAGAGGCACTGATCCGGTGGCAGCACCCGGATCGCGGCCTGCTGCAACCGGGTGATTTCCTGCCATTTGTCGAAGACCACCCCATCAGCGTCGCCATCGGAGAGTGGGTGATCGAGACCGCATTGATGCAAATGCGTGCCTGGAAGGCCGACGGTCTCACCATGCACACCAGTGTGAACGTGGGTGCATTGCAAATGCAGCAAATGGGTTTTGTCGTGTGGCTGGCTGAACAGCTGAAGGCTTACCCGGACATACCGACCCACCGCCTTGAGCTGGAAATACTGGAGACCAGTGCGCTGGAAGACATTAGTGAAGTGTCCCAAACCATGCACGCCTGTCGTGCCTTGGGCGTTCGATTTGCGTTGGACGATTTTGGTACCGGTTATTCTTCACTCACCTACCTCAAACACCTGCCCGCCGAGATGATCAAAATTGACCAGAGCTTTGTGCGCGACATGCTCAGCGATGCCGATGATCTGTCGATCGTGCGCGGCGTCATCGGGCTGGCTTCGGCGTTTGGCCGTGCCGTCATCGCCGAAGGTGTGGAAACTGAAGCGCACTGCACGCAACTGCTTTCCATGGGGTGCGATCTGGCGCAAGGCTATGGCATCGCACGACCCATGCCGGCGCACAATGTACCGTCCTGGGTTGCGCAGTGGACGGATTCCGGAGCACCCGCATGACGGCACCCGTTAAAAGTGCGCGAATTCTGGTGGTCGAAGATGAAGCCATCGTTGCCCGAGACATTGCCTCGCAGGTCCAGGCGCTGGGCTATGAGGCGGCGGGCATTGCGGCTGACGCCGAGCAGGCCATTCAAATGGCCGAGCGTGAGCGGCCCAACCTGGTACTGATGGACATCCAGTTGAACGGAGCCGTAGATGGCATTGCCGCTGCCAGCGCCATCCGCAGCCGTTTCAATTTGCCCATCGTTTTTCTGACCGCCTTTGCCGCAGATGAGGTTTTGGAGCGGGCCAAGCTGACCGAGCCCTTTGGCTACATCCTCAAGCCGTTTTCCGAGCGGGAATTGAGTACCACGCTGGCCATGGCCCTGTACAAGCACGAAGCCGAGACGCGCCTGCGCAATACCACGCGCCAACTCAAGGCACTGTCGCGCCGCGTGCTGGAAGTGCAGGAACAGGAGCGCAGGCGGGTCGCGGTGGAATTGCACGACGAGCTGGGTCAATCTTTGACCGCCATCAAAATCAATTTGCAATTGAGCCAAAGGCTCAAAGACAAAGCCCTGGCTGACATCAATCTGGAGAACATCCACATCGTGGAGGAGGCGTTGCAGCAAGTGCGGCGCCTGGCGACCAATTTGCGCCCATCCATGCTGGATGATCTGGGCCTAGCCGCCGCGTTGCAATGGATTACCGAGCAGAGCGCCAACCGCAGCGGTTTTTCAGTCACCTTTCACCATGTGCGTTCGCAACCCCGGCTGGCGGCAGACATTGAGACCGCCTGCTTTCGAATCGTGCAGGAGGCATTGACCAATATTGCGCGCCACGCGCAGGCCAAACAGGTCGAGATACGGCTGGACCGCCATGAGGACCATGTCACCCTGCGCATTGCCGATGACGGCTGCGGTTTCAACCTGGACGAGATGCGCATCCGTGCGGTGGCCGGCGACAGCATCGGCGTGCTGGGCATGCAGGAGCGCGCCACCCTGGTTGGCGGCGAATTGACGATAGAGTCAGCACTTGGCCAGGGCAGCACCGTTCAATTCCGCGCGCCCTGGCGTACCCACGAGGATCTACTTTGACCACTGTTCGTGTTTTGCTGGCTGACGACCACACCCTGGTGCGCGCGGGCCTGCGCAAGTTGCTGGAGTCCATTCCCGGCATGGAAGTGGTGGGCGAGGCCGGTGACGGCCAGCAACTGCTTGAAATGGTCGAAAAACTGCAGCCCCAGGTGGTGTTGATGGACATTGCCATGCCGGGGCTCAACGGGCTGGAGGCGACCGGCCGACTGGTCAAGGCCTGGCCGTCGATTCGGGTACTGATCCTTTCTATGCACCAAAACGCTGAATACGTGCGCCAGGCGTTGCGCCAGGGTGCCGTAGCGTATTTGCTGAAGGACGCAGCGCCGATGGAGCTGGAATGGGCGCTGGCGGCCGTTTTGCGGGGTGAAACCTATCTCAGCCCGGCAGTCTCCAAGGGCGTGGTGAGTGACTACGTGCACCGGCTGCGCAGTGAAGAGCAACCTGCCGACGCCCTGACCCCGCGTCAGCGCGAAGTGCTGCAACTGATTGCCGAAGGCCAAAGCACCAAGGAAATTGCCCGCCGTCTGGACCTGTCGGTCAAAACGGTGGAAACCCACCGCACCCAGCTCATGAAACAGCTCGATATCCACGAAGTCGCCGGTTTGGTGCGCTACGCAATCCGCGAAGGCCTGGTTTCGGCGACCGAATAAGAACTTATCCGTAAATAATGTTTTCGCCTGACTTTATCTTTCGGAATGCCATGATGGACGCTGCCAAGTGATTGAGCGCCAGGAAACTGCGATCAAGTTTTTCGTATCGCACCAGCAACT
>CAJAVE010000105.1 GCA_903945325.1 uncultured beta proteobacterium | reverse complement strand
GTGGCCTTTGCCAATGCCCCCGATCGACGGGTTGCAACTCATCTGCCCCAGCGTCTCAATATTGTGGCTGAGCAGCAAAGTCTTGCAGCCCATTCGGGCCGCAGCCAAGGCAGCCTCGGTGCCGGCATGGCCACCGCCGACGACGATGACATCAAATTCTTGTGGGTAGAGCATGCCCCGATTTTAGGGGTTGGCCCGTTTTGCGGCCCGGCATCAGGCCAATGCCGCGCACAGTTCAAGGTCTGCCAGCGACAGAACCTCGATGCGGCCATAGCCCAGACTGAGCACGCCCGCGCGCGCCATGACCTTCAATTCCTTGGACAGGGTCTGGCGGGTAATGCCCAGCATCATGGCCAGTGCTTCCTGCGAAACCGCCACACTGGCTCGCGCATCCGGTGCCATGGTGGCATCACCGTGGGTCAGTGCCAGGAGCCGCCTGGCCACCCGGGTGCTGGTGGTTCGCAACATGGAGTCCTCCACCAGACCATACAGCGCGCGGGTTCGTACCGACATGAGAACCGCCATCGCGTAGGCAAACGCGTTGCGGCGCATCAGCCGCGCAAAGGCAGCAGGGGCGATTACCAGCACTTCGGTTTCTTCCACGGCCGTCACATCATGGGGACGGGCTTGACCGTCAAAGTGAGACGTCTCACCAAACCAGATGCCGGCCTCCAGAACCGACAAAATGCCCTCACGGCCATCCTCGCCCAGCGTCGAAACTTTGAGTGCACCCGACAGCACCGCAAAAAAACCGCCCCCGTTGTCGCCCTTTCTGAACAGCATCTCACCAGGACGCAAGGGCAACACATCGGATGCCGCCAGCATGGCCCGGCGCTCGGCCAGCGGTACCGAACCAAACCACGGGTTGACCGACAAGGCCTGCATCCAGCTGCTTTTTGAGTTCACCACCCATTTCCCCATAGGAGTTACCCTTGAATGTTAATTTTTTGACAGTTGCAAGTCAATCTTCGGGGTAAGGTCAGAGGCTGTATTTTCAAAGAGGTCTTTCCATGTCTGCCATTCCGCTGCACAGCGTCACCCCTGCCGACACCATCCGCACGACGCTGGAAGAAACATTGGCCCTCCAGCGCGCCGCTTACTTTGCACACCCCTACCCGAGCCTGGCCGAGCGCAAGCTTGACCTGCTCAATCTCAAGGCCTTCATTCAGGACAACCGCGACGCCATTCTGGACGCCATCAGTGCGGACTATGGCAACCGCTCGCGCCATGAGACCCTGTTTGCCGAGGTGTACGGCATCGTCGATGGCGTCGACCATGCCGTGGGTCACCTCAAAAAATGGATGAAGCAGCAGCGCCGGGGCATCGACCTGCTCAACTTTTTCGGCGCCAAAAACCGCGTCATTCCCCAGCCGCTGGGGGTGGTCGGCCAAATCGTGCCGTGGAACTTTCCGATCATTTGGTGCGTCGGCGGCCTCCCGTCGGCCTTTGCCGCGGGTAACCGCTGCATGGTCAAGTTGTCGGAGAACTCGCGCCACCTGGCCAAGCTCCTGATCGAAAAGTCGC
>CAJAVE010000104.1 GCA_903945325.1 uncultured beta proteobacterium | reverse complement strand
TTCAATGACGGGCGCTTGCGCCACGTCGGCAAGCGCGTGGTCGTGGTGGGTGGCGGAGATACATCCATCGACGTGGCGACCGTGGCGCGGCGCCTGGGACACATCGACAAAATCAACGAGTCTGACCGCCCGGAGCATGCCATTGCTGGCCGTGTCGCGCACGATGTTGCAGAAGCGTCGGCTCGCCAAGGGGCCGAGGTGACCTTGACCACGATTTTTGCGATTGACAAGATGCAGGCCACCAAGCACGAGGTGGAGCACGCCTTGTCGGAGGGCATCACCATTCTGGGTGGTATGGCACCGCTGTGCGTGGTGCGTGGACCCGATGGGCGGGCCACGGCTCTGCGCATCGTCCGCTGCGAAGCCAAGATGGTGGGTGGACGTCTGGACATCAAGAACATCGAAGGCACGGAACAGGACATCCCTGCGGACCTGATTGTCTCGGCCATCGGGCAAGCGGTAGATTTCACCGGTCTGGAGGAATTCAACAACGGCAAGGGCGCCATTAACAGCGATAAGAACTACCAGGTGCAAGGGCAAGCGGGCTTCTTTGTGGGGGGCGACGTGGTGCGCCCGCATTTGCTGACAACGGCAATCGGTCACGGCGCCATTGCGGCAGACGGCATTGACCGCTTCCTGCAGAACGAAGCACTGGAAAAGCGCCCAAAAATTGACGTGCATGCCTTCGACCTGAAACGCAAGATGCTGGAGAAGGGTTATACCTTCAGCGAAGTGCATGAACCCATTCGTGGCACCGACAAGAACACCGCCGCCATCCACAATTTTGACAACCGGTCGGACCGCTACGTCATATCGCACAAAGAGCTGTTCCTGGGACATTTCCCGTTTGTGGCCCGCAACCGCCGGGGCATCACCTCATTGACGGCTGAGCAGGCACTGGACAATTTTGAAGAGCGCCTGCAACCGCTGCTGGAAGCCCAGGCCGTTGCCGAGGCCAAGCGCTGCATGAGTTGCGGTCAGTGTTTCGAGTGCGACAACTGCGTGGTCTATTGCCCTCAGGTGGCCGTGTTCAAGGTGCCCAAGGCCAAATCCACGACGGGACGTTACGTCGACACCAACTACAACAAGTGCATTGGCTGTCACATCTGTGCCGAAGTCTGCCCCACCGGCTACATCCAGATGGGTTTGGGGGACTAATGGCTCCCCGATTTGGCGCCACGGCATTGCTGCTTGGTCTGCTGATCAGCGGCGCTGTGCATGCGGGTGAGGCGTCGAGCTCTCGGGTGGCGCAGCCGGTGATTGAAGCGGCACGCGGTGGCCAATGCGTGGGGGACCCTGCTTTCATGCGCCGCAACCACATGCAACTGCTCAAGCACCAGCGCGATGACACGCTCCGAGGTGGCATTCGCACCGGCCAGTACAGCCTGAAGACCTGCATCGATTGCCACGCCAGCAAAACCACCAACAGCGTGGCGGCGTCGGACACCAATTTTTGTCAAAGTTGCCACACCTACGCTGCCGTCAAGCTTGACTGCTTCGAGTGCCACACCAACAAACCACAGGTCAAGCCATGACGCCAGACCCCAGCTCTTCATCCAAGGACACGGGTGACGTAAAGTCCGGTCGTCGCGGTTTCATGGCTTTTGCTGCGGCCGGTATCGCAGGCATACTGATTGCACCCGGAGTACGATTAATCGAAGTCGCGCAGGCGGCCGCTGCTGCTGGAACAACAAGCACAGGTGCCAACAGCAAAGTTCGCTGGGGCATGCTGATCGACAGCACCAAATGCGCCAGTGGCTGCAATGATTGTGTGACAGCATGCAACACTGAGAATGGGCTGTCGGGTGGCACCAAGACCACCGATTCTCAATGGATTCGCAAAATCGAGATCAAGGAAGTTCGCACCGGCAAGACCCAGTCGCTGCCCGTGATGTGCCAGCACTGCGCTGAG
>CAJAVE010000103.1 GCA_903945325.1 uncultured beta proteobacterium | reverse complement strand
TTATTGTCGACCGCATGAAGCGTGAGTTCGGTGTGGAAGCCAACGTCGGCAAGCCCCAAGTCGCTTACCGCGAGACCATTCGCAAGACCATCGAAGATGCCGAAGGCAAATTTGTTCGCCAGTCTGGCGGCAAGGGTCAGTATGGTCACGTCGTGCTCAAGATTGAGCCCAACGAAGCTGGTAAGGGCATCGAGTTTGTTGACGCAATCAAAGGCGGCACCGTTCCTCGCGAGTACATCCCTGCGGTGGAAAAAGGCATTCACGAAGCGGTCTCGCAAGGTGTGTTGGCCGGCTACCCCGTTGTTGACGTCAAGGTAACTTTGCACTTCGGTTCATACCACGACGTGGACTCCAACGAATTGGCTTTCAAGATGGCCGCTATCTTCGGTTTCAAGGAAGGTTGCCGCAAGGCAGGCCCCGTGATTCTGGAACCGATGATGGCCGTGGAAGTGGAAACACCTGAAGACTACGCCGGTAACGTGATGGGCGACTTGTCCTCACGCCGCGGCATGGTGCAGGGCATGGAAGACATGGTTGGCGGAGGCAAGGCTATCAAGGCTGAGGTCCCCTTGTCCGAAATGTTCGGCTACTCCACAACCCTGCGCTCGATGTCGCAAGGTCGTGCGTCCTACACGATGGAATTCAAACATTACTCGGAAGCTCCGCGTAACGTGTCTGAAGCCATCATGGCTGCTCGCGCAAAATAATATGTTTGTGGGACAGGTCTTTAGCGCTGTCCCCAACTGATTGAGAAGCTGTCTGCGACAGTGTGCCGCCCTGTTCCCGTGCGGGGCGAAACAGCAACATTGTGCAAACATTAAACCAATACACGGGAACTAGCTCTTTGGAGAATTGAAAAATGGGAAAAGAAAAATTCACGCGTACCAAGCCCCACGTCAACGTGGGCACCATTGGCCACGTTGACCACGGCAAAACCACGCTGACTGCGGCCATCACCTCGGTGCTGGCAGCCAAGTTCGGCGGCACAGCGCGCGCTTACGATCAGATTGACGCCGCTCCCGAAGAAAAAGCGCGCGGTATCACGATCAACACCGCACACGTCGAATACGAGACCGCCAACCGCCACTACGCGCACGTGGACTGCCCTGGACACGCCGACTATGTGAAGAACATGATCACTGGTGCGGCCCAAATGGACGGTGCTATCCTGGTTTGCTCCGCAGCTGACGGCCCCATGCCCCAGACCCGTGAGCACATCCTCCTGGCCCGCCAGGTTGGCGTTCCTTACATCATCGTCTATCTGAACAAGTGCGATATGGTGGACGACGCCGAACTGCTCGAACTCGTTGAAATGGAAGTTCGCGAGTTGCTGGACAAATATGACTTCCCTGGCGACGCAACCCCCATCATCCATGGCAGCGCCAAGCTCGCCCTCGAAGGAGACAAAGGCGACCTCGGTGAAGGCTCCATCATGAAGCTGGCCGACGCACTGGACACCTACATCCCCATGCCTGAGCGTGCAGTGGACGGCGCCTTCCTGATGCCCGTGGAAGACGTGTTCTCCATCTCCGGTCGCGGCACAGTAGTGACTGGGCGTATCGAGCGTGGTGTCGTCAAAGTCGGCGAAGAAATCGAAATCGTCGGTATCGCTGACACCCAAAAGACCACTTGTACCGGTGTCGAAATGTTCCGCAAGCTGCTGGACCAAGGCCAAGCAGGCGACAACGTCGGTATCCTGCTGCGCGGCACCAAGCGTGAAGACGTGCAGCGCGGCCAAGTGCTGTGCAAGCCCGGCTCCATCAAGCCACACACCCATTTCACGGGCGAGATCTACGTCTTGTCCAAGGATGAGGGCGGTCGCCACACCCCATTCTTCAACAACTATCGTCCCCAGTTCTACTTCCGTACCACGGACGTGACCGGAGCGATCGAGTTGCCAGAAGGCAAGGAAATGGTCATGCCCGGTGACAACGTGTCGATCACTGTGAAGCTGATCAACCCGATCGCCATGGAAGAAGGCCTGCGCTTCGCCATTCGCGAAGGTGGTCGTACCGTGGGCGCCGGTGTGGTTGCCAAGATCATTGCGTAAGCAGAGGAAAAACCATGGCTACCAAACAAAAAATCCGTATTCGCCTGAAGGCGTTTGACTACAAACTCATCGACCAATCGGCTGCTGAAATTGTGGACACCGCCAAGCGCACCGGCGCAATCGTCAAAGGCCCCGTGCCTTTGCCGACACGCATGAAGCGTTTCGATATTCTGCGTTCACCTCACGTCAACAAGACCAGTCGTGACCAGTTTGAAATTCGCACCCACCAGCGCTTGATGGACATCGTTGACCCAACAGACAAGACGGTTGACGCTCTGATGAAGCTCGATTTGCCCGCTGGCGTGGACGTCGAAATCAAGCTGCAGTAATGGATAGTCAAGTTCGGGCTTGAGCCTGAACTTGCGTCCAAACAGGATGCGGGTTATACTCGCAGGCTCGATTGGATTTGCTTATGGTGCCTGATCGGGTTTTATTAACAGTCTCCCACGTAAAACGTTGTAGCCAATTGAAGTTGCAACGGTGGGAGTTACGGAGAAAACAATGAGTCTTAGCAATCGCTTAGGGTTGCTGGGTCGCAAGGTGGGCATGATGCGCCTATTCACCGACGACGGGGACGCTGTTCCTGTTACGGTGGTGGACGTATCCAACAACCGCGTGACTCAGGTAAAAACCCAGGAGAATGATGGCTACGTTGCCTTGCAGGTAACGTTCGGTGCACGCAAAGCTTCGCGTGTGACCAAGCCAGCCGCTGGCCACCTTGCGAAAGCAGGCGTTGAAGCCGGTGAAATCATCCAGGAATTCCGTGTTACTGCTGATGCGGCAGCCAAATACGCAGCAGGCGCCACAGTGCCGGTTGCTGATGTGTTTGCTGTTGGTCAGAAAGTGGACGTGCAAGGCACGACCATTGGTAAGGGCTTTGCTGGAACAATCAAGCGTCACCACATGAGCTCGCAGCGCGCGTCGCACGGCAATAGCCGTTCGCACAATGTGCCCGGCTCCATCGGTATGGCGCAAGATCCCGGCCGTGTGTTTCCTGGTAAACGCATGACAGGTCATTTGGGCGATGACACCGTCACGACCCAGAATCTTGACATTTTCCGCATCGATGAATCGCGTCAGCTGTTATTGATCAAGGGTGCTATCCCTGGGTCGGCTGGCGGTTTTGTCACCGTGCGTCCTGCTGTCAAAGCAAAATCCGAAGCCGCGAAAGGAGCGAACTGATGCAGCTCGAACTCCTAAACGACCAAGGCCAGGCTACTGCGAATTACGAAGCCCCCGAGACCGTGTTTGGTCGCGCATATAACGAAGAACTGGTGCACCAGGACGTAGTCGCTTTCCAGTCCAATGCCCGTCAAGGCACGCGCGCCCAGAAGGACCGCGAACAGGTCAAGCACTCGACCAAAAAGCCGTTCAAGCAAAAGGGAAGGGGCCGCGCCCGTGCCGGTATGACTTCCTCGCCTCTGTGGCGTGGGGGCGGTCGCATATTCCCGAATAT
>CAJAVE010000102.1 GCA_903945325.1 uncultured beta proteobacterium | reverse complement strand
GCCACGTTCAGCGATTTCCCCGTCTGTAACTAGTATTGGCCGACGGGGTAATGCCAGAAAAGCCTTGGATTATAGCGCTTTCGCCGCCAGTCCTTTTGCGCAGGCAAAGGCGCTGGCCCAGGCCCACTGGAAGTTGTAGCCACCCAGCCAACCGGTCACATCAACCACTTCGCCAATGAAATACAGGCCAGGTTGTTTCGATTCCATGGTTTGTGATGACAGCGCCCGCGTGTCCACCCCGCCGGCCGTCACCTCCGCCTTGCGGTAGCCCTCGGTGCCGGTGGGGCTGAGTGCCCAGTTGCTCAGGCGCTCAGCCAGCACCGCCAGCGACTTGTCGGTCGCTTCGTTGATCGGGCGTGCCCAGTTATGACCCAGGGCCGCGCCCTGTGCCACCCAGGTGTCAGCCAGGCGGGACGGTACCAGTGCGGCCAGTTCGTTGGCGATCAGTTTGCGCGATGTGGCCTTGGCACGGCTCAGTAGATCGGCCACATCGGTATCAGGTGCCAGGTTCAGGCGAATAGGCGTGCCGCTCTGCCAGTAGCTCGAAATCTGCAGCACGCCGGGGCCGCTTAGCCCGCGGTGGGTGAACAGGAGGTCTTCGAGGAAAGCAATCTTGTCCTTCTTGCTCCCAACTTCAATCTTCACGGGTAGCGAAAGGCCGGACAACTGCGCATAAGGCGCCCAGGCCGCCTCGTCAAAAGTCAGCGGCACCAGAGCCGGGCGCGGCGTGATCAGGGGCAGGTCAAACTGCTTGGCCACGCGATAACCAAAATCCGTGGCTCCAATCTTGGGGATGGACAGCCCACCCGTGGCCACCACCACGGAAGCGCAATGAATAGTGCCGCGATCACTATCAATTTCATAGCTGCTTGCGCAGCTTCCATGAGGTCTGGATGCTGAAAACCGTATATTTTTTACGCTGCAGGGCTGCCAGCGGGTGACATGGCCTGCCTCGCTCTCGGCCAATAGCACCTGAATGATGTCTTCGGCCGAGCGGTCGCAAAACAGCTGGCCCTTGTGTTTTTCGTGGAACGTAACACCATGCTTTTCCAGCAGGGCGATGAAGTCCCGCGGGCTGTAGCGCGAGAGGGCTGATCGGCAAAAACGCGGGTTGTCGCTGATGAAGTTGGCAGGCGTTGTATCGCGGTTGGTGAAATTGCAGCGGCCACCACCCGAAATGCGGATTTTTTCAGCCACCTTCTCGCTGTGGTCGACAAGAAGAACCTTCAATCCCAGTTGCCCTGCCACCCCGGCGCAAAACAGGCCGGCAGCGCCCGCGCCGATGATGGTGACGTCAAAATTGTGCATGGAATGCAGTGTAGGGTGTGCGGTGATCCACAACACGTGCCAGATCAGGCGGGCTGGGTGTTCTGCACAGTGAGGTCAAGGAGGAGGGCGTAGCCCGGGGGACACGAACGGAGCAGAGCACCCGGTCCGCCTGATCCCGAAGAAGCGCGCGCAGACGCGGAGTTTTGCCGCCGGGCCGCCCCAAGGCAAAACGCGTCCCCCTCGGGGGGCAGGGAGCCACACGAAGTGGGCGACCGTGGGGGCTTTTCTTACCCCATGCAGAACACGTTGAGCTTGTTGCCATCCAGATCGCGGAAGTAGCCGGCGTAGAAACCGTCACCGCGTGGGCCGTTGGGGCCTTCGTCTTGTGCACCCAGTTCGATGGCCTTCTTGTAAACGCGATCCACTTTTTCTTTTGAGTCAACCACGATGGCGGCCATCACGCCATTGCCCACGGAAGCAGGCTGGCCGTTGAAGGGCTTCATGATCGCCAGACTGCACTGTTGCATGGTGACGCCCCAGGCAATGCCGGTGGGGAATTCCATCAGCCGCTTGGCGCCGATTTCTGCCAGAAGGGTGTCGTAGAAGGCCGCTGCACGGGGCAGGTCGTTGGTTCCAAGGGTGACGTAGCCGATCATGGGGTGTTCTCCGTGGGTTAAAAATTGGCTAGTGTAGGGCGCCTTTGCAGTGTGTGCAGTACAGTGCGTTTCACGCCTGCGACGCGGCGGCGTGTGCTTTTTGGTGCAATATCAAAAATAGAGGAGACAACATGAAAGATAGCCAAATTCCAAAGCGTGGAGCCCTTGTTTCTGTTCTGGCCGGTGCCTTGCTGGCCGGTTGCCAAAGCGCACCGCCGCTACCGCCCACTTCGCCCGAAGTTGTCGGCGAATTCCGGGCCGGTTCTGGCTATTTGCGCGGCTATCTGGATCGCAAGGCGCTGCCCAATAGCCTTGCCCTGCTGCCCAAACCCCCGGTGGAAGGTTCCGCCGAACAGGCGGCCGATCTGGCGGTTTACACCGCAACCCGTGCGTTGCGCGGCAAGCCACGGTGGGAGCAGGCCGCCCAGGATGCCAATCTGAAGTTTCCGAAGGCGGCATCCACTTACGCCTGCACCATGGATTTACCGATTTCGCAGGAGCAGACACCGCATCTGAACATGTTGCTGCGGCGCACCTTGCTGGATGCAGGCTTGTCCACTTATGCCGCCAAAGACAGCTACAACCGCAAGCGCCCCTTTGTCGCCCAAGGAGATTCCTCTTGCACACCTGCTGAAGAAGCGACTTTGAGCAAAGACGGCTCCTACCCTTCCGGTCACGCGGCCTTGGGTTGGGCCTGGGCATTGGTGTTGAGCGAAGTGGCGCCCGAGCGTGCCAATGCTTTGCTGGCCCGCGGATATGCCTTTGGTCAAAGCCGCGTGGTTTGCGGCGTG
>CAJAVE010000101.1 GCA_903945325.1 uncultured beta proteobacterium | reverse complement strand
TAATCCTTTCAAAGCGACCGGAGTTGTGACTTGAAATACGCTTCTATCGCTCGTCAAATATGCGCAAGCAGCTATCAAAATAGTAGTAGTTATGACCACCGCCTTTGACCAGTTCCAAACCCGCCTGCAAACCCAGCCCCAGAATCATCCCGGACATTGAACTCATACAGGTGGATGGCAAAACCGTTGCCATCGTCAGCCTGGGCGAATACCCCATCAAACCGGTGGCCTGCAAAGGGCGGTATTACAAGCGCATTGGCAACGCCAATCACCAAATGACCGCCACCGAGATATCTGATGCGCACATCAAACTCATCAACTCCAGCTGGGACTACCACCCCGACCCCGAGCACGCGTTAACCGCCATATCTGAGCAAAAAGTACAAACCTTTGCCGATGCCATCCACGTCAAGGCCGCCTTCAACGCCGTACTCGAGAAGTTTGAACTCATCAAACAAGGCCGCCCCACCTTTGCCTGCCACCTGCTCTTCAGTAAAAACGACGTATTTTTAAGCACCATAGAAGCCGGGCGTTTTGCCAGCCCCACCATCATCAAAGACAGCATTACCAGCCGCGACACCCTGATTGAGCAAGTGCAACGCATCATGGACTTCATGGTCAAGCACACCAACAAAGCCTACATCATTACCGGCAACCCCAAGCGCGAAGAACGCTGGGACTACCCCATGGATGCCCTGCGCGAAATCATCATCAATATGATCGTGCACCGCGACTACCGCAGCGCCAACGACTCCACCATCAAAGTCTTTGACAACCGCATCGAATTCTTCAACCCCGGCGCGCTGCTGGACGACCTGACCGTTGAAAAGATCAAAACCGGCCACTACAAATCGCACCTGCGCAACAAGCAGATAGCCACCATCTTCCGGGAACTTGAACTCATTGAAAAATATGGCAGTGGCGTGCGCCGGGTGATTGACACCTTTGTGGCCTACGGCCTGCCCGAGCCAGAATTTGAAGCCACCCAAGGCGGCATGGCCGTAACCGTTTTCAAAACAACTGAGAAGGCCAACGATGTCGGTGTAAATGTCGGTGTAAATGTCGGTGTAAATGTCGGTGTAAATGTCGGTGTAAATGGCCTACTCCCCTACATTCAAGCTCACCCTGGCCAACGTGCTGGTGAAATAGCCATAGCGTTCAAACTTACCCCGCGCACCATTGAACGCTGGCTTAAGCAACTCAAAGAAGACGATTTAATCGAATTTCGTGGTGCTCCAAAAACAGGCGGCTACTACGTAAAATAATATATGAAATCAGCCTCTAGCCCCCGTCAAACATGCGCAAGCAGCTATATAAATCATAGTAGCAATGGCTGGCCCGCCTGAGTTACCGTGCCGGTTTTTTCTTCATGCACCGCGATGGCGGATGTATTGGTATTGATGATATCCTGCTCTGATATCACTCAAGCACCAGAGGAACCGCCCCATGCGCCGAGCTCTCGTTGGCTTACCGGAATCTGATCGATTTTCTGAACGGCATTGAGTTGGCCCGGGCAGAAATTTCGCTTTATCAAGATCGGGCAATTTCAGTCCTCACCTGGATGGAAGTACAAGTAGGCACCCAGCCGCCCGAGCAAGCAGAAATTGACCTCTTTCTGGCTGGCTTTGCCGTCATACCGTTAGATGCTGCCGTGTCCAGGCAGGCGGTAACCCGTGTCTCTAAAACGTAATACGTCATGAATACAGCCAAAAAAATTGCAGAAGAAATACGCTACCTGCCCGAAAAACAGGCACGTGAAGTACTTGACTTTGTTGGCTACTTAAAAAGCAAACTAAAGCAAACAGATAAAGCCGCTCAAAACATGGACGACTTTGACCAATTTGGTGCAGTGTTTGACGGTAAATTTGGTCGCGAGGAATGTTATGACCGTCAAAATCTTTCTTGATACCAACATTGCATGAACCGGTTCATGTTCATGGCAAGTACCAAGGGCGCGAATCACGTGCGGAAATCATCCTGCTCAATGGCGTAGTGCATGAGATTCTGTATTCGGGAGTTGCTGGCAGGCCGCCTCTCGATAACAATGAACTGCGCTACTTTCAAGAAGTAGTCACTACGAAGGCGAATGAAATTGTCGCCAAATGGATCGACTTTTTTGTGCTTCACAAGTCTGTATCGCCTGAACGCATCACCAAGAGATTGAAATGAGCAACGCCAACATCAACATTGTTTCTGCTACCCAAATGGGTGAATATTCAATCAAGATTGAGTTTGACGACAAAGTTGTGCAAACGGTGGACTTTGGGCCTTTCCTGAAACGTTCGCACCATCCGGATGTTCGGGCCTACCTTCAGCCAGAGCGATTTGCAAAGTTCCACATCGCTTATGGTGAATTGGTCTGGGGTGACTATGACCTTTGCTTTCCGGTGATCGATCTCTATCGCAACTGTATCGAACACTTGGACACCATCGCGCAGGCTGCCTAAGGCCCCACAAAACCGGCCCCAAGGTTCAGCATAGAACCGGCCACCCACAAAAAACCAACCCCAGGGAAGCTGTCACACTCTAAAAATCGCCATCTCAGGCACCGGTTACGTCGGCTTAAGCAACGCCGTCTTGCTACCCCAGCGATAGGTTTGATGGCGACCGCTTGCTGATACGATTAGCCTCCTAATCGTATCAACGAGTGATATGATTTGCCCGTGAAAACCGATCAAAGATGGATTTGGCAGCTCCCGCAATGGCCTGAGCTCGCGTTTAGCGCAGAGCAATGTCAGGTGCAACTGGCCAATGCTCGGCGGGCACAAGGACTACTTCTCGGCAAAGCGCGCGCCATTGGCTTAGAGGGCCTCTTGCCCCATGTTCGGGATGCCCTGACTCAAGAGGCGATCACTACCTCAGCCATTGAAGGCGAGAAGCTAGACCCGCAAAGCGTCCGCTCCTCCATTGCCAGACGCCTTGGCTTGGATAGTGGTGGCGCGCCGCCCTCGGAGGGTCAACGCAATCTTGAAGGCCTGATCGACGTCCTTCAGGATGCCACTTTGAACACGGAATCGCCCCTGACAATTGACCGCATGTGCAGCTGGCACGGCGCACTGTTCCCTACAGGCTTCTCTGGAATGAGTCGCATAGCAGTAGGCGAACTGCGCTCAGTTCCCATGGAAGTTGTGAACGGAGCTGTGGGCCGCACGAAGGTTCACTACTCTGCCCCACCGGCTGCCCTGTTGGAAAGTCAGGTTGGCGCCTTCGTGGCCTGGTTCAATCAGTCCAACCCCAATACAGGTTCTCGACCATTGGACGGACTCTTGCGTGCGGCGCTGTCGCACCTCTGGTTTGAAACCTTGCACCCTTTCGACGACGGCAACGGTCGTATCGGTCGCGCAATCTTGCAGCTCGCTATCGGGCAGGATATGGGGCAGCCCGGGCGGATCGTCACGCTGTCCCGACAAATCGAGTCATGCAAAGCGCAGTATTACAACGCGCTCGAACGCGCCCAGCGCTCACACACTTTGGACGTGACTCCATGGGTCGAGTGGATGCTTCAGCAAATTTACCTGGCCAGTGAATTCGCTAGCCAGACGATCGAATACTCACTGCAACGGATTCAGTTTCAGGCATCCATGTCCAAGCAAGCGCTCAACGAACGCCAGCTGAAGACCATGCGCAAACTCCTGGACGCTGGACCGAAGGGCTACGTTGGCGGCATGACTACCCGCAAGCATGAGAGTATTTCAGAGGTCTCCACACCGACGGCTGCCCGCGATCTCATCGACCTCGCGAACCGCGGTCTGCTCGTGAAGCAAGGCAAGGGCCGCTCCGTCCGCTACTACCCCGCCATTGAAGGCTGGGCCCCCTAGGGCACCACCAATGAGCGCGACGTCCAGGCCCTCATGCGCTGCGAGATAGCCTTGCTCACCAAACTGCAAAGTCCGCCCCCCAATCCTGGGCATTGCCATGCAAACGGGCATCCTGCTATGAATAGCCCCGTTGCCTCTTTGCGGCTACAAGACGCCGGGCGTGAATGCGAACGCAACGCATAGCCACCGAAGCTGTACAAACCATGGTGGGCGCGCTTGCAGCCATAGAAAAAAGACTACGACTGGAGTACACCGGCCTCACCCTCGTCGGCTCTGTTCCATAAGCAATTTCTACCAACAACCGGGCCAAAGCTCAGCATAGAACTAGCCCAGCCAACCGGCCACATTTCACCCGGCGGCATAATGCGGGAATGAGACTTAACGCTGACCAAATCCAGGCCATTCGCCAGGCAGCCACGGCCGCTTTTGGTGTGGACGCTGCGGTGTGGTTATTTGGCTCACGCGTGGACGACGGTAAAAAAGGTGGCGACATTGACCTGCTGGTGCGCCCCAGCGCCAATGCGGCAGAACAACCATTTGCCAAAAAAATCAAAATGCTCAGCCTGCTTGAGCGCCAACTTGGCGAGCGCAAAATCGACCTTGTCATTGAACAACCTGGCGACCCCCGACCCATTGTGATGGTGGCCCACACCACTGGCATACAAATCCAATGAAGCTCACGCCTGAGCAACTGGCCCTGATGCAGATACACGCCGTGTGCCAAACACACGCCGAGACGCTGGCCGAAGCCCTGCAAGACCTCCAACTGCGTGCGCACACGCTTGACGACTACAGCCACCTTGCCAAAGAAGATCGCCGTTTGCTGGACCAGTTTGCCTACCGCTACACGCGGCTGCAAGATGACATGGGCGCCCGCCTGATGCCCGCAGTGCTCAAAGCCCTGGGAGAAGACATCGGCCCCATGTCTGCCATCGACCGCTTCACCCGCCTGGAGCAGCTCGGTTGGCTAGGCAGCGCAGACGAGTGGCTGGCCATGCGGCATGTTCGCAACCAGTTTGCCCACGACTACCCCGACAGCGCCACAGAACGCTTCGAGCGACTGCAAGCCGCCGCCCTTGCTGCGCGGCAATTAGTGGCGATACAGCAGCAATTCACGAACAAATTGGGTTCAATTTCCCATTGAAGTGGCCCCAAATAGTTTTCCCCGCCCAAAAAAACACGGCTACAACGTCAACGTCAGCGTGGAATAATCCGCCTATGCGCCTCACCGCCCAACAGCAAGCCACCGTTAGAGCCACCGTTGCGGAAACGTTTGGCTCAGACGCACAGGTGCGCCTGTTTGGCTCACGGGTGGACGACACCAAGCGTGGTGGCGATATTGATTTGCTGGTCACCACCAATGAGCGCGACGTCCAGGCCCTCATGCGCTGCGAGATAGCCTTGCTCACCAAACTGCAAAACCAGCTTGGGGAACAAAAAATAGACCTGCTGCTGGATTACCCAAGCCGCACAGTCCGCTCCCCAATCCTGGGCATTGCCATGCAAACGGGCATCCTGCTATGAATAGCCCCGTTGCCTCTTTGCGGCTACAAGACGCCTGGCGTGAATGCGAACGCAACGCTTACCACCTGCAGCGGGCGCTGGGTCAACTTCGTCACTTGCTGCCCCTCACAGGCTTGCAGTTTCAAACCCTTACCGACGCACAAATCCAGACACTAGACCAGTTCATTCTGCGTTTTACAAAATTGCAGGATTCCATGGGTAGCCACCTCTTCCCGTCCATTCTTGAATATCTGCAGGAACCCTTTGAAGAGCGCCCCATGCTCGACAAGCTCAACCGCCTTGAAAAGCTTGGGTATATCGAAAATGCAGAAACGTGGGGGAATGTTCGTAACATCCGCAACAAATTTGCCCACGACTACCCCGATGATCCCGAAAAGAACGCAGCACTTGTCAACATAGCCACCGAAGCTGCACAAACCATGGTGGGCGCGCTTGCAGCCATAGAGAAAAGACTTCGACAGGATCACCCCGGCCTCACCCTCGTCGGCTCTGTTTCATAAGCAATTTCTACCAACAACCGGGCCAAAGCTCAGCATAGAACTAGCCCAGCCAACCACCTCAGGGACCCTGTCACACCCTAAAAATCGCCATAGCAGGTACCGGCTCTGTCAGCGTGGAATAATCTCCCGATGCGCATCAACTCCACAGAGCTCAAGGCCCTACGCTCCATCATTGGAGCGCTGGACCCAGCAGGCCGTCTCTACCTTTACGGGTCGCGCGCGGACGACACACGCAAAGGTGGCGATATCGACCTCTACCTGGAGGCCAGTCGCCCCATTGACCTCAAGACCCGCCTCACGACCCAATACCGCTTGGAGCTTGCATGCGACACCCGTGTTGACCTTCTTATCAAAAACCCGGGCCAAGCAGAGCAATCCATTCACCAAGTTGCCGTCGAACGTGGTTTTTTGTTATGACCAAGGAGCAAACCATCCTTCTGAGTAGCCTTGAAGCCTGCCGCCAAAGAATCGACAAGCTGGCCTACTCGATTCATAAAAACTCCCACCTGTTTCCGATATCGCTGGAGCAATTGGCAAATCTCGGTGACGAACAAGAGGAATCCATAGATGCACTCATCTTGCGCTACTCCCAGTGCGTCACCATGATTCAAGAACAATTGTTCCGGGGCATTGCCTATCTTGAGCAAGAAGACATCAGCGATAAATCCAATCGCGACAAGACACTGCTCATGGAAAAGCTGGGCGCGATCAAATCTGCTGAAGCCTTTGGTACGGCTGCACTATTGCGGAACAAATTTGCGCACCACTACCCCGAAGAAACAGAGGCACGCATTGAAAGACTCAACTTGGTCATGGAAGAAGCCAGATTTGTAATCACGTGTTTTGGTGAAATTTCCAGCTATTTGCAAAACAAAGGCTTCATCTCGACCTAGTTTTGGTTGCCTAACTTAAGGTGTGCCTTGCTTGGAAACGGGAGCGGGCGCATCCAGCGCATGAATCGTGCGCTTCGGGTGGGGAAATTGCCCAACATTGCCGTAGATATTCTGAACCGTCTGGCCAATGCCAATCTGGATACGCACTTTCGCGCGCCGATCCAATCAGCGCTAGAAGTGGTTGAGCGTGTATTTGACGGATCCAGTGTTACGCATCACAATATTGTTGAAATTTTCAACAAAAAAAGGAAATGCTATGCCTACCGTCAATTTCAGCGTCCCTGAAGACATCAAGAATGCGTTCAACACGGTCTTTGAAGGCCAGAACAAAAGCGCCGTCATTGCAGATTTGATGCGCGATGCGGTGGAACGCGAACAGCGCCGCAAGCAGCATTGCAGCGCCGTAGACCGCATTTTGGCCAATCGAATCAATGCACCTCGTTTTTCTGAGGCGGAGTTCAGGGCAGCCCGTGAAGAAGGCCGTCCATGATTTGTGTCGTCGATGCCAGCGTGGCCGTCAAATGGTTTGCTGAGGGCGACTGGGCACTGCGTGAAGACGATATTGAGCCAGCACTGGAGATTCTGAAAACCAGCACCCGCGGAACGCTGGACTTTTATCAGCCGCCCCATTTCTTGGCGGAAGTGGCGGCAGTGGTGTCCCGCCTTAAGCCAGATCGGGCACAACAATATATTGATGATTTGGCACAGCTCAACATCACCTGGGCAGCTCCCACAGTGGCCTACGCCCGAGCTATTGAACTGGCCCGCCAACTGGATCACCACTTGTTCGACACGCTTTACCACGCAGTGGCACTGTCCATTCCGGGTGCAGTGCTGGTCACAGCAGACCGTCGTTACTTTGCCAAGGCCCAACATCTTGGCCAAATTGCCTGGTTGGCCGACTTTAGTTGTTCGTAGTGGCCTGCCAGGTAGTAAAATTTGACTACCCCATGATTTGGAGCAAGAAATGCCCGCCACCAAAACCGCGAGTAGACCCACCAGTGTGAAATTGCCTGCCGCCCTCAAAGCGCAGCTTGAGAAAGACGCGCAGAGCGCGGGCTTGAGCCTGCACGCATTCATGGTGCAAACCTTGGCCGACTCGGTGCGCCGCACACGGCTGCGTGAATCGTTTACGCGGGACACCGCGGCCGCATTGATCGACATGAAGAGTAGTGGTGTGGGTTACGAACTGGGTGATGTGCGTGCCTATTTTTCGGAGTTGTCTGATCACAGAAAAGACCTGCAAGCCAAGCCGCAAGCCCTTGTGCCAACGCGCCTGGTTTGATCCGCATGGCTCGCGTATTCCTGAGCCAGGCCGCATTGGACGATCTCATTCGGTTGGAGGAATTTCTTCTTGAGTCAGACGACCCGATGGTGGGTGACTTGCTGGATTTCATTCTGGATGCGTTGCAAGTTTTGACACATCAGCCGGGTATTGGTCGGCCGGTTGAAGGTGGAGTGCGAGAACTCATCATTTCCCGCAGGCGCAGCGGCTATCTGGCGCGCTATGAATTCGACGATACCCGTGACCTCATTCTTGTCGCACGCATTCGTCACCAACGGGAATCCGGCTACTCGGATGGTGAGTAATCCACCTCACAGCTTCCCCCAATTTGGACTCACGAAGCGCAAGAAACACTCTTTGCCCCGGAGCTGCCAACTTCGTGCGCTAAAATCCACCAATCTGTAGGGTTAAAGTTCAAGCAATAAGAACTGGCCCTGCCAAATTCAAGGGAACTGTCACACATGTCAACTGCATCCAGCAATGCGCCTCAGGCCATGCCTACCACTGGCCTGAACACCTCCATGAACCTCACAGACATCAAACTGTCCATCATCGGGCTGGGTTATGTTGGCCTGCCATTGGCCGTCGAATTTGGTAAAAAGCGCACCGTGGTGGGCTTTGACATCAACCAAAAGCGCATTGATGAACTCAAAGCCGGGCACGATTTCACGTTGGAGACCGAGCCAGACGAGCTCAAAGCCGCCACCCAACTGCGATTCAGCACCCAGCTTGAAGACTTGCGCGCCTGCAACTGCTATATCGTCACCGTGCCCACGCCCATCGACCAGCACAAGCAGCCAGACCTCACGCCGCTGATCAAGGCCAGCGAAACCGTAGGCAAGGTGCTAAAGAAAGGCGACATCGTCATATACGAGTCCACGGTGTACCCGGGTTGTACTGAAGAAGACTGTGTGCCGGTATTGGAAAAACACTCCGGGCTCACTTTCAACCAAGACTTCTTTTGCGGCTACAGCCCCGAGCGCATCAACCCGGGTGACAAAGAGCACCGTGTGACCACCATCAAAAAGGTAACGTCTGGCTCCACGCCGGAGGTCGCTGACCTGGTGGATGCGCTTTACAACCAAATCATTACCGCGGGCACCCACAAGGCCAGCAGCATCAAAGTGGCAGAGGCCGCAAAAGTCATTGAAAACACCCAGCGCGATGTCAACATCGCCCTGATCAACGAGCTGGCGGTCATTTTCAATCGCATGGGAATTGACACCGAAGCGGTGCTGCAAGCCGCAGGCAGCAAGTGGAACTTTTTGCCCTTCAGGCCCGGCCTAGTTGGGGGGCACTGCATTGGCGTGGACCCGTATTACCTTACTCACAAAGCCGAGTCCATTGGTTACCACCCAGAGATTATTCTGGCCGGGCGCCGCCTTAACGATGGCATGGGAGCCTATGTGGTAACCCAACTCGTCAAAACCATGACCAAGCGCAGATTGCCGGTGCAGGGTGCCCGCATTCTCATCATGGGCCTTACGTTTAAAGAAAACTGTCCAGACTTGCGCAACACCCGCGTGGTAGATATTGTGAAAGAACTGGCCGAATACGATGTGAAGGCTGACGTTTTTGACCCGTGGGTGGACCCCACCGAGGCACAGCACGAATACGGCATAACCCCCGTGCAGCAACCCGAGCAAGGTGCCTACGACGCCATCATCCTGGCGGTGGCTCACCACCAGTTCAAATCCATGGGCAAGGTGGCCATACGCGCTCTTGGCAAACCTGGCCATGTGCTGTATGACCTGAAGTACCTTTTGCCCGCTGCTGACAGCGATTTGCGCCTGTAGATAGAAAGCAGCCATCATGACCACTGCTTTTGACACTCTTCAAACCCTGCTGACCACCGAGCGCCACACCTGGCTGGTCACTGGCGTTGCAGGCTTTATCGGGAGCAACCTGCTGGAGGCCTTGCTCAAGCTTAACCAGCGCGTGGTGGGCTTAGACAACTTTGCCACCGGGCACCAGCGCAACCTAGACGAAGTGCAAACCTTGGTAACCCCAGCGCAATGGGCCAATTTCAACTTCATACAAGGCGACATCCGCAACCTGGATGATTGCCAAAAGGCTGCCCAAGGCGTGGACTACATCCTGCACCAGGCCGCTCTTGGCAGCGTGCCCCGCAGCGTGGCAGACCCCATCACCACCAACGCCACCAACATCAGCGGTTTTTTGAACATGCTGGTGGCCGCGCGGGACGCGAAGGCAAAACGCTTCGTGTATGCCGCCAGCAGCAGCACCTATGGCGACCACCCCGCGCTGCCCAAGGTGGAAGACACCATTGGCAAACCGCTAAGCCCCTACGCCGTGACCAAATATGTGAACGAGCTGTATGCCGACGTGTTTGGCAAAACCTATGGCCTGCAAAGCATGGGCCTGCGCTACTTCAATGTGTTTGGCCCCCGCCAGGACCCCAATGGTGCCTATGCCGCCGTCATCCCCAAGTGGATATCGAGCATGATCAAGGGGGAGCCCATCTATGTCAACGGCGACGGCGAAACCAGCCGCGACTTTTGCTTTATTGCCAACGTGGTGCAAATCAACCTGTTGGCCGCCACCACCGTGAAATCCGAGGCGGTCAACCAGGTCTTCAACGTGGCGGTGGGTGACCGCACCACGCTGAACGAGCTGTACGAACAACTCAAGACCAACCTGCTGCCCCTCTACCGGCACCTGGCAGACGCCAAGCCTGTGTACCGCGACTTTAGGGCGGGTGACGTGCGCCATAGTCTGGCCGACATCAGCAAAGCGGCCACCCGCCTGGGCTACGCGCCTACGCAACGCATCGGGCAAGGGCTGGCTTTGGCCATGCCGTGGTATATCGGGCAAGAGTCAGTATGAAATCAGCCTATAGCCGCCGTAGAACGTGCGCAAGCAGCTATCAAAACAATAGTAACAATGAACACTAACCCCACAACATGGCTGATCACCGGCGCTGCTGGCTTTATCGGCATGCACACCAGCCTGCGCCTGCTGGAGCGTGACGACAAAGTCATCGGACTGGACAACCTGAATGACTACTACGATGTATTTCTAAAACAGGCACGTCTGGCGAAATTGCAGCCGCACGCCAGCTTCACTTTCACACGCTTGATGTGGCTGACAGCGATGGCATGGCAGCCCTGTTTGCTGACGAAGAGCCTCGGCGCGTTATCTGTCTGGCGGCGCAGGGCCGGTGATCGTGAGCATCCGTAAACACACCATCTACAACCTACTGGGGGCAGTGCTGCCGCTGGGGTTGTCGCTTTTTACCATCCCGATTTACATTCGCTTGATTGGTGATGCGCGCTATGGCGTTCTCGCCGTGGCGTGGCTTTTACTCGGCTATTTTGGATTGTTTGACTTGGGGCTGGGTCGTGCCACGGCCCAGCGTATCGCCTCGCTGGGCGATGCATCGCCAGCGCAAAGAGCTTCGACTTTTTGGACAGCCCTGGCCATGAACGTTAGCCTGGGCGTGGTGGGTGGGCTGGTCATCTGGCCAGTAGCTGTCTATTTTTTTGGGCAAGTTTTCAACATTGACGCCGCTCTGCGGCCCGAGCTAGCTACCGCCATTCCGTGGCTGATTTTGGCGGTACCGCTGGCTACTATCTCGGGCGTACTCACAGGCGCACTCGAAGGGCGGTCCCGGTTTCTTGAGTTGAACATCATTTCGGTTTTCAGCTCCGTGCTGGTTCAGTTGTCACCACTTGTGGTGGTGTGGCTAAACGGCCCAGATCTGGCACTACTTCTGCCAGCGGTCATTCTGACCCGGCTGGTGACGCTCAGTGCGTTGTTCTTCAACTGCCGTGTTCATGTGTTTCACGGGCATGCGCCTACCCTTTCAAGGGCACAAGCCAAGGGGCTGCTGCAGTTTGGTGGCTGGGTAACCGTCACGTCTCTGGTGGGGCCTATGATGGTGATCCTTGACCGCTTTGTGATTGGCGCGGCAATGGGTGCAAAGGCAGTTACTTATTACACGGTGCCGTTCACCTTGGCAGAGCGGACCACCCTGTTATCGGGCGCGTTGACTTCTGCAATTTTCCCGCGCTTGGCAGCAGCAGGGCCAGCCGAAGCCAAGCAACTGGCCGTGGTGGCCATTCGTTCGCTAGCGGTGATCATGACGCCGCTCATACTTATTGGCGTCTTGTTGGTCGAACCGTTCTTGCGGTGGTGGCTTAACCCCGAGTTTGGCGCGCGGGCGGGTTTAACGGCACAAATCCTCTTGCTGGGCTTTTGGATCAACGCATTTGCGCGTGTCCCTTATGCGTTGCTGCAAGCAGCGGGCAAGCCTGCGCTGGTTGCCAAGTGCCATCTGGGTGAACTATTGCCCTACTTGCTGCTGCTTTACATCGGGCTTCATTTTTGGGGCCTGCCAGGCGCGGCTGTGGTGTACGGCCTGCGCACGCTAGTCGACTGCGGTTTGCTTATGTGGTTGGCCGGCATCCTCGGTGGCGGGGTCGCTCTACTTAGGGCGCCAGTCATTTTGCTGCTGGCTGGGCTAGGGTTGGCGGTGGCTTTGTCGCCGGGCAGCGCGCTGTGGTGGCTGTCGGCCTCAGGGGTGCTGCTGCTGTCGCTGGCGTTGTCGTGGCGGACGGCACCGCCCGAAGTCCACATTCTGGTTGCGCGTATCTTGAACAAATTATCAATCGACAGACGAGAAAATTTGTTGTGAATGCAAGCCAGCAAAACCTGTCATGCCCCCCTGCAGATGCACAGTGGGTTAGGCCATGGCCCGCCAATGGATTGCAGCGCGTGCCTGCATGCCCTGCCTGTGACTGTGTTGCGCGCACGGTTCTGCATGGCGGAATAGTTGACAACGTCTTTTTTTGTTGCCCCCGGCACGTGGACCTGGCATCACTGCGCCAATGTAGCAGTGCCTACCTGGCCCCGCGGCCCGATGGGCATTGCCGCATGGCGTTGGGCCTGAAAGATGGTCGTGGCTGATGCGTGCCAGACTCCATCTTTCAAACACAGCGATTGCGTACCTTCAGTTGGTTACGCTGTCAGTTCGAAAAACCCATACATGAAAATATCAATTGCCATGGCCATCTATAACGGTGCCAAGTATCTTCAGGAGCAGTTGGACAGTTTTGCCGCCCAGACTCTATTGCCGGATGAACTCATCGTATGTGATGACGGCTCTACGGACCGGTCGGTGGAAATCATAGAAACCTTTTCGCGGACTGTGGCGTTCAGTGTGCAGGTTTACCGCAATGAAACTAGGTTGGGTTATGCCGCAAATTTCGACCGCGCAATGGCACTTTGCAAAGGTGATATCGTATTTCTTAGTGATCAGGATGACTACTGGTTCGCCAATAAGATTGAGGCTGTTTACGCGATTTTCGAGAGTCGTTCAGATGTATGGGTAGTCGTCAATGATGCTGAAATAACAGATGAGTCACTTGACCCGACGGGACTGACAATTCTTGGACAAATACATTCCGCAGGTCTCAATGCAGATCATCTTATAAGTGGATGCTGCAGTGCTTATCGCAACACCATTCTTCCAGCGCTTTTGCCAGTACCAGCAGCTACACATTCGCATGATGGATGGTTACATTTGTTTGGGTTGTCGTTGACATGCCGTGAAATAACAACACAGTGTCTGCAGTATTACCGCCGTCATGGCGACAACACATCCGGATACATCACTAGCAGCACCTTGCCGGCCTCTGCATTCAAATTGTTTCGCAACTCGTTGGCCGCTAAAAATCTGCAGCAGAATCCAGTTCAAGCGTGCGAGAAGCGTCTGCTGCAACTGGTTGTTTTTCGGGAACGGCTTGAAGCCAATGCAATGTTTCTGCTGAGCAATTTGCCGGTTCCATCGGCACTGACAAAGACTTTGTCGCACATCGATATATTGGTTCGTGCAAATGAAACCCGCAAGGCAATTTTGCTGAAACGCTGGCCTGCAAGGCTTGTTGCCGCGCTGCATTTCTATTGGACTGGCGGTTATCAGCATTTTGAAGGTATCAAAAGCTGTGCAAAGGATGTGCTGCGATGATGCCACTGGATTCCCCACGCCGCTGCATAGCAATTCTCATGCCAGACCTCCGCGGCGGCGGTGCAGAGCGCGTTGCAGTTAATTTGGCGAACAGCTTCGCATTGCGCGAGTATCGAGTTGACATGGTCTTACTTTCCTCTACTGGGGAGTTCCAAATCGACTTGCATCCCGATATTCGCATAGTGGACTTGCAGATCAAGCGTCTGCGCTGGGCATTGCCCGCGTTGGTGCGCTATTTGCGCCAAGCCAGACCTGCAGTAATGCTGGCATGCATATGGCCTCTAACAGTAGCCGCGCTATGGGCGCGCACCTTGGCCCGCGTGCCCATGAGAGTAGTCGTGGCAGAGCACACAACATGGTCTCGTTCTGAGCTTCTTGATCGCTGGTCTGTTGGCTGGCAAGTGCGTTCCAGCATGCATCTTTTTTTTCCTAAGTCAGACGGAATCGTGGCGGTATCAAAGGGGGCTGCTGACGATCTTGCCACCTTTGCAAAGCTTGACCGAAGCCTCATAACGGTCATTTATAACCCAGTAGTCGGGGATGAAAAACCACGTATTTGCAACGTGCCACTTGCACCGGCCAATTGGTGGTGCGGCTCACACAAGCGTGTTCTTGCGGTTGGCACACTCAAGGCGATCAAAGACTATGCGACCCTGCTCGCTGCATTTTCTCAGTTGCGCCAAAAGGTCGACGCGCGCTTGCTGATCTTGGGTGAAGGCGAATGCCGCAATGCGCTGGAGGCGCTTACACGGCAATTGGGTATTGAAGCCAGTGTTTTCATGCCTGGCTTTACCCAAGACCCTTCGCCGTATTATCAACACGCCGATTTGCATGTGCTGTCATCTACCGGTGAAGGGTTACCAACGGTGATTATTGAGGCGCTAGCTACAGGCACACCGGTAGTTAGCACGGACTGCCCCTCCGGCCCGCGTGAGATTTTGTGCGATGGTCAATTCGGTCGATTAGTGCCTGTTGGCGATGCATTCGCACTGGCTGTGGCTATGGCTAAGTCGCTGACTGCTACACACGATCACGCCGCGCTCAAGGCAAGAGGACAGGATTTTTCAATTGAGAAGGCGGTGGATCAGTACCTTGAATTGTTGTTTCCCGATGCGCTGGCCAAGGTGAATAAATGAAGTTGGGCATTCTCTACATTTCTTACGATGGCATGCTGGAGCCCCTGGGCCAGTCACAAGTGCTGGCATACCTTAAACGACTGGCGGTTGGGCGGCGCATCCATCTCATCAGCTATGAGAAGTCTGATGACTGGGCCAACATTTCCGAGCGTGAGCGCATTTCTAAAGATATTGACGATGCAGGCATCGTTTGGCACCCATTGCGCTACCACAAGCGGCCTTCTGCGCTAGCCACGTTATGGGATATCGCCTGTGGCATTACCGTGGGTTTGTGGTTGGTGTTGCGTTACAAGCTGCACATCGTTCATGCGCGCAGCTATGTATCGTCGGTCATGGCGTTGACACTAAAACAGCTCACCGGAGTTAAGTACCTTTTCGATATGCGTGGTTTTTGGGCAGACGAACGGGTGGATGGTGGCCTGTGGCCACGAAGTGGGCGCATGTTTCGCGTAGCTAAGTGGTTTGAGCGGCGGTTTTTGCTAAATGCTGATCATGTTGTATCGCTAACTCAGGCAGCAGTGCTGGAGATGCAGCGTTTCGATTATTTACAGGGGAAACTGCCGCCAGTTACCGTCATCCCCACCTGTGCTGATTTGACTCGTTTTAAACCACCATCACTTGCTGCGCGCACTGCCGATAACTTTGTATTGGGTTATGTTGGATCGGCGGGTACATGGTATTTATTTGATGAGGTTGCCGCATGCTTTTCTAAGTTACTGCACATGTTGCCTGACGCACGGTTTCTGATAGTGAATCGCGGCGAGCATGCCTATATTCGTGACCGTTTGGCAGCTGCGGGTGTACCAGACTCTGCGGTGGAGCTAACCAGCGCAACCCATGCTGAAGTGCCGATCCAAATGGCGCGCATGGACGCTGGTATTTTTTTTATCAAACCCGTGTTTTCCAAGCAAGCGTCAGCCCCCACCAAATTGGCTGAATTATTAGGCTGTGGCATTCCGTGCTTGGGTAATGCGGGTGTTGGCGATATGGCCATGGTGCTAGAAGGCGAGCAGGTTGGGGTAGCGCTCAAGTCGTTTGACGAGGCTTCATTAACTGAGGGGCTGGTGAAGCTATTGCAGTTAGCGCATGACCCTGCCACGCGTGCGCGTTGTGTTGAAGCAGCACAAAAACATTTTTCGTTGGATGAGGGCGTAGCGCGCTATGCGGCTACTTATCAAAAAATGGCGTCTATCGCGTGAGAGTGCTTGTGCTTCCTCGTTATGACCGATTGGGTGCCAGCAGTCGGCTCCGTATGTTCCAGTATCTGCCGTGGGCTGAAGCCGCTGACATTGAGGTAACTTTGGCCCCCTTGTTTTCAGATGCCTATGTGGCTGGCTTGCAGCACAACAAACGCAATCCTGGTGATGTGGCGCAAGCGTATGCCAGGCGCATAAAAGCACTGCTGGGCAGCGGTTCATTTGACTTGGTTTGGATTGAAAAGGATGCATTGCCCTGGCTCCCGGCTTGGGTTGAACAGGCTTTACTGGCCCGCAATGTGCCTTATGTGCTGGACTATGACGACGCTGTATTTCATGACTACGACTTGCATCGCAACCCACTGGTTAAGCGACTACTAGCAGGCAAGCACCCGGCGCTAATGCGAGGGTCTGCACTAGTGCTGGCGGGTAACGCTTATCTGGCAGAGTTTGCGTTACAAGCCGGTGCTCGTCGCGTTGAACTTATGCCGACGGTGATTGATTTGGCGCGCTATCCGTCACAAGGGCAAATGTCTGTGATTGATAAATTGGCACCACCTTGTGTCGGCTGGATAGGCCAGCGCTCCACAGCTTCATTTTTAATCCCTTACAAACCAGTTTTTGAGCGTCTTTTAGCAAGCGGCCAAGCACGTTTTGCAGCCATTGGCATTGATGCACAGGCGCATGGTCTGCCCATGGTGTCCATCCCCTGGACAGAGCAAACCGAAGTGGCTTCCATTGCCAGTTTTGACATTGGCATCATGCCCTTATTGGATGCACCATTTGAGCGAGGCAAATGCGGCTACAAACTCATTCAATACATGGCTTGCGGGTTGCCTGTGGTGGCATCGCCGGTGGGGGTGAACTGCCAAATCGTCGAGCATGGGGTGAACGGTTTCCTGGCAGACACGCCGGAGCAATGGGAGCAGGTCTTGATGACGCTCCTGGCAGATGCAGGCTTGCGCCAGCGCATGGGGGCAGCGGGCAGACGCAAGGTTGAGCAGCACTACTCAATACAAGTTACTGGGCCAAAGTTGGCAGCGATGTTGAAGCTCGCAGCTAAAAAACAATGAGGAAATAAAAATGTGCGGATTTTCAGGGTTTTTAGTCAAAAGCTCGTGCGTATTGAGTGATCTGGAGGCCGTTGTTAGTCAAATGGCCCTTACCATCACGCACCGCGGCCCCGACGATGCCGGTGCTTGGGCAGACGCACAAGCGGGTATTGCGTTGGGCTTCAGGCGCTTGGCAATTATTGACCTGACGGCCGCCGGGCACCAGCCCATGCACTCGGCGAGTGGACGGTTTGTGATGACTTTCAATGGGGAAATTTATAACCATTTGGCTTTGCGGGCTGAGCTGCAAGGTGTTGGCTGGAGGGGGCACTCAGACACCGAGACTTTATTGGCAGGGTTTGAGGCTTGGGGCATCGATGCCACGCTGCAAAAAACAGTGGGCATGTTTGCCATTGCTCTGTGGGACACCCAAACCAAAACCCTAACCCTGGCGCGCGACCGCTTTGGTGAGAAGCCCCTGTACTATGGCTGGGTGGGCAGCGACGCTAAGGCGGCCTTTGTGTTTGGTTCGGAGCTAAAGGCACTGCGCGCTTACCCCGGCTTTGCCAACCCGGTAAGCCGCGAGGCGCTGGCGTTGTATATGCGCTTTACCTATGTACCTGCACCACACAGCATTTACCAAAACATCTTCAAGCTGGAGCCGGGTTGCATGCTGACTGTCAGCGGGGGTGTTCCCGCTGCACCCAATGCCCCGCTGCGCCCGCCCGCCACGCTAGGTGGCTTAACGCTGTACCGCTGGTGGGCGCTGGCCGATGTAGTTACGGCAGGGGCGACAAACCAGATTGCCGATGAAGCCCACGCACTACAGGCGCTGGAGCAGCGCCTTACAGACGCTGTGCAACTCCAGTCTTTGGCCGATGTGCCGCTGGGGGCATTTTTGTCAGGCGGGGTTGATTCATCCACCATCGTGGCGCTCATGCAGCAGCAGTCCACCCGGCCAGTCAAAACCTTTACCGTGGGGTTTGAAGAGGCGGGGTTTGATGAAAGCCCCCACGCCCGCGCCGTGGCGCAACACTTGGGCACAGACCATAGCGAATTGTTTGTAACCGCCGCCGAGGCGCAGGCGGTGATACCCAGCTTGCCTGCGATGTATGACGAGCCGTTCGCGGATTCGTCCCAAATACCCACACATTTGGTCTGCAAGGCTGCCCGCCAGCAAGTGACCGTGGCGTTGTCTGGCGACGCGGGTGATGAGTTGTTTGGCGGCTACAACCGCTATTTCTGGGGGCCACGCATTTGGAACCGGCTGGCATGGTTACCCTACCCGGTGCGCCAGGCACTGGGTGCCGCCATGCGCAGCGTGCCGGTGGCGGGGTGGGATGCCTTGAGCCAACCGGTAAATGGCTTACTGCCCGGTAGCAAGGGCATTGCACAGGTAGGCGACAAGGCGCACAAACTGGCAGCACGCCTGCGTGGTGTGCGCAACATGGACGACCTGTACCTAAGCCTGGTGTCTGAATGGCAAGACCCTGCCAGTGTGGTGCGCGGTGAGGGTGGCGGCACCGTAGTTGAGCCCCCCAGTTTGCTGGCTGACCCGCTACCTCAATGCGGCGTGACAGGTGCAGCCGATAGCCCGTTGCGCATGATGTACCGCGACAGCACCACCTATCTACCAGACGATATTTTGTGCAAGGTTGACCGCGCCGCGATGGCTACCAGCCTTGAGACGCGGGTGCCATTTTTGGATCATCGCGTAGCGGAGTTGGCTTGGCAGTTGCCTTTGCACATGAAGATAAGGGGCAACGAAGGCAAGTGGGCACTGCGCCAGGTGCTTTACAAATACGTGCCGCGCGAGTTAATAGAACGGCCCAAAGCAGGCTTTGGCATCCCCGTGGGACAGTGGCTGCGCGGGCCGCTGCGCGACTGGGCCGAGAGCTTGTTGGCCGAAAACCGTTTGCAAGCAGAAGGCTTTTTTTACCCCGCACCCATTCGCACCAAATGGGCCGAGCACCTCAGCGGCCAGCGCGACCACACCGCCAGCCTGTGGGCGGTGTTGATGTTTCAGGCTTGGTTGGAAAAAGAAAGGCTTTAGCATGGCACCCTATTGGCTATTGTTTTTTCTCGCAGCTTGGCGTGCAAATAGCAATTTGCAGCCCGTACCACTAACACCAGAGCGCTCGCAAGGCGGGTGGCTGGCGATGTTTGTAGTGTTGGCGCTAATGATAGGACTGCGCCACGAGATAGGAGCTGACTGGGGTACGTATATAGAGCACCAACTCGACGCGAGGTATAAATCACTTTCAGAGTCGATGTTTGATGGTGCCGATCCGGCATACGGCTTGCTTAACTGGCTGGCTGGTCAGATGGATTTAGGCGTTTACTTTGTCAACCTGGTTTGTGCTGGCCTGTTCACTTGGGGTTTGCTTGTTTTTTGCAGAGCACAGCCCTTGCCTTGGTTGGCTTTGGTGGTAGCCGTGCCCTACTTGATCACCGTGGTGGCTATGGGCTACACCCGCCAAGCCACAGCCATTGGCTTGACTATGTTGGGCTTGGCGGCGTTGGCGGATCAAAAAATATTTCGCTTTGTGGTGTTTGTGGTGCTTGCAGCGCTGTTTCATAAATCGGCCGTTATTTTGATTCCGCTGGCCGTGCTGGGCAGTGCCGAAAGGAGGTGGTGGTCGGCGGTGTGGGTGTCCATATCAGCGATGCTGTTTTACGAGTTGCTGCTGCAAGACTCAGTCGTTAGCCTGCGGGCGGGGTATTTGGAGGCGGAATACGCGTCCTCTGGTGCTGCCATTCGGGTGGCCATGAATGCAGTGCCTGCAGCTTTGTTTTTGTTGCTGCGCAAGCACTTTGACATGCCGCAGCCCATGCGTGTGTTTTGGACCTGGATGTCTGTAGGGGCGATTGGCTTTGTGGGGTTGTTGGTGTCGTCGTCGTCATCCACAGCGGTAGACCGGCTGGCTTTGTACTGGATACCGTTGCAGTTGTTTGTGTTGTCGCGGTTGCCAGACGCTTTGAGGCGTGCGCGTGGCACGCCACAAGCGGTATCGGTGAAGGCCGTAGTGGCTTACAGCGCTGCTGTGTTGTTTGTCTGGTTGCTTTTTGCAGACCATTCTTATGCATGGTTGCCTTATCAGTTCTACCCATTGGTTTGGTTGTGGGAATAAAAGTTGTAATCGCGCTGAACACCGCCTGGAATTTGGTTAACTTTCGGGCAGGGTTGATTCGAGCTCTGGTGGCACACGGCTACGAAGTGGTGGCCGTGGCCCCGCCCGATGCGTATACCCCGCGCCTAGCGGAACTGGGTTGCCGGTTTGTGCCCTTGCCCATGCACAACGGGGGCACGCACCCGGGGCGCGATGGCTTGTTGCTGTGGCGCTTCTGGCAGTTGTTCCGGCGTGAGCGGCCCGATGTGTACCTCGGTTACACCGTCAAGCCCAATGTCTATGGCTCGCTGGCGGCGCGGCTGCGGGGCATTCCGGTCATCAACAACATTGCCGGGCTGGGCGCGGTGTTCATCCAAGGCGGCTGGCTGGTGCGCCTGGTGCGCGCGCTGTACCGCCTGGCCTTGCGCCCGTCGGCCAAGGTGTTTTTTCAGAACGATGACGATAGGCAGTTGTTTATTGCCAGTGGCTTGGTGCGCGCGCCGGTCACAGACCTGCTGCCAGGCTCGGGCATTGATTTGAGTCGTTTTGCTCTCGCGCCCTTGCTGCCGACAGAGGGCTCACCCCGCAAATTTCGCTTCTTGCTCATTGCCCGCATGTTGTTTGACAAGGGGGTAGCCGAATACGTCGAGACTGCCAAGCTGATTAGGGCGCGCTGGCCGCAGGCGGAATGCTGTTTGCTGGGCTTTGTGGATGTGCAAAACCCGGCTGCCGTTTCACGCGCGCAGGTGGATGACTGGGTCAAGCAGGGCGTTGTGCGCTATTTGGGTGTGAGCGACGATGTGCGCACCGAGATTGCCCAGGCGGATTGCATCGTGCTGCCGTCGTACCGCGAAGGCACCCCGCGCACGCTGTTAGAGGCTGCTGCCATGGGCCGCCCCATCATCACCACCGATGCGGTGGGCTGCCGCGAGGTGGTGGACGATGGTGTCAATGGCTACCTGTGCAAGGTGCGTGATGCGGGTGACCTGGCGGCCAAGATGGAGCAAATGCTGGCGCTCACGCACCAGCAGCGAGTGGACATGGGTTTGCGCGGGCGTGACAAGATGGTGGCCGAGTTTGACGAGCAGATCGTCATTCAGAAGTATCTGGCGGCAATAGAAGCCATTTTGGCGTCGCGCAGGGCTTGAATTTATGCAAAATGTGCTTCTAGGCTTCATTAATACTGCGTAAGCAGCTATTAAAACAATAGCATTTATGCGTTGCAACGCATCGGTTTGGCAGCGAATGGTGTTGGTGCTGCTGCTCTGGCTATTGCTTTTGCCCGAGGCGGCGTTGCTCGGGTTCTTCACGATAGGCGCTGTATTGTCCAGCCCCGCCGGGTTGCCGCACCGCGCGGATGTGGTGGTAGTGCTGGGTGGAGGGGAGTGGCGTTACGCCCGTGGGCGCGATTTGGTATTGGCGGGGTACGCGGATCGTTTGGTAGTGTTTGAGCCGAACGATGCCGAGCGAAAAGACGCCTTGGTGCGTGTGCCGCTCGTCGAGTTTTGGGATGAAGTGAAGCCCCCAAACAGTTGGGGCGAGGCGCAAGCGGTGCGTGGTTGGATGTTGGCCAACGGCTGGCGCTCCGCTCTGGTGGTGAGCGACCCGCCCCATTTGCTGCGGGTCGGCTACGCCTGGTCGTCCAATTTCCGGGGCACTGACTTGACCTACACACTGGTTGCGTCTAACCCGCCATGGTGGTCTGCCTGGCGCTGGTGGGCCAACCCCCAATCAGCACGGTTTGTGGAGAACGAGGTCTTGAAGCTGGGCTACTACGTGCTGCGGTATCGGTTTGGCTTGTTTTGAGGGTTTTGGGGAAATTTGCTTTTGAAATAGAAAAGGGATTCGCATGATATTGATTACAGGGGGCGCTGGCTTCATCGGCGCAAATTTCGTTCTGGATTGGCTCGCGCAGTGTGATGAGCCGGTGGTCAATCTCGATAAGCTGACCTATGCGGGCAACCTGGAGTCTTTGTCTGCTGTGCAGGCTGATGCGCGCCATTGCTTTGTGCACGGTGACATTGGGGACGGCGACCTGGTCACCCGCTTGTTAAACCAACACCAGCCTCGCGCAGTCGTCAACTTTGCAGCTGAAAGCCACGTTGACCGATCCATTCACGGCCCCGGCGACTTCATCCAAACCAATATTGTGGGGACCTACAGTTTGCTCGAATCGGTGCGCGGTTATTGGTCTGCGCTGCCTGCTGATCAAAAAACGGCATTTCGCTTTCTGCATGTTTCAACCGACGAGGTGTATGGCAGTTTGGGCAAAGATGAGCCGGCCTTTACCGAGCGCCACCACATTGAGCCCAACAGCCCATACAGCGCCAGCAAAGCTGCCAGCGACCACCTGGTACGCGCCTGGCATCACACCTATGGCCTGCCGGTGCTCACTACCAATTGCAGCAACAATTACGGGCCGTACCATTTCCCTGAAAAGCTCATTCCGCTACTGATCGTCAATTCGCTGGCTGGTAAAAACTTGCCGGTGTATGGCGATGGTCAGCAGATTAGGGACTGGCTGTACGTCAAAGACCATTGCAGCGCCATCCGCCGCGTGCTTGAAGCGGGACGGGTGGGTGAAATCTACAACGTCGGTGGCTGGAACGAGAAAGCTAACCTGGAGATCGTGCACACCGTCTGCGCGCTGCTGGACGAAATGCGCCCGCGCGATGATGGCAGGCCGTACCATGAGCAGATCACGTATGTGACAGACCGCCCTGGACACGATCGGCGCTATGCCATTGATGCCCGCAAGCTGGAGCAAGAATTGGGCTGGAAGCCCGCTGAAACCTTTGAGTCCGGCATTCGCAAGACGGTGCAGTGGTACTTGGCCAACCCGGATTGGGTAACCCATGTGCAAAGTGGTGCTTACAGGGAATGGGTGCAGACCCAATACGCCGATCAATAAATCAGAAGCATTTGATACAACAGGGAATCAACACATGACACAACGCAAAGGCATTATTCTGGCCGGTGGCTCTGGCACCCGGCTCTACCCGGTAACACAGGCGGTTTCCAAGCAACTGATGCCGGTGTACGACAAGCCCATGATTTACTACCCGCTCAGCACGCTGATGCTGGCCGGCATTCGTGAGGTGCTGATCATCTCCACGCCGCAAGATACCCCGCGCTTTGCCGAGCTGCTGGGGGACGGCAGCCAGTGGGGCATGAGCATTCAATACGCGGTGCAACCGTCGCCCGACGGGTTGGCGCAGGCGTTCATCATTGGTCGTGAGTTTGTGGCCGGCCAGCCCAGTGCGCTGGTGCTGGGTGATAACATTTTTTATGGTCATGATCTGGTCAAGCAATTGACCAACGCCAGCGCGCGCAGCAGCGGTGCAACGGTGTTTGCCTACCATGTGAACGATCCAGAACGCTATGGCGTGGTGGCGTTTGATGCCCAGCAGCGCGCCATCAGCATTGAAGAAAAGCCCCGGCAACCCAAGAGTAATTACGCGGTGACCGGGCTGTATTTTTATGACAACCAGGTGTGCGACATTGCAGCCAACATCGCACCATCGCCGCGTGGCGAACTGGAAATTACCGATGTGAACCGCCGCTATCTTGAGCAGGGCGAGCTGAGTGTTGAAATCATGGGCCGCGGTTACGCTTGGCTTGACACCGGCACCCACGATAGCCTGCTGGAGGCTGCCAGTTTCATCAGCACCCTGCAAAAACGCCAAGGCCTGCAGGTGAGTTGCCCAGAAGAGATCGCCTTTGCCCAACACTGGATCGACGCCGCCCAGATTCAAAAGCTGGCCGCCCCGCTGGCCAAAAATGGCTACGGGCAGTATTTGCTGGGGTTGCTGAAGTAAGAATGCACTTTCTTGAAGCCGGGGTATTACGTGCTTCTGTACCAGTTTGGCTTGTTTTGACGTGGTCGAACCCACCCGACTGCCCAGCATGACGCATTAACCCGTGTTGACCTCAAAGCGCTGAAGCAGGTCGTCAAACTTCAGTGGGGGTTGCCGTGTTGATGGATTGATCTTCCGTGGGGGTGGCTCCAGCACGCACTTACGTCCTGGCGCTGCGCCGGTCCTGCCCCCAGTCGCGGCGAGCGCCCCCGTTGCGCTCTCCACGGCGGTCTTCAAATCCGGCCCACTCACGAAAGTGCTTGACGCGTTTCATGACCTTCCACGCATGGCTCATGATGCTGTAGTAAAAACCGGCCAATGCAACAAAGAGGCCAAACACAAACCACTCGGGCACTGCCGCCCGTGCGCTGGCCACTGCAATCAGCACGCAGCACAGTTGCGCCGACAAGATGATGAGCACGGTGCGGTTGGCACCAAAACCCGACAACAGCAAGATGTGGTGAAAATGCTCGCGGTCTGCCGCAAAGGGGGAGCGGCCGTGGCGCATGCGCCGCGTCATGATGGTGGCAGTGTCGAGCAATGGCACGGCCACCAGCCACAGCGCATCAACCGGCCGGATGACGGCATTGCTGCCCTGCGACAGCATGATCAGATACCAGGCCAAAGCAAACCCGATAAAGATGGACCCGCCATCGCCCATGAAGATGGCGGCCCGTTTGCGGCCAAAAAAGCGGGAGTTAAAGTACAGGAAACCCGTCAACGCAGCCACAAAGGTGAGCAGTTGCAGCGCGACGGCCGGGTTGCTTGGGTAGCTTAAGAATGCAAGGCCTGCAAAGGTGAGTGTGGCCAGGCCACCGGCCAGGCCGTCTACACCGTCGGTCATGTTGATGGCGTTGATGACGCCAACCATGCCTACGATGGTCAACGGAATGGAGAGCAAGACCAGGGTTCCTCCCACCAGCAATGTGCCGCCAAAACTGGGTATCAGTCGGCCAAGGTCGTGAATCCGCACATCGCAGTAAACGGCGGCCACCAGGGCGCACACAATTTCCACCAAAAAGCGCATGCGGGTAGAAACCTCCCACCGGTCATCGGCCAGGCCAATGAGCAACAAGGGCAAACCCAGTGCAATGAGCCAGAGGCCATGGTTGGCTTCCCACGCGGACAGCGTCAGTGCCATGGGCACCAGGGTGGCGTAGATGGCCAGGCCGCCAATGAGTGGCACCTCGCCTTTGTGGCGCTTGCGCACACACGGTGCATCCACCAGCCCCAAGTGGACTGACATGGGCATGAGTGCGCGGATCAGCCCCATGGCGAGCAGCAGGGTTATGGCAAAGGTTTCAATCATTTGCAGCCCCTGTTGGCGGCGGTAGCCGAGTGGCGCGCAGGGGTTTGCGTGTTAAGCGTGCGTTGGCTTTTTACACCAAGCGTGTTGTAGTGTTTCATCTCAGAGCCTCACCTAGATATCACTTTTGGGTTCTTGCCAGTTCTGCGCCTGACTTTTGAACAAGTGCTTACAGTTTAGCGGATTACGGATATTTCTCCTATATGGCACAGCGCGCGGCTTGATTTCGGTGGGTTTTTGTGTGGCACCGGTGCCACGCGGCAAGCGGCTGTGCGGTGCGTGTGCAGCGAGAATGCGGGGCGCTGATGCGTGGCACCTGCGTGCTACAGTCACCGCTCAAAATAGTTCGGGAGGGTTCAATGAACAAGTTGGAGGCAACCAGACACAAGGCAGATGTGGGCGACGTTGGCGTTTTTGTTGGCCTGCTGGCACTGTTGATTTGGGCCCCTTTGCCCCTGGGCAGCAACCGGGTGTGGGCGGTTGGCCTGCTGCTGATTGCCGCCGTGCTGCTGCTGCTGGGAACTGTGTTTGCCTGGCGCAAGCAGGTTGCTGGCGCGCAGGCCCGCCTTTATCTCTTTAGATGGCCGTTGGGCCTGCTGGCGGGCATGGTGCTGCTGGCATGGTTGCAGACCGTAGCGTTGCCAGCCGCCTGGGTGCACGCGCTGTCGCCCAATGCAGCGGCGGTGCAAATGCCATCAGAGTGGATGACCTTGTCGGTGGATGTGTTTCAGTCGCGCATCATGGCGGCGCTGTGCTTTGTTTACTGGGTGGTCTTCTTGGTAACGGTTCTGGCTGTGCGCGATGGGCCACGCCTGGAGCGTTTGGCGCTGGTTTTTGTCTGGAGCGGGGTTTTGCAGGCGGTGCTGGGTGCGGTGCTGTTCTCTATTAAAGCGGAATACACGATTTTCTTTTCCAGTGTTTCGCATGAGCGCCTGATTGGCTCGTTCGTCAACGCGAACCACATGGCCGGGTATTTGTGCATGTGTCTGTCGGTTGGCATCGGTTTGATGTTGGCCCGCCTGGGCCATGAGACTGCGCCGCGCAGGGGCTGGAAGGCACGCGTCTTGGCGACCCTTGCCTTTGTGCTGAGCGACAAGATGCGCCTGCGCTTGCTGCTGGTGGTTTTGGTGATTGCCCTTGTGCTGACGCTTTCGCGCATGGGCAACACGGCGTTTTTTGCGGCCATGTTGGTGGTGGGGCTGGTTGCCGTGGTGCTGGCACGCAAAACCGCACCCCAGACGGTGGCGCTGATTGCCAGCCTGGTGATCATCGACATTTTTGTGGTGGGAACGTGGGTGGGGCTGGAGAAGTTGGTGGAGCGCATTCAGGAGACCGAAGTGTCTGCCTCTGCAGGTGGCAAGTCGGAGTCGATTGAGGTGCGGACGCAAGCCGCGCGCGACGCGCTGCCCATCGTGAGAGACTTCCCCGTGTTTGGCACCGGTGGTGGCAGTTTTTACAATGTTTTTCTAAGCTACCGGCCCCCCGAGTATGGCTACACCTATGTGGACCACACGCACAATGACTACGTCGAAATTGCGGCCGACTTTGGCCTGCTGGGTGTGGGAATTTTGGGCACGCTGGTGGCTTTGACGCTGGGCACCGTGGTGCTGGTGATGGCGCGCCGCCGCTCCAGCCTGCCCAGGGGCATTGCGTTTGGCGTGGCTATGAGCATCGTGGCCTTGCTGATTCACAGCACGGTCGATTTCAATTTGCAGATACCAGCCAATGCGCTGACCATGGTGGTGGTTTTGGCGATGGGCTGGCTGTCGCACACGCTGATAGTGCGCAGGTCATCGCGGTCTGCTGCCAACGCGCAAGAAGACGAAGAGTGATCGCGCCCCAACGCGGTGTCGGCTTGCCTTTCTGTTTTACTTTTTCTTGACAGGCCGCTGCTGCTGCGGTGCAACGTCGACCATGGGAATGCCGAGTGCGTCGTGGTGATAGAGGCCCGGAAATTGAAACATGCTGAGGTCGGGAACCAGCCGGACGTTGGCCTTTGACGGTGGCAACGCCTGCACAATGCGCTCGACCTGTGCTTCGTCCGCCTGGCGCAGGCTGATCCAGATCTCGTCGGGGTCAACGGCTGCAACGGCCGCGCTGATGTTTTTACCTTCGGCGTAAATGATGGTTTTTACGATCTCGAACCCGCTGGACGCCGATTGCATAATTTGATTGCGCACGTCGCCCACCAATTTTGCATCGCCATACAGCAACACCGATTTGCGCTGGTAACCCGCCCGATACAGCAAGCCCAAGGCGACAAATGCGACGGACCGGCCGATGACCAAAGCGAGCGCCGCTGCAAAAGCCCACCCCGCCAGCGCGCCCCACGCCAGGGGCTCCGCGCTACCGGCAACAACAAGCACGCCGATTGCCAAAAGCCAACCCACAAGCCAACCCAAGGTCACAAAACCGAGTAGCTTTGCAAGCGCTTCACCGCGCAAGAAAGGCAAAACGTTGCCCAGCAGCAAGGCAACGCATGCCGCAGTGCCGATAACCAGCATGTGGTGGTCTGGGCGCAGTGGCGCCCAACCGGTGCCGCCCGCAAAATCAACCTGGAACGCAATAAAACCACCGGCGTAAATAGCCAGAAAGTCCAACGCCGTCACGACCCAATGCGTGATGGAGAAAAATTCGTTTTTGTCGGAAGGGTGCACGTCTTTAAGTTCCCAGCAGCACTCTGAATGGCTCAGACCCGGGTGCCGTTCAATTCTAAGCCTTGGCGCAAGCTGCACTGACCCCGATGGTTTGAGGCGGAACACTTGGGTTGCTATTAAATAAATAGCTGGTTGCGCAATGTGGACGGGCTCTGCAGGCCTTTTTGCCTATGAAAATCACCCGAAAAACCGCCCTGGGGCTGCTTGGCGTGCTGCTGGCGCTGCTGCTGTTCGGCACCCAAATGCTACCCGCTTTGCTCCTGGCCATCCACATCTTGGCCGCCAACCCGGCCTTGCGCCAACGCCTGTGCGCGACGGGTTTTGCTTGTGCTCAGGTCCATTCTCTACAGCGCGGTGCGCAGCCTGTGGGTGGCACGCCAGGGCCTGGGCCGGAGCGGCGACGCAGCCACCCATGCGGTGGACTGGCGTTTTGACATTCGCCTGTGGCATTGGCACTGGTATGGGGTGGTGGGCCGCAACCGTGGGCACGGCGGTGCTGCTGTTGATCAAGGTGTCGCTGGGGCACTAGGGTGGGTAAATGTGCTATTTAATTGGTAGCTGCTTGCGCACATTCCACGGGGGCTAGAGGCCGATTTGGCCATGAAGATTCTCCTGTACGGCATCAACTTTGCCCCGAACGGCACATTGCATATACAATTGCTATATCCAACGCACTGATAGGGAGCTTGAAGATGACAGCCACTACCGTATTTACCAACAACCGCAGCCAGGCCATTCGGCTGCCTGCCGAGTTGCGGCTACCCGATAGCGTGAAGCGGGTGGATGTGCGCGCCCGTGGCTGCGAGCGCATCATCGCGCCGCTTGGGCAAACCTGGGATAGCTTCTTTTTGAGCGAAGAGCGGGTATCTGATGACTTTATGGCCACCCGGGCCAGCCAGGTTCAGCCAGAGCGCGAAGCACTGTGATGCTGCGCTACCTGTTGGACACCAACATCGTTATCTACGTGATCAAAAACAAGCCAGTGTCGGCACTGCAGTTGTTTAACCAGCATGCGGGCCACATGGCAATTTCTGCCATCACCCTGGCCGAGCTCTTGCACGGTGCCGAGAAAAGCACTGCGCCCGCACGGTCGTTGTCGGTGGTGGAAGACTTTTGCACCCGTCTGGAGGTGCTGCCCTATGGCACCAAAGCGGCCCAACACTACGGCAGCATTCGCAGCGCGCTGGAAAGGCGGGGGCAAACCATTGGCGTGAACGACCTGCACATTGCCGCCCACGCCCGCAGCGAAGGGCTTACGCTGATTTCCAACAACCTGCGCGAATTCGAGCGCGTAGAGGCCTTGCAATTGGACAATTGGGCTGTTGAATATCTGCACACAGGCTCTGCAGGCCATTGACTATGAAAATCACCCCAAAAACAGCCCTGGGGCTTATGACTGTGCTGCTGGGGTCGCCCCTGCTGACCGAAGCCCTGCAAAACTTCGCCTCTCACCGTGATGCGTCCTGGCGGGATGTGGGGGTTGATTTGGCGTAAATCCCATCAAACAACATGGAGCATGCAATGCGTACTACCCAACAGTTCAGTGTGACCTTACCCATTGAAATGGCCAACCTGGTTAAAACCAAGGTGGCTGGGGGCGAATATGCAACCGAGAGTGAGGTCATCCGCGATGGGTTGCGGGCACTGATAGCGCGCGACCGCGCGGTTGACATCTGGCTGGTGCAGGAAGTGGCCCCCGCCTACGACGCTCTCAAAGCAGACCCAGGCCGGGCAGTCTCGGTTGAACAAGTGCGTGAGCGCTTGGCAGCCCAGCACAAGTTGATAACAAACGCAGTGTGAT